>JAAFIU010000029.1 GCA_013298805.1 Cytophagales bacterium | reverse complement strand
TTTGAATTTATTAGTTCAAAATTCATTTTTGATATTCAGTATGGCTTGTATTTTATTGTCCAAGCGTTAAAATCGCTTTTTCAATTACTTCTGGAAAATGTTTATGTTCCAATACCTGTCCTTTTTTGGCCACATCTTCGGGCGTGTCAGTTGGTGTAACGGGGTAGGAAGCTTGAAAAATAACTGCACCTTCGTCGTAATGCTCATTGACAAAATGAATGGTAATACCCGATTCAGTTTCTTTATTTTCCACAACGGCTTCATGCACAAAATGTCCGTACATTCCCTTTCCGCCAAATTTTGGCAATAAAGCAGGGTGAATATTAATGATTTTATTAGGGAAAGCCTCCACGACATTCTTGGGAACGAGCCAAAGAAAACCCGCCAAAATCACCCAATCAATTTGGTTTTCTTGTAAAATTTTCACGACTTCGCCCGACTTGAAAGCAGGGCGGTCAAACATTACTAAAGGAATTTGTAACCTTTCGGCACGTTGGATAACGCCCGCTTCGGGATTATTACAAAGGAATATTTTAACATTAATCTCCTCAGAGTCAGCAAAATATTCAACAATTCGCTCGGCATTTGAGCCAGAGCCTGATGCAAAAATGGCAAGGTTTTTCAAGGTAATATTATGTTTGAAAGTCTATCTATTTCTTTTGTGATTTCGTCAACGATTTTTGTATTCCAAATTTCCCCATCATTACTAAAAACGATAAAAACTCTCCCTCCAAAATCTTCTGTGAATGAGTCAAAACTGGCTTTCATACGTTCCGATAGGGAATAATTGCCAAAATTTGATTTTGCTGTGATAGGTTTTATTTGAATACCAAAGGCTTTCGGTCGGCGTTCCGATTCTCCTACATAACCCAAATAATCAATATCGCCAGCATGGTCAAGTTCGGGAGAACTTTCTTCAAATAATACATTAGGAAAAATTTTGGCTAAACCATCATTGACGACGGATTTTTCACGGATATAGCCATCGTAAGTACGATTAATTGTGAGATTGTGAATATAACTTATACAATCTTCTAAGGTCAATTGCTGAAATGCTTCTTGCCATTCAGGAATAACTACTTGAGTGATTTTTTCGTGTAAGCGAACACCTAATTCCCTTAAACTTTCCTGAGTAATTTTATAGGATGCTTTACCATCTGTTACCGCATTTTTAAAATACCAACTCTCCCAATCTTCAATAGTTCGAGGTTGACATTCTCTAATTAATGCCATAACCGTACCTACCTTATTCGGACGGGATAATTGATACGTCTGACAAGTATAATTTAATACTTTTTCTTTCTTCCCAAAATCAGAAGAATATCTTTTTGTTTCTTGCTTTGTCATTTTTAAAAAGCCAATACTTGTTGCCCTTTATTTTCTTTTTGTGCTTTTACGTAACCAAAATTCAATTCTGGAATGGTAGAATAATTGACAACTATCTGATTATCAGTATTTTTAATACTATTCAGAAAATTAAAACATAACTTCGTCTCTTGATTAGTCATTACTGGAAATTTATAAAATTCATTAAAATGCTTAAAATCTGTCTCTGTGGCAATCATTCTTTTTTCAACAAAATCAGTATGAGACTTTAATCTATCCTTAATCATTTCATTCAAAATATTGATTTTATGTTCATCTAAATTCTTGAAAATTGTTTCTGAGAGATTTGTATCTATTTCATATCCAATACTATTTCTGCCCAAAGCCATTGCCACCAATGTCGTTGTGCCTGTACCCAGAAATGGGTCAAGTACAGTATCATCCTTTGCGGAGTACATATTTATCAAACGATAAGGAATTTCAAAAGGATAAGCTCCACTTCGTTCTCTTGAATTTTTAAGGTCTAACTTTTGATTTGTCCCTCTGACTTCCCAAAGGTCGGAGAACCATTGATTTCGTTCCTCCCAAAAAAAAGCACTTTGCTGACGATTAGCTTTCTCCTTTTCAGATTTGAAAATTCTTTTTCCTCCCTTTCTGAAAATCAAAATATGCTCATGTTCGAGTGTCATGTACGCACCAGCAGGTAACATTCCAGACCCCATAAACTTATTGGGAGAGTTGGTTGGTTTACGCCAAATAATAGATGGAAGCAATGAAAAACCATTTTGTAAGAAATATTGGATAATTCGTGAATGATTAGAATACAATTGAAAGACTCCATCAATATTTCTGGTTGCATCACCGATGTTAATACAAACAAATCCTTCTGATTTAGTTACTCTTACAACCTCTTCCCAAACCTTATCCAATTCTTGGTGCATTAGCTCGAAGGCAATAGCTCCTTTATTGTCAATTAAAGCCTGTTGAATCTTTGGGTTTTGTTCGCTCATAATTTCATCCCACATTTCAATCATTGGGTATGGAGGAGACGTAACTACTAATTCTACAGAAGCATCTTTAATGGCTCCCATTTTTTGAGCTAAACCAAAATGTATTTTATGAATCGTTTGCATAATACAAAAATAGACTTAATATAATTAAAAAAAGGTGGATTCACTTACACCAACACCATCGTCAAAACCCCCAAAAGCATAATAACCTTACAAGCATCACTCAAAAAAGCAAAGTCTCTGGGTTTGTCGGCATACACCAATTTGTAAGTCAAAAATCCCACTGGAAACATCATTAATAAAAATATATACGCAATTCTATCATTCGGTAATTGAGTCGCTAAAACAAAAAGTGTAGAGATAAAACAAGCCATCAGAATATAAAGTAACCATTTTGTTCGGGCAATTCCCCAAATAATGGGCAAGGTTCTACAACCGTGTTTTTCATCTCCTTTTACGTCTTCCATATCTTTAATTATCTCTCTAATAAGCGTAATGAAAAACGAAAATATGGCATAAATCCACACTTCTCGCTGATGTCCAGGATAATAAACGGCTAAAACTAACAAGGAGAATCCCGTCAGAATGGCTACCATCAAATTACCCCAAAATGCCAAACGTTTCAACTGATTAGAATATAACCACAAACAAAAAACTGCCGCCAAATTCACCAAAGCAACTTTCCGACTTACTAATAAGCCTAATAAAATACCAGAACCATTAAAAAATTGATGAATCAACAAAGCCCAACGGCGTTTGATGTATCTGCCGATAACCACTCTTTCGGGTTTATTGACCAAATCAATTTTTACATCGTAATAGTCATTAATGATATAACCCGAAGCGGCAATCAAAACGGTGGCTAAGGAAATGATAAACAGGTTTTTTTCTTTGAAAATTTCCAATAAACTGCTCAATGATAGCACATTATCTTCAACTAAGAAAAACCTTGTAAAGTATTGAGTAAAGACAATAATCGCCAAATTCTGCCAACGAATCAGTCGGAGAAAGCCTTGTAGAGCTTGGAGATATGTTACTTTGCGAGGTTCTTTCATGAGAATAAACCTCACCGCCCCAGCCCCCTCTCAATCGGAGAGGGGGCTGGGGGGTGAGGTAATACCCCAAAATTATCTCTTTTTAATCCCCCAAAAAAGAAAATCTTTTACTGAGTGAGACATTTTTATATTTTCTTTGTTCTAATTATGAAAAGGTGTTAGGTATTAGGTTTTTGTGATTAATCTAAATTAACATTCTGTCAATCGCTCATTCTTTCATTCCACATTGAATATTGATAAATGAAAATCGGAATTGTTTGTTATCCAACCTACGGCGGTAGTGGCGTAGTGGCCACCGAATTAGGAAAAGCCCTCGCCAAAGTGGGTCATCAAGTGCATTTTATTACGTATTCGCAACCATCAAGGTTAGATTTTTTTAATGAAAATATCTATTACCATGAAGTGAGTATTTCGTCTTATCCACTTTTCCAATATTTACCCTACGAATCAGCTCTGGCGAGTAAAATTGTAGATGTAGTTACCAACGAACAACTTGACTTACTGCACGTTCATTATGCCATTCCGCACGCTTCAGCGGCTTATTTGGCAAAACAAATTCTGAAATCAAAAGGAATTCACATTCCATTTATCACTACACTTCACGGTACAGATATTACTTTGGTTGGCAAAGACCCATCGTTTGAACCTGTCGTTACTTTCTCAATTAATGAGTCTGACGGCGTGACAGCGGTTTCTGAAAGTCTGAGAAATGAAACTTATGAAGAATTTGAAATTGTCAATAATATAGAGGTAATCCCCAATTTTATTGATTTAGAAAGATTTAAAAAACTAAGAAAAGACCATTTTAAAATTGCCATTTGTCCGAACGGAGAAAAACTTTTGATGCACACGTCTAACTTCCGAAAAGTCAAACGAATAGAGGATATTGTACAGGTTTTTTATCGAGTTAATCAGAAAATTCCGAGTAAATTATTATTAGTAGGCGATGGTCCAGAACGAACAGGCATCGAAATGCTTTGCCGTGAATTGGGCGTTCAACAAGATGTTAGATTTTTAGGGAAATTAGACGTTATCGAAGAGGTACTTTCTTTGGCAGACTTATTTTTCTTGACCTCTGAAAAAGAAAGTTTTGGGTTGGCAGCCTTAGAAGCAATGGCTTGTGAAGTACCGATTATCTCCTCTGATGCGGGAGGAATTACCGAGGTAAATATTCATGGGGTAACGGGGTATGTCTCTAAAGTAGGGGATGTGGAAGACATGGCAAAAAATGCCATATCACTCTTGGAAGATGACGAAAAACTCAATCAATTTAAACATAATGCCCTCGAAAGAGCAAAAGTATTTGATATTGAAAATATTTTACCTTTGTATGAACGTTATTACGAGAAAATAACCGCAACCAGTTGGAAATTTCCCGCACAGGTTTGTGCAGGAAAGTAGGTTATCCAAGCAAGATATGAATACCAAAATTTAGAACACGAATTAAACCGATTAGACACTGATTACAATGATTTCAGTAAAAGCATCCATGTCTAATCAATTTCATCTGTGTTCCATCAAAAAACTAAATTATGCCCTTAAATATTCCAGAAACCAGTCAGAAAAAAGTAATCATAATCGGTGCGGGCTTTGGTGGCTTGCAACTTGCTCAACATCTTGCCGACGATAGTGATTTTCAAGTGGTATTGATTGATAAAAATAATTATCACCAATTTCAGCCACTTTTTTATCAGGTTGCCACCGCTGGACTTGAACCTTCTGCGATTTCTTTTCCCCTTCGACTGGCGTTTCATAATCACCCCAATGTTCATGTTCGGGTGGCTTCGGTGACGAAGATTATGACAGAAGCAAACACCATCGAAACCGATTTGGGGGAATTGCAATATGATTATTTAGTGTTGGCAATTGGGGCTGATACCAACTTTTTTGGCAATCAAAATATTCAAGAAAGAGCCCTGCCGATGAAGTCGGTAGGAGAGGCTTTGGGTTTAAGGAATAGGCTTTTAGAAAATTTTGAAAAAGCGTTAGTTTCTGATAATCAAGAAGATAGAGTTGGTTTGATGAATGTTGTTGTGGTAGGGGGAGGTCCAACAGGCGTGGAGGTTTCGGGAACGTTAGCTGAAATGAAAATACACGTTCTACCAAAAGATTATCCAGAATTAGACTTTGATTTGATGCAAATCCATATCATCGAATCGGGGGCTGAGTTATTAGGGCCAATGTCAAAAAATGCCCAAATAAAATCAAAAGAATATCTGGAGCAATTGGGCGTAAATGTAAGGTTAGGCACACGAGTTACCGATTTTGATGGCAAATATGTGTATATCAATGACGGAACAACAATTCGTACCAATAATTTAGTTTGGGCAGCGGGTGTAAAAGCCAATGTTATTGAAGGAATCAATCCCGAAGTGTTGGCGAGAGGTGGACGAATGAAAGTAAATCGTTATAGTCAAGTGGAAGGTTATCAAAACATTTTTGCTCTTGGTGACGTTGCTTTTATGACCGAAGAAAAATATCCAAACGGACATCCACAAGTGGCACAACCTGCGATTCAGCAAGGTAAATTATTAGCAAAAAATCTGAGAAAACTCATTCGTGGAAATACACTTACCGAGTTCTTTTACAAAGATTTAGGCTCGATGGCTACCGTTGGAAGAAATTTAGCGGTGGTAGATTTGCCTTTTTGGCGTTTCCAAGGATTTTTTGCTTGGCTGACGTGGATGTTTGTTCACTTAATGGCGATTGTAGGTGTAAAAAATAAACTTCTAATCTTCATTAACTGGCTTTGGAATTATGTTACCTACGACCAATCGTTGAGATTAATTATTAGAGCGAAGTCACCGAAAAGTTAGAAGGAAATTTTTAAATAAGATGAAATTACATCCGCTTAGTTTAGAAGATTCAGAAAAAATAAAAGGGTATCAGAGAGAGCATCAAAAATCAAATATCATTATAATTTTATGTATTTCTGTTGCTTTTATTCTTTACTCTTACACAACAAAGAATTCAATTAATGAAGATTGGTATATTTACTTGTTTTATCTTTCTATTATTATCTTACCTCTAATTGAGGTAATTAAGATATTTTTAGGTTTAACAATAGACAAGAATAAACTAATAGGGAAAGTTATCATCATTGATAAAAATAGCGTTGAAGATAACCCTTGCATTCTAAAGTTTAATAACCTAAAATTGAAGGAAATAAGGGTCACACAAGATATTTATGAGCAGTTTCAAATTGGCGACAATGTTTATATAGAAGTTACTCATAAAACAAGACAGATTTTGAATATTCACAAGGTGATTACATAAATGTGGCAAAATTAATTTTTATAACTCCCCAATCTTCAAATTAATTTATTACGTATCTTTGTGGCTATAATTCAATGAAAAGATATATATTCTTGAATTTTTATTAAATAAGTACAATTTCGTTAACAGTAAAATCTCTAAATATAATAAGCTAAAACCTGCGAGTAAAAGAGTTTTATGGAAGCAACACAAAAAAAGATAAGACCTAAAAATAGCGGAACAAAACAGTTGTTTGAAAACCCTGTTTTAGAAAAACTTTCACATACCCATATTGCAGTTCCTGTATCAATGTTTTTTGTTTCGGGTGCAATTTTGGGCTACTATGCTTTTACGCATACAGATTTAGATAATACAACTATTGGTGGATTATTTACCTTGGGAACCATTACATTCACTTTTGTTGAATATTGGGTACACCGTAGTGTTTACCATATCGAACCAACTACTGAGTCAAGAGCAAAATTTCAATACGTAGCTCACGGCGTTCACCACGAATATCCAAAAGATAAAACTCGTTTGGCAATGCCTCCAATTCTTGCGGCGGTGGCAGCTATAACGCTTTTTTCTTTCTTTTTTGTTTTAATGGGTGAATCTGCTTACGCTTTTTTCCCAGGTTTTATTTGGGGATATGCAGCCTATTTATTGGTACATTATTCGGTACATGCTTATGCTCCACCCAAAAACTTCATGAAACAATTATGGATTAATCACGCTGTACATCACTACAAAGATGGAAATGCCGTTTTTGGAGTATCTTCGCCAATTTGGGATTATATTTTCGGAACGATGGCAACGATGGATAAATCAAAAGTTTCGGAAAATCTTTAAGTTAGAGATTTAAAGAAAAAGATTATAGATTTTAAACTCCACAAAGCAGAATGCTTCATGTGGAGTTTTTTATTTTATCTTTGGTACAAATCGATGTTTGATACTCGTTATTCGATGTAAGGATATGAAGGTTGTCGAACATTAAGCATCGAAAAACGAACAACAAAATGAAAATATTATTAATAGAAGACGAACCTAAAACGCTACAATCGCTCCGACAAGGACTTGAGGAAAATGGCTTTGAGGTAGATATTGCTTATGATGGAATGATTGGTAAGCACCTTGCCAAAAAAAGCCAATATCTAATAATAGTTACTGACATCATTATGCCAGGAATGAATGGTTTGCAACTCAGTAAAGAGTTACGTGAAGAAGGAATCACTACGCCCATCTTGATGCTGACCGCCTTGGGAAGTATTGAAGAAAAACTAATGGGTTTTGATGCAGGAGCGGATGATTATTTAGTAAAACCATTTGATTTTTTAGAACTTTTGGCTCGTATAAAAGTCTTAGTAAAACGAAATCAAATACTGCCAGTAACAGGTAATGTGTTGAATTACGCCGACTTAGAGATGAATCTTGATGCTCACACTGTTACAAGAGGCGGTAGTAAAATAGATTTGACAGCCCGTGAATTTGCTTTGTTGGAATACCTTTTGACGAATCACGGAAAGGTGATTTCTAAAGTAGATATTGCCGCAAAAGTATGGGATAGTAGAATCGATATGGGAACAAATGTGATTGAGGTTTTTATGACGATGCTACGTAAAAAAGTAGATAAAAATTACGATACCAAACTCATTCATACACAGTATGGTGTGGGTTATGTGTTGAAAATAGAAGAATAATTTCAGTAATCAGTGAGCAGTTATCAGTAAACAGAGAGTAGATAATTTATAACTGTTTACTGTTTACTGTTAACTGATAACTGTTCACTGAAAATATGCAAATACGAGCCAAACTTACTTTACAATTTACTTTATTAGTTTCGGTGATTGTTTTAGCAATCTTCGTGGTGATTTATTGGCTTCGTCATAACTATATTGAGGACGAATTTTATAAACGTCTTACCCAAAAAGCGACAACTTCGGCAGAACTATTAGTGACCGTTAAAGAGGTGAATGCCAAGCTATTAAAGAAAATTGAAAAGGCAAATAACGACGTTCTTTATCGTGAAAACTTAATTATTTACGATTATAAAAACTTAAAAGTTTATTCCCGAAACGATACGAGTCGTTTTAAAATCTCTCCTGAAATGTTAAATAAAATCAGGAAACAACACTTTGCTCGTTTCAAACAAGGAGATTTTAAAATTGTAGGAATGCTATATACCGACCGTTTTAATCGGGTAGTGACGGTGGCTGGAGCAGTGGATGTGTCGGGAGAGAAAGATTTAGAAAACCTTTTTAACACCATGATTTGGCTCTTTTTGATTGTCTTTTTATTGGTAACATTTGTTGGATATTATTTCTCGGTAAGAGCTTTGTCCCCAATTTCGGAGGTTATTCAACAAGTGCAAACCATTTATCCCCAGAATGTCAATCAGCGGCTTACGATACAAAATCCCAAAGATGAAATTGGACGACTGACTGCCACTTTTAATGAACTCTTAGAGCGTATTAGCGAAGTTTTTAGATTACAAAATTTATTCGTTTCCAATGTCTCCCACGAGATGAAAAACCCTTTAATGAAGATTGGGGCTCAGATTGATGTTGCTTTGCTGAAAAGTCGTTCGCCAGAGGAGTATTTAGCGACTTTACAGTCAGTTAGGCAAGATATTCGAGAAATGGGACAACTCTCAAATACGCTTTTGGAATTAGCAAAAGTGAGTGATTTGAACCATAAATTGATGTATGATGAAGTCCGTTTGGACGAAACAATTTGGGAAGCAGGCGATTTACTCCTTCAAGCCGAACAAAACTATCAAGTACAAGTAGATTTTGCCGATGAGTTGGAAGAAGATACGCAATTGGTGGTAAAAGGAAATGCCCAATTACTCAAAACTGCCTTCGTGAATTTGATGGAAAATGGCTGTAAATTCTCTGATAATCATTTAGTTAAAGTGAGTTTACACTTTTTGAAAGACCATATTGAAGTGCAATTTACCAATCAAGGTAAAATGGAAAAACCTGAAATGGATTTGATTTTTGAGCCTTTTTATCGCAGTCAAAATACCGCAAGTATCAAAGGCTATGGCGTTGGACTATCGCTGGTGAATAGAATTGTAAAACTACACGGAGGAAATATTAAAGTACAATGCGTTGATAATCAGACAGTTTTTATACTTTGGTTGCCTTATTCGGTGGGAGGAAAATTGGTTACTGGTTGATTTGTGACTGGTTACTGGTTGATTAGTAATTGGTTATTAAAAGTTTCAATACTCAGTTACTGACCAATACCCAGTTTCCAGTTAACCAATAACAAATCAACCAATTACCTAATTTCTTCCAAAAGTTCAGCTACCGATTTTCCCAAAACGGGATGTATAAAATTAGGGGCAATTTCTGCCATTGGCTCTAAAACAAAAAGTCTTTCTTGCATCAGTGGGTGCGGAATGTGTAGATGGTTAGAAATATCAACGGTTTCTTGTCCGTAGAAAATGATGTCAATATCAATTAATCTCGCCCCCCATTTTTCTATTCTGACTCGTCCTAATTGTTGTTCAATTGCCTGACTTTGCTCCAAAACCATTAAAGGCATCAAATTTGTAGAGATTTCTAAAGCAATATTTAAAAAATCAGGTTGGTTGGTTTTTCCCCAAGCAGGAGTTTCATAATATTTTGACTGTGAAATAATTATCCCAATATTTTCTTGAATCAAAGCAATGGCTTGACTAAGTATTTCTTCTCTATTTCCTAAATTAGAGCCTAAAAGTAAATAGACTGTTTGGAGATTTGCGGTTTGCATCGTATTTTTAGTAACAAAGATACGTAAATAAAAAACCTGATTTTTATTCATCGGGGCTTATAAACACCTCATAAAACAAATGCGAAACATATCGAAAGGCTCTGTGTTGATTTCTGAACCGTTTTTAGGTGACCCTAATTTCGAGCGAAGCGTCGTGTTGGTTTGTGAACACGAAACTACTCAAGGTTCGTTTGGCTTGATTTTGAATCAAACTTCCAATCTTTTTCTTGCGGATGTCTTGGAAGAGAATATTTATCCAGATATTCCCCTTTTTGTTGGAGGCCCCGTCCAACACAATACGCTCCATTATTTACATCGCCGCCCAGACGTTATTGATGGAGGTGTTGAAATAATGAAAGGAGTAACTTGGGGCGGCAATTTTCAGCAAGTCAAAGAGTTACTGAATAATGGTGTATTGTCGGCAAAAGATATTCGTTGTTTTATTGGCTATTCAGGTTGGGAAATTGACCAACTGAATAACGAATTGAAAAAGGATTCTTGGATTGTCTCTAAAACTACTGCTGACGTAATTTTTGACACACCCGCTGAGACTTTTTGGAGAAGTATTTTGAAAGAAATGGGCGGAGATTTTAAAGTTATGGCAAATTACCCAATCGACCCGAGGCTTAATTAATGGTGATTGAGTGATTTGTGATTGAGTGATTTAATCAGTTACCAGATAACCAATTTCCAATAACCAGTAACAAATAATCAATACCCCAAAACGTGAATGAAGTTCCTGAACATACGATTATTTATACCCGCCCAACTGACCATCTTTTGTTGCTTTTGGGGGGATTAGGTACTTCTTTGTACATGATTTTTTTTCTCATTCAAACCGAATATTTTCTTGGTTTTTTATTTTTGTCTTTATCTATTTTTTTGATTTACAAGTATATACAAAATGCCAAGCCACAGCCAAAACTCATTCTTAGTCAAGACGGTATTCAAGTAATTGGTCAGCCATTTGTTTCTTGGGCAATGGTACACGGATTACAAATTCGTCCTGATATAAAGAAAAATGAATACTCCGAAATCTTCGTATTTACCAATAACGGACGTATTCAAGAATTTCCAATCAATAAACTTTCCATTACGTCTTGGCAATTAGAACGACTTTTAGAAAATTATCAAGAGCGTTTTAGGGGAAGTCAGGAATTAGAAGAGGAAGGGCTGTAAGTAACACAGACTTCAGTCTGTTTGTCTTCTAAACAGGCTGAAGTCTGTGTTACGCTTAAATTTCCATTGGAATGTCCATCAATAAAACCTCCGCATCGTCTGAATTGGCAGTGATGGTAATTTTGTCAGTATCCCAAATTCCGAAACCGTCTCTTGTGTTTAACTGCGTTCCTTCTATGGTTACGTCCCCTTTCAAAATGAACGCATAAACTCCGTTTCCTGCACGTTTAATGCTGTATTCTGTTGAAAAATCTTTGTCAAATTTTCCCATTGAAAACCACGCATCTTGGTGAATCCAAACGCCTTCATCATCTGCATTTGGAGAAAGCACTTGTTGGAATTTATTATGACGGTCGCCCTCATTCAAAGTGACTTGGTCGTAGCGTGGCGTAACGTTTCTTTTATTAGGAAATATCCAAATTTGTAAAAACTTCACTAATTCGTCTTGACTGCGGTTATATTCGCTGTGAGCAATGCCCGTTCCTGCACTCATTATCTGAATATCTCCTTTACGAATTACCGCTAAATTACCCATGCTGTCTTTGTGTTCAAGGTCGCCTTCTAATGGAATAGAGATGATTTCCATATTGTCGTGCGGATGCGTACCAAAACCTCTCCCCGAAGCAACGGTATCGTCATTTAATACTCTGAGAACGCCAAAGTGCATTCTTTCTGGATCACGATAACTTGCGAAACTAAAAGTATGATAGCTATTAAGCCAACCGTGATTAGCGTGTCCACGTGTTTCTGCTTTATGAATTACTGTATTTGCCATGATTTCTAAATCTGTTAAATGGTTGAATTTTTGTCGAGGAGTAAGAAAATGCCTAAATCCTAAATGAATTGGTTAGTTAAATTGTACCCATCGCAGCTTTTTATACTGATTCAAAAATGATTTACACAAACGGAACGTTTGAGTCAAATGTTTCCTATCCTACCTCAATGGTAATGGAAATAGACCATATAGATAAGATAGAAAACATAGATATTTGAAAACTTACAGTTTTCTTCAAAAGCAAGTCTGTTTGAATTTACCTTTTTGACGATACAAAGTTGGCACATTCTCAAAGCCAAAACATTGAACTATGACAAGAAATTAACGCTTTGTTGACATTTTTGCTCTTATTTTACTCAAAAACTCTGCTGAAATTCCCAAATAAGCAGCGATATAATGTTGAGCTACTCTTTGGACTATGGACGGATAACGTTCCAAAAACTCAATGTAACGGTCTTGGGCAGGTTTGGCGATGGTATTAACCAAACGATTTTGAGTAACGGATAAATTTCGCTGAACCATTAGCCTGAAAACACGCTCAAATTGAGGAACTTTCATGAGTAATTCTTCCTTTGCTTCGTGCGTAAGTATGAGTAATTCGCAATTTTCTAAGGTTTCTATATATAATTTACTGGGCGTTTGCTCGTGAAAACTGGCAATATCACTAACCCACCAATCTTCTACGGCAAATTGTAAGATAACCTCCGCACCGTTTTCATCCATGCAAAAAGTACGAATACAACCTTTGAGAATATAGGCTTCGAAATTGCAAATTTCACCTTCACTCAAAAGCATGGTTTTCTTTTTTACGGTTTTATGTTGCAATAAATCATCAAAAAGTTGAATTTCCTGCTCCGAAAAAACCGCACATTTATTCACGTATTGGTTGATTGAATTGAAAGTAGATTGCATAGCTGAACGGCTTTATAAAGAAGAATTTAGAGTTTGTTTAAGGAAATATATAAAGATAATTTTGTGGAATCGTTTAACTCCTGATGGAATAAACCGTAATTTACTCGTTGAAACGCTGTAATACAAACCTTAAAAACACGATTATAAATCTATGAAAACATTAGTGTGTAACACTCCCAAAGAATTTGAATACAAAGAAGCGGAGAAACCTCAACTTATTCAAGATTATGTTATTTTGAAAGTAAAACGCATTGGTATATGCGGAACGGACTTACACGCTTTTGAAGGTACACAACCATTTTTTAATTATCCCCGAATTTTAGGCCATGAATTAGCTTGTGAAATCGTTGAAATTGAAGAAAATCCTAATTTCTCAGTTGGCGATGCAGTCACATTTATTCCGTATTTCAATTGTGAAAAATGCGTAGCTTGTCGCAATGGAAAACCAAATTGCTGTACAGATATACAAGTTTTTGGCGTGCATATCGACGGTGGTATGGCGGAATATATCCGTGTGCCAATCCGATTTTTGATTACCAACGAAGGACTTTCTTTCGATGAATTGGCATTGGTTGAACCTTTAGCAATTGGCGCTCATGGCGTAAGACGTGCGGATGTACAAGCAGGCGAGTTTGTGCTAATTGTGGGTGCTGGTCCAATTGGTTTGGGTTGTATGGAATTTGCCCGAATTGCAGGAGCAAAGGTGATTGCTTTGGACGTGAATGAATCAAGATTGGATTTCTGTAAACAAAAATTAGGCGTTGACTTTACCATAAATGCTCTTGCTGAAAATGTGTTAGAAAGATTACAAGAAATCACCAATAACGATATGCCGACCGTCATTATTGATGCTACGGGTAATCAAAAAGCTATTTTGAATGCCTTTCAATATTTGGCACACGGCGGAAGATATGTTTTAGTTGGTTTGCAAAAAGGCGAAATTTCGTTCAGTCACCCCGAATTTCATAAGCGAGAATCGACATTGATGAGTAGTAGAAATGCCACCCGACAAGATTTTGAAAAAGTGGTTGAGTCCATGAAAAAAGGTTTAGTGAAACCAACGACTTATATAACGCATCGAGTAAAGTTTGATGAAATAAAAGATAATTTTGAGTCATGGCTCGACCCTAAAAATGGTGTTATAAAAGCTGTTGTAGAGGTTTAAAAATAAGGATCTTTTTAAAAGAGGTTTTCCCAAAAGTTTTATCGCCAAATATTATTCTGCGAAAGATCTCACCCCCGACCCCTCTCCTGTTGAGAAGAGAGTTTTGGATCTAAGAAGCCCCCTCTCAGCAGGAGAGGGGGTTGGGGGTGAGGTTAATTACCAAAGAATATTTGGCTGTTGCTTTCTTTTTGGATAGCCTCTTTTCTTTTAATTCGAGTAAATGGTTTTAATAGCGTTTCTAAATGAAGTAAATTTATTAATATTTTCTAAACGCATGAATCATGAAACGATACACACCATTTTCTGTTGAGCATTGTAAAAAGCAAATTTGTTTTTTCGGGATTTTTGTTTTTTTCTGCTTTAATTCAATGGCTCAAACCATTTCGCCCAATATTAAAATTGACCAGTTTGGTTATCCCATTAACGCTCGAAAAATCACCTTTATTTCTAATCCAATAAATGGGTATAATAATGCCCAAACATTCACTCCGAGTTCACTTTATCAAGTACGCAATGCCACGACCAATGCCGTTGTTTACACAGCAATGCCCGCCGCATGGAAAGGTGGAGCATTGCACGGACAATCAGGCGATAAAGTTTGGTGGTTTGATTTCAGTAATCTGACAACGGTAGGTTCATATTATGTGCTTGACGTAGGGAAAAATGTACGTTCTCATACTTTCGAGATTAACGATAATGTATATAACAATGTCTTGAAAGCGGCAACCAAAATGTTTTATTATAATCGTCGAGGTTTTGCTAAAACTGCTACTTACGCAGGAATTTGGGCAGATGCTAATCCCGCTTTCAATAATGCCAATCAAGATTTACAGGCTCGTTTGGTAACCGATAAAAATAATGCGGCTACCGCAAAAGACGTTTCGGGTGGTTGGTTTGACGCAGGTGATTATAATAAATACACCAATTTCACTTTTAGCGTTTTTTCGGATATGCTTTTGGCTTACGAAGAAAAACCAACCGCTTGGGCTGATGATACTAATATCCCAGAATCTGGCAATGGAATTCCAGATTTATTAGATGAAATAAAATGGGAAATGGATTGGCTATTGAAAATGCAAAATGCCAATGGCTCGGTTTTGAGTAAAGTTGGTAATGCCGCAGGTACATCCATGAATGCTTTGCCACCGAGTGCCGTCACCACAACACAATATTACGGAGCTGGCAGTACGTCATCTACGCTCACGGGGGCAATGGCGTTTGCATTGGGAGCCATTCAGTATAAATCATTGTCAAATGTCACTATGCAAACGTATGGAAATACATTGCAAACTGCTGCCATTAATGCGTGGAATTGGGCGGTAGCAAATCCGTCGGTATTATTTGTTAATGCAGGAAGTTTTGACAGTGCCGACCCCGAAGTGGATGCTTATACTCGAAAAGGTTTTCAAATATCAGCAGCGGCGTATTTGTTTGCTTTGACAGGAAATATGACCTACAAAACCTATTTTGATGCCAATTATGAAAGTCTTAGTTGCGTAAAAGCCTCAGGAAGTTATACGTCTTTGTATGAACAACATTTTCAAGATGCCGTTTTGTATTATGCCAAAACCGCAGGAGCTACGGCAAGTGTGGTAACAAATATCAAAAATAGACTGACAAGTTCAGTGAAATTTCAGCCGAATAATTTACCGTCATTTGTCAATCAAGATGATGCGTATAGAGCTTACGTAACCGATGCTGACTATAATTGGGGAAGTAGTAAGATTAAAAGTTGTGCGGGGAATAATCTCAATAATATGATTCGGTATAATTTAGATGCAAGCAACAATGAACGATACCGAGAAGCCACTTTAACATATTTACATTATATACACGGAACGAATGCCACAGGTTTCAGTTTTTTGACCAATATGAGCAGTTACGGAGCAGAAAACTCCGTGACGAAAATGTATCATGCTTGGTTTGGTGCTTCGGGAAGTTTTTCTGGAAATACACCTCCTGGGTATTTAGTTGGTGGGGTAAATAAATATTATTCACCCGATGGTTCATATTCGGGACCCGTTTTAGCTCCTCCGTTAAATCAGCCAGTTGCAAAGGCTTACAAAGATTGGGATACTTCATGGCCAGAAAATTCTTGGGAAATCACCGAACCTGCCATTTATTATCAGGCTTCTTATATTCGTTTATTATCGAAAGGCGTAGGCGGAATTCAAGCACCCGTAGCAGATGTTGTAAATCCAACAACTCCAACTGCACTTTCTTCCACTAATTTATTGCCAAATAGTTTTACATTGAATTGGACTGCCTCAACCGATAATGTGGATGTCGTTGCCTATGAAATATACAATAATGGTACAAAGGTTTTTGAAAGTACCAGTAATACTATGAATTTGGCAGGCTTGACTGAAAATACTACCTATAATTTAACCATAAAAGCTAAAGACCGTTTTGGTAATCTTTCTAATGCAAGTGCTTCATTGTCAGTCGTAACACCAAGTCCGTCGATTGTTTCTGATGTGATATTTTCACCATTGGGAGGGACATTTACAACTGCTCAAACTGTATCATTGAGTACCACCACCGCAGGAGCAAGTATTCGTTTTACGACTGATGGAAGCGTACCAAGTGCCACCGTTGGGACAGTTTATACAAGTCCAATTAATGTTTCAGCCACCGCAACTATTAAAGCAATTGCTTATAAATCTGGCTTGACTAACAGTAATGTTTCTGCTCAAACCTATACAATAAATATCCCGAATACAATCGACCAAATTATTTATAATGACGCTCTCGGCACAGGTTGGAATAACTGGTCTTATATTCAAAGTGATTTTAACAATACACAACCAGAAGTTAAAAATGGGTTGAAATCAATTAAAGCGTATCCGAATGCGGCTTGGGGAGGCTTGTATTTCCATAGTGATAATGTCGTTAATGTAAATAATTACAACAGAGGAATTCAATTTTGGGCTTTTGGTAAAACCACCAATGGAACAAATGCAAAGGTAAAAATACAAGTATCTAACAATAGTACACCCCAAAAAGCAATTGACCTTGACGTGGGTGTATGGACATTAGTGACAGTTGCTTGGGCAGATTTGGGAAATCCATCTACAACGCAAGATGTCGTTATTCAAGATAGGAGTGGAGCAGGCGGACAAGTATTTTTTATTGATGATGTAAAATTATTAGCCAATATTCCAAATCCGCCAACTGTCTTTGAAACCATAAAAAATGGGAATTGGAATGATACAAGTGTGTGGTTTAGCGGTGTTATTCCAAGTGCTACTGATGATGTTACTGTAAAACATACCGTGACAATTAACAGTAGAGTACACGCCAAAAAAATTATTTATTCGGGCGGACAAATTAACTGTGAAGTTGGTGGTGATTTACAGATTGGTTTGTAATTGTCTAAAATAAGCTGTCATAGCATCAAATACTGAAAGAATCACGTAAATAATGCAGTTACCGTATATCAAGTTTCTTTCATCTTCATTTTTAACATATCTTTGCAAAAAACGAAAACAACCAAATTTTAAACTAAAAAAACTTAAAAACGACATATAATTATTAGCGTTTAGCTTAAAAATCCTGTCTCTGAAAGGTCGAAAAATTCAAAGCAAACAGGGAATGAAGCGATAAACGCCTACGGTCAAACGTGGGCGTTGCTTTATTCTGTTTGCAGGGATTCGACCCCCTCAGAGACAAATAAATGCAACGTTCCCACGTTTTTTATTTGTCTTGACCGTATGAAAACACCCATAAATGAACGAATTACCGAGAATATTGTAAGAGATATTTTAGATGATTTAGGTTATCGTAATGACGAAAATATAACCATTGAAGAACAAAAAAGTAATAATCCAAGAATACAAAAATGTCTTCAAAGTGCCAGTAAATCCGGTAAAGGAGTAGGAAAACCAGAGTTTATTATAACTTCAAATAAAGAAAGTGACATTCTGATTGTGGTTGAATGTAAGGCAGATATTCGTTTTCATGAGAGTGCAAATAAAGACCAATATAAAGATTATGCGGTGGATGGTGTATTGAATTATGCAGCTCATCTTTCAAAAGAATACAATGTTATTGCTATTGCAATAAGCGGACAAACTCCGAAAGAATTGAAGATTTCAACATTTCTTTGGGCTAAAAATGATTCGACTAAATACAATGAGTTGTTAGATAGTAAAACCCGAAATCCTGTTAAACGGATAATCAAATTTGACCAATACGTTAAAAATGTTATTCACGACCCAAAAGTTGAAAAGAATCGTTTCGAGAGTTTAATAGCCTTTTCAAAAACACTACATAACGATATTAGAGATTACGGTAAAATCAGCGAAGCCAACAAACCTCTATTAGTTAGCGGTATTCTACTTGCTTTGATGAATAATGCTTTTGCTAAATCATACAAAGAACTCGACCAAGAAAAAGAGCTTCCAAATGCTCTTACAGATGCAATAAAAAGACAAATTGCCGCTACTGAAATGCCTGATTGGAAAATGAACGTAATGACACAGCCTTATTCGTTCATTAGTGTACATCCAGAATTGAAGAAAACCAATCATTCCATTAATCAAACTCCATTACACAAATTCGTTTGTGATATGGATGAAAAAGTACGACCATTCATCAAAGATTATAACAATTTTGATGTTTTAGGTTCATTTTACGGTGAATTTTTGAGTTACACAGGTGGCGACCAGCAGGGCTTAGGAATTGTACTGACTCCTAAACATTTAACTGAATTATTTGCCAAAATTGCCAATCTTAGAAAAGATAGTGTTGTGCTTGATACTTGTGCAGGTACGAGTGGTTTCTTGATTTCAGCAATGACTGAAATGCTTAGAAAAACTGATACCGAAGAAGAGCAAAAGCATATTAGACGGAACTGTTTAATTGGGATAGAACAACAACCCGAAATGTATGCTTTGGCTGTTTCTAACATGATTCTTAGAGGAGATGGAAAAGCTAATATTCATCAAGGTAACTGTTTTGATATTGCCATGATTGATGCTGTGAAAGGAAAAGCGGATGTCGGGATGATAAACCCTCCCTATTCACAAAAAGGTAATGGTTTACACGAACTTCACTTTATCAATAATCTTCTTAATTGTCTAAAAACTAACGGTGTAGCTATTGCAGTAGTTCCCATGTCGTGTGCGATTTCTCCACATCCGATGCGAGAACAGATTTTAGAAAATCACCGTTTAGATGCAGTTATGTCATTACCAGATGATATTTTTTATCCCGTTGGTGTAGTTACTTGTATTATGGTTTTCACGGCTCATGTTCCGCATGAACTTAACCCATATCATCAATCATGGTTTGGATATTGGAAAAACGATGGACACATAAAAACCAAAAATAAAGGCAGAGTTGATAATGGTAATTGGAAAGAAATAGAAGAATCGTGGTTGCAAGCCTATCATACACGCTCGCAAGTAGCAGGACAAAGTGTTTTGAAAAAAGTTACATCAAAAGATGAATGGTGTGCAGAGGCGTATATGGAGACTGATTATTCCAATATTTCAGAGAATGATTTTATTACAGAAATGAAAAAGTATGTTGTATTTGATATTTTGAAACGAAAATGAAAAATATAGTGCCTATAATGGAGTTATTTGATACCTCTTATGGAAATAAATTGGATTTGAATAAAATGGAAATTGTTGAATCTGCATCAATAGATTCAGTAAATTTTATATCAAGAACATCTAAAAACCTTGGTGTTACTGCCCGAGTAAAAGCAATATGCGGTGTTACTGCTTATCCAAGTGGTCTTATAACTGTTGCATTAGGTGGAGCAATACTATCAACTTTTGTTCAACAGGATAGCTTTTATACGTCTCAAAATATTATGATATTAATTCCTAAAAGAGTAATGACTCTTCAAGAGAAAACATTTTATTGTATGTGTATCGAGAAAAATAAATATCGGTATAGTGCTTTTGGTAGAGAAGCAAATAGGTCTTTAAAAATGTTGAAAATACCTTCTGAAATTCCAGATTGGGTTTACAACATAAAATCTGACATTCCCGAAGATTTTACAAAATCAATACTTCCATCAACTTTTAAATTAGAAAGTTTAAAATGGAAATCATTTAAATATGATGATTTATTCAATTTGGGAAAAGGTGAAAGAATTGTAAATAAAGATATGCGAGAAGGGAATACTCCTTGTATTCGTCCCATAGAGTCAAATAACGGAGTTTATGGCTTTATTGATTTAAAACCAAATCATGGTGGGAATTCAATTACTGTAAATTATAATGGGAGTGTTGCCGAAGCTTTTTATCAACCCGTGCCATATTTTGCCTTAGATGATGTCAACGTTTTATATCCTAAATTCGATTTAAATCCATTTACGGCAATGTTTTTAATCGCATTGATTAGAAAGGAAAAGTTTAGATTTAATTATGGAAGAAAGTGGCATTTAGGGCGAATGAGAGAAAGTACAATCAAACTACCTGTCACACCCGAAGGTAATCCTGATTGGGTTTTTATGGAAAACTATATAAAATCATTACCTTACTCAAAAAGTTTAGTAGTATAATTTCAAAACAAAAAACCGCTTCAAAATGCCATTTTAAGGCTTTGAAGCGGTTTTCGTAACCCAGACTTTAGTCTGGATTTGAATGTAATAAACAGACTAAAGTCCCTACTACGAAAATTACTATCTATTCATCGAAACCAAGAACTCTTCATTAGTTCTTGTTCCTTTCATTTGCTGTTGTAAAAACTCCATTGCTTCCACCGAGTTCATATCGCTCATGTGTTTACGCAATATCCATACACGTTGTAGGGTTTCTTTGTCCATCAACAAGTCTTCTCTACGTGTACCTGATGCCGTTACGTCAATTGCAGGGTACATTCTACGGTTCGATAATTTACGGTCAAGCTGGAGTTCCATGTTACCCGTACCCTTGAATTCTTCAAAGATAACTTCGTCCATTTTAGAACCCGTATCAATCAACGCCGTTGCGATAATGGTTAATGAACCGCCATTTTCCACATTACGAGCCGCTCCGAAGAAACGCTTTGGTTTATGGAGAGCGTTAGCATCAACACCACCCGATAGAATCTTACCCGATGAAGGAACGACAGTATTATACGCACGAGCCAAACGAGTAATTGAATCTAACAGAATCACTACGTCGTGACCGCACTCAACCATACGTTTTGCTTTTTCCAAAACAATACTTGCAACTTTTACGTGGCGTTCTGCTTGTTCATCAAAAGTAGATGAAATAACTTCCGCACGTACACTACGTTGCATATCTGTTACCTCTTCTGGGCGTTCATCAATCAATAAAATCAATAGATAAACCTCTGGATGGTTTTTAGAAATGGCATTGGCAATTTCCTTTAAAAGCACCGTTTTACCCGTTTTGGGTTGTGCTACAATCATACCACGTTGTCCTTTACCGATTGGGGCAAATAAATCCAAAATTCTGGTCGAATATTGGTCTGGACGAGAAGACAATCTTAATTTTTCTTCTGGGAAAAGTGGCGTTAAATATTCAAAAGGAATTCTATCACGAATTTCTTCGGTTGTTTTTCCATTGACAGATTCAACTCTTAACAGAGCAAAATATTTTTCTCCTTCTTTCGGTGGACGAATTGCCCCACGAACGGTATCACCTGTTTTCAAACCAAATAACTTGATTTGAGATGGTGATACATAAATATCATCGGGCGATGCTAAATAGTTATAATCAGCCGAACGTAAGAATCCATAACCGCCGTCTTGCATGATTTCTAAAACGCCTTCATTTTCAATAATTCCATCAAATTCTCTGATGGCTTGATTGTAAATTGGCTTTTTAAATCCATTTCCTGCTTGACGTGACTCTGGACGAGTTTCTGGTTCTTGTGGTAATCCAGAAGTATCATCAGGCGTAATGAAAGAAGTATCTACGGTAAAATCTTCTTCAATATCAGCAGGAAAATCAACTATTGGTTCTTCATCAAACTCGTAAGTAAGTGATTCGGCTGGAGTTTCAACTGTATTTTTCGCAGGCTTGGTTTCACGTACTGCTTTGGTATTTGTTTGTTCTGGTATATACGCAGGCTCACTGATTATCCCCAATTCGAGCGAAGACACATCGTTTTCGTCTTTTGAGATACGTTGTCTTTTGGGCCGTGGTGCATCAGATTTAGGTGCGGATTCTTTCCTTACCTTTCTTTCGGTTTTGTTATCTTCTTGCATAATGTTGTTGCTGGCAGGTTTACGGTCATTGATTGGCATTACCGCCTGTTTATTAAGTATTTTGTAGATAAGTTCTTGTTTAGGAAGATTTATAATTTCAGGAATAGCATACTTTTGGGCAAGCTCACGAAGCTCTGAAATGAGCATCATGTCTAATTCTTCAATTTTATACATAAAATATTATTATCGAAAACTTAACAAAGTAAACACTTTGTGGTTTGGTGGTTAAGTAAAGAAAAATTCTTTGAAAAATAGTAAAGATTAAAATCAAATTGGGAAATCTTGGTACGAGATGGATGTTTGACGTTAATCTCTTGTTAGTCAGAGTTTTAACGGAGGAAATCACAGGTTAGTGAAATGTTCTGCAATGTTAATACCAATATTCGAGATTATCAAATATTTTTTAAACTATTTGGGATTAATGTGCATTTTACCGTAAAAATATAGTCTTTTTACAGAAAATCTTTCAAAAGATGTTTAATAATACGGAGTCCATTTTTTTAATTAAGGATACTACACTATTTTTGCATAATAAAACAGAATATTACGAAAATGAATCGCAAAAATATTTTAACTATTGCAGCCGTTGCCCTATTGGCAACTGCTTGTGACTATCAGAAAAATAATAAGATAAAGCAGACAGACCTCAACGAAAACGATGAGTATGTGTATGGAGTGCATCCTGATTCTGCTGCTCGTCAGACGAAAAACAAATATGCTGCTAAACCTGAGAACGAAGTTAGAGCTAATAAAATTCGTGAAAAACTTTTCAGCGATAGCACTAATGCTCAAGGTAACTAATTATAATAATTAGCAACTGACTTTCAGCTTTTGAATATTACAAAAAGCGTTGCGGAATATCTTCGTAACGCTTTTTGCATTACTAATAAGTTTAATTAATATTTAGAAAATAGATATTTTCTAAAGAAACTCAAATAATAACTCATAAACTTACGTATGAACATTGCACTCGTAACGGGTTCAGCGGGCTTGATTGGTAGTGAAGCCGTTAACTTTTTTTCAGATAAATTTGATTTAGTAATTGGCGTTGATAATAATATGCGTCAATACTTCTTTGGAGCGGAGGCTTCTACTGCTTGGAATCGTAGCCGTTTGGAGGAACAATTCTCTAATTATAAGCATTATCAAGCTGACATTCGTGAGGTTTCTCAATTAGAGGTTATTTTTAAAGAATACGGAACGGATATTAAATGTGTTTTGCATACAGCGGCACAGCCTTCGCATGACTGGGCTGCTAAAGAACCTTTTACAGATTTCTCTGTGAATGCAAACGGTACTTTGAATATGTTAGAGATGACTCGTCAGCATTGTCCAGAAGCGGTGTTTATTTTTACATCAACGAACAAAGTTTATGGCGATAATCCAAATTACTTGCCTTTGATTGAAACTGAAACTCGTTTTGAAATTGATGCCAATCACCCCTATTTTGAGAATGGAATTGACGAATTACACAGTATTGACCACACAAAACACTCTCTATTTGGTGCTTCAAAAGTAGCAGCGGATGTATTGGTTCAAGAATATGGTCGTTATTTTGGAATGAAAACGGGTGTTTTTCGTGGAGGTTGTTTGACTGGACCAAATCACTCAGGAACACAGTTACATGGTTTCTTGGCGTATTTGATGAAATGTGCCATTACAGGAAATCATTATACCATTTTTGGTTATAAAGGAAAGCAGGTTCGTGATAATATTCACTCTTATGACTTGGTAAATATGTTCTGGCATTTCTACCAAAACCCACGTGCAGGAGAGGTTTATAATGCTGGAGGAGGACGTTTTGCTAACTGCTCAATGTTGGAAGGAATTGCTATTTGTGAGGAAATTACGGGTAAAAAGATGAGTTATAGCTATTCAGAAACAAACCGTATTGGCGACCATATTTGGTACATTTCTGATTTATCTAAATTTAAGGCTCATTATCCAACTTGGAACTGGACGTTTGGTTTGAATGAAACCTTACAGCAAATCCACGATGGTATCGCTTCGAGATTATAAGATAAAATAATGATAACATTAGACCACGGATGACACCGATTAAACAGAATTTCACGGATACAATTATAAAAAATCAGTGTAAATTTGTTTAATCCATGTAATCAGTGGTCTATTTTTTTGTTACTACTGCAACGGAATGATTAATTTCTCGCCACGTTCAGCCATATCTTTTGTTTTTTTGTTGGCATCCATTAAGGCTTGTTTGCTAATGCCGTATTTTTGAGCAACAACTCTGAGTACATCACCTGGCCCTACGGTATGAATTGCTCTAACTTTTACATTCAATTTAGTAACACCTACTTTAATTCCTTCTGGTTTTATATCTGGATTTAGTGTTTGAAGCGTTGCTTTACTAATATGATAACGGTTAGCAATGCCAAAAAACGTTTCTCCTGATTGTACTGTATGCGTAATGGTTTCTCCTCCTTTGGGAGTTTCTATTTTTTTCGTTGGTTTCTCTTCTTCGAGTTTTTTCTTCTCCGTTGGTTCAACCGTTTTCTGCTTATCCTCTTCTTTTACTTCCTCTTTTTTTTCATCTTTAGCTACATTATCACCATTTGCTTCTTCAATAGGAGGAGGCACAACAACGGCTTCTGCACTTCCTTGTCCAGACACGGCTACTGAATTAGGGCTTTTACTGACAATTTCCTCGTCTTTTGCAGAATCACTATTAACAGATTGCCAACCCACATAAAGTAAGGCAATTACCATAGCAATTAATACAAATAGCGTAATAGTAGGAAGTTTTGAAGTTTCTTCAACGGGGCGTGGATTACGGTTTTCTTCCATAATAGCGTTTTTTTATGAGTAAGGAAATTATGAGTTAATAGTAGGCAGTAATTAGTTTTAACGGAGTAAGTGATTAGGTTTTAGGTGTCAGTTTAACATTTGCTAAAACCTAACTCATAAACATTATTTATTTCTCAATTCTGAAACCATTTCTGCTACTTTATCGCTCAATTCAGTTTTATATTTTTGCAATTTAATAGCAATTTCCTGATTTTCAATGCCTATCATCTGAATTGCCAGAATTCCTGCATTTTTTGCACCGTTTAAAGCAACCGTAGCAACGGGTACGCCCGATGGCATTTGAAGAATTGACAAAACAGAATCCCAACCATCAATGGAGTTTGAAGATTTTACGGGTACGCCAATAACTGGTAAAGTCGTTACCGATGCTACCATTCCTGGTAAATGAGCTGCTCCGCCTGCTCCCGCAATGATGACTTTTACGCCACGTTCACGAGCCGTTTGGGCGTATTCTACCATTTTTAAAGGCGTTCTATGAGCCGAAACAATGTCGATTTCATAAGCTACACCAAATTGTTTACAAATTTCTACGGCTTCTTCCATGACTTTTAAGTCTGAAATACTGCCCATGATGATTCCTACCATTGTTGTTTAAGGACGTTTAATTTTAACAAAGTTAAATTGAAAAAATGAAAAACCCTTTGAATTGCCAAATTCAAAGGGTTTTTCAGGTTATGCGATAACTTTCAATGTTTCTTTTACTTTCGCTACCTTCGATTTTAGGCTTGCTAAATCTTCATCCACAACGGTGATATGTCCCATTTTGCGGAAGGGTTTTGTGATTTTTTTACCGTACAAAAATGGGTAAACCCCTGATATTGAAAGACATTCTTCCATGCCTTCATATTTGGCTTCACCCGTGTAGCCGCCTTCGCCCAAAAGGTTGACCATTGCTGCTTTTGAGTGTGCTGTGGTATCGCCCAAAGGCAAGCCCAATACCGCCCGAAGATGTTGTTCAAACTGCGAAGTATGATTGGCTCTGATGGTATGGTGTCCGCTATTGTGAGTACGTGGAGCAACTTCATTGATAAGAATCTTGCCATCTTTAGTCAAGAACATTTCAACTGCCAATAAACCCACAATACCCAATTTGGCGGCTGTTTCAATAGCAATTTTTCGGGCTTCATCGTGGATATTTTCTGATACTTCAGCAGGAGCAAAAAGATATTCTACCAAATTATGAACAGGATGAAAAACGCATTCAACGGTTGGGAAAGTTCTCATTTCTCCGTGTTCATTACGAGCCACGATTACAGCAATTTCTTTATCGAAATCAATGGCTTTTTCCAATAGACTTGGTTCGGTAAAAGCTAAAGAAATATCTGCTTCGGAAGTTAGTTTTTGTACGCCACGACCATCATAACCGCCTTTTCCTAATTTATTGAAGGCAGGTAAAAAGTCAATATTTTTCGCAATATCTTCAACAGAATCTGTCAGAATAAAATCAGAAGTTGGTAGATTATTATCCTTGTAAAATTGTTTCTGAATACGTTTATCTTGAATGATTTCTAAAACTTCGGGTTGTGGAAATACTTTTTTCCCTTCCGATTGCAATTTTTTGAGAGCTTCAAGATTGACATTTTCTATTTCAATCGTAATAACATCGCAATCTTGCCCGAATTGATAAACTGTATCGAAGTCCAAAAAAGAACCTACCACAAATTCGGGAGCAATTTTGGCACACGGAGCGTCTGGGTCTGGGTCAAGCGACTTCACGTGAATATCTAAATCCATAGCAGCTTGGAGCAACATTTTACCCAATTGTCCGCCACCTAATAATCCTAATTTTTGCATTTTATAGTTGTTGCCTTACGTATTCTGCAACGGTATTTTTCATTTTATCTTTAATTTGTTCCCAAGTAATCCCTCGTAAATCTTCAGGATTATCTTTCTGTAATTCTGCATCTACGAAATAAGTCATTGATAGAAGAACGTCCCTAATATCACTATTGGGGTATTTTGCTTCGTAGTATTCAACCATGTTTAATTTCAAAGATAAATTTGTTTGACTTTTGAAATATTGGGTTTACCATTCTCAAAATTCATAAACGATAATGTTTAGCAATAAATTTATCAAAATTACGCTGAAATCTCTAAACCTTCTTAAATTTGTAGAATAGAATTAATCAGCGAAAGTCAAAATCGCTTT
>JAAFIU010000120.1 GCA_013298805.1 Cytophagales bacterium | reverse complement strand
ATGCACTGGAACGAACAACAAGATGCAGGAACGCCAATTGCACAAGCCACCGACGAAAGAATTGCCTTATTTCCTGAGTGGGAAAATGAAATTCGTGCGTATTATGGTCGTTGGGTAGAAATGTTAGGAGATGCCAATCATGGAACGGTTGAAATTCTCAAAAACTTGATTGATTCACCTCATTATCGGGTTTATGCCCTTACTAATTGGTCGGCTGAAACTTTTCCAGTAGCAAAATCTATGGAACGTTTCCATTTTTTACATTGGTTTGAAGGTGTTTTAGTATCTGGAGAAGAATCTTTATTAAAACCGCAACCCGAAATTTACGAAGCCATTTTGTCACGCTACGATATTGACAGAAGCAAAGCGGTTTTCATCGATGATAATTATAAAAATGTGGTTGGCTCAGAAGCCGTTGGACTAAAAGCAATCCATTTTCAAACGCCCGAACAATTGGCGGAAGAACTCAAACAGTTATCAGTGAACATTTAACAGTTAGCAGTAAACAGTTATTAGAAAATCCTCAAAGACTGTCTAATAACTGTTTACTAATAATTAGAATGCTAAAACTACACTGATAACTGTTCACTACTTACTGCTAACTGTTTACTGATAAACTGAAAAATTATGCTTTTAGCCATTGACATCGGCAATACTGACATCGTTTTTGGGATTCATGATTCCCAATCTTGGATTCATCAATTTCGTATTTCATCATCTTATTCCAATCGAGCAAGCGATTATGAAGCTCAATTGCGAATGAGATTTTTAGAAAATAATCTTAAAATCAGCGATATTGGCAAAGCCATTATCAGTTGTGTTGTTCCCGACCAAAAAAATGTGTTGAAGGAAATGGTGCAAGAAATGTTTGCACTTGACCCTATCATGGTTGGAGTAGAAATGTACGAAAAACTCAACATGGAGATTTTGAGCCCTTACGAAATCGGTACGGATTTGGTCTGTAACGCCACTTATGCCTTTTATACGCACAAACGTACTTGCATGATTGTGGATTTTGGAACGGCTTTGACCTTTACAGTAATTTCGGGAGATGGTAAAATCTTGGGGGTTTCTATTGCCCCAGGTTTAAAAACTGCCGTAAAATCTCTCTTCTCAAATACGGCTCAATTGCCCGAAGTTCCATTGGTCATGCCAGATTCTGCTATTGGAAAAAATACGGTTCATGCCATCCAAGCGGGTGTATTGTGGGGTTACGTAGGCATGGTTCGAGAAATGATAAAGCAAATCAAAAACGAAGTCGGACAAGATTGTTTGGTTCTGGCAACAGGCGGATTATCGTCAATTTTAACACCTCTACGTGATGATTTTGATGAAGTTGACAAATTATTAACCTTGAATGGTTTGAGGATAATTTCGGAATTGGTGTAGGATTATTGTCATTTATTAAATAGTAGCGTATAGCATCCTTTCATAGCGTTGGCGTATGCTATACGCCACTACTTATTCAAAACTGTCATTTCTAAAAAATGACAGTTTTTTTATGCTCTTCTGCAACCTTTTTATTGCTATCTGCATCTCATCTACAAAATCCAGTCTTCCAAAACTAAGCAAAATACTTTATGGGAATTCTCAACCATTCATCCTTTGAGGAAACCAATCAGGTAGTTTGTTATGCAAGGTAGTAGGTTAAATAATAATTTTGATTCAATATTATTGAAGATAATCTCTCAATCTATCATTTTTCATTCTATCAATACAAACTCTTTATGAAAACTTTATTTTACTTTCTAATCGCCCTCGTAAGCCTAAACAGTTTCAAAACTAACGCACAGGGAAAAATCAGCGGACAAATCACTGATGACAAAAACAAAATTGTGGAATTTGCCAATGTTACTTTACTAAAAGCAAAGGATTCTACGCTCGTAAAAGGGGCTTTATCTGACCAAAATGGCTCATTTGAGTTCGAGAAAATAACTTACGGAGACTATATCGTGAATATTTCGCAATTAGGTTACAAGAAATTCTATACGCCAAAGTTTACATTAAATTCAGAAAATGGCACAATAAAGTTATCAAACCTTGTTATGCAAGAAGATTCCAAACAATTATCTGAGGTTCAAGTGGTTGCAAAGAAACCTTTCATCGAACAACAAATTGACAAAACGGTTGTGAACGTTGAGAACTCTATCGTTTCAGCGGGAAGTACAGCGTTGGAAGTTTTAGAAAAATCACCAGGAGTAACCGTTGATAAAGACGGAAATATTTCCCTAAAAGGTAAGCAAAATGTAATGGTGATGATGGACGGAAAACCAACGTATATGTCAGCAGGGGATTTAGCTAATTTGCTCAAAAATATGCAATCAAGTCAGGTTGATAAAATCGAAATCATGACCAATCCTCCCGCAAAATATGACGCCGCAGGTAATGCAGGAGTAATTAACCTCCGCATGAAAAAGAACCAAAATATGGGTTTAAACGGTTCAGCAACGGTTGGTTTTGGCTACGGATTTTACCAGTCTTTACCGAAAGAAAATGCCAGTTTAAACCTCAATTATCGTCAGGGAAAAGTAAATTTATTTGGTAATTTTTCGGGAAATAATCGTAAAAGTTTTCAAATCAATGACATCAAACGCAAGTTTGTGGAAAATGGCAAAACACTTTCGGGTTTCGACCAAGTGGCCAACTCAGACCGTCAAAATAGCTCATTTTCGTACAAAGTTGGAGCAGATTATTTCATCGACTCTAAAAATACTATTGGTGTTTTATTCAACGGAATGAATGGAAACTGGAAAGAATTACTTGATAATCAAGCTATTATTAAAAACTCGGCTGGTCTTTTAGACTCAACTTCAATCACGAAAGGGGATATTAATAGCAATTGGGGGAATTATTCAAGCAATATTAACTTCAAACACGTCATTGATTCAACTGGTAAAGAATGGACGATGGATGCTGATTATGCACGCTATGATTCTCAAAACAATATGAAATATCGTACTTCTAAATACGACATCAGCAATATTTTACGCCAAACTCGTAACGAAGATGGCTTGACAGCTTCAAAGATTGACATTTATTCTTTAAAAGCCGATTTAGTTTATCCAATCAATAAAACTTCCAAATTAGAAATTGGAGCGAAATCAAGCTACGTAAATTCAAATAATGATATGCAGTTTGAGTTTTTGATTGGTGACAATAACAACCGAGTTCTCGACCCAACTCGTACTCGTGGGTTTTTATACAAAGAAAATATCAATGCAGGTTATATCAATTATTCAAAACAGCTCAAAAAATTGAGTGTACAGTTGGGTTTAAGAGTTGAAAATACCAACGGACAAGGTAGTTTATTGGGCAAAGAATTATTGAATCGTCATTACACCAATTTGTTCCCAAGCATTTATTTACGTGAAAAATTATCGGCAAAACATCAGTTAGGATTATCGTATAGCCGTAGAATTGACCGTCCGAGTTACGAAGATTTAAACCCATTTTTATTCTTCCTCGACCCATATACTTTTGAAAAAGGAAACGAATTATTACAACCACAATACACAGATGCCGTTGAAATGTCGCATACTTTCATGGATGCCATCACAACAACCATCAATTATAGCCGTACTAATGGCGTGATGACTCAGATTTTGGAACAAAACAACGCTCTTAAATTGACGAATGTCACAAAATTCAACATTGGTTATGTAGATAATTACGGAATTGCATTCTCCGTGCCAATTCCCATTACAAAATGGTGGTTTAGCAACACTTATTTCAATTTATACAACAATCATTACGTGGGAGATATTCCTAAAACGACCATTGGGGCAGACGGTGTGGCAACAACAATTTTACAACCTTTGGATGCCAGAGCAACGACGTACCAAGCAAATATGACGCACCAGTTTACTTTGCCAAAGAAATTTTCTTTAGAATTGAGTGGTTGGTATCAGTCGCCATTTGTTGAGGCTCAATTGATTGGAAAGCCAATGGGAGCAGTTTCTTTCGGAGTTCAAAAGAAATTTTTGAAAGATAAAGCAACCTTGAAATTGAACGTAAACGACGTATTTTGGTCAAATAGTTTCAGAGGAAGTTTTGCCTTTAATGATATTAATGTTCAGATTGTTAACAAATGGGAAAGCCGTGTGGCTCGCTTAACATTTACTTATCGTTTCGGAAATAACAAAGTTCAAGCTGCTCGCCAACGTCAAACGGGATTAGAAGCAGAAAAAGGACGGGTTAAAAATGGAGGAAATTAGGTATCAATTAAAAAAGCCCAGTTGGAATTATTCGTTCCAATTGAGCTTTTTTAATATCTTTTATATTTCTCGAATCAACCAGTAACCAATTACCGATTACAGTTTTTCGCCAGGGAGCAAATACTTAAACTTAGTCTTCTTTGATTTTTTATCTTTTTTTCCATTAAATTTCTTTCCTCCACCCAAACGACTCCAAGGCCAATGTTTCTTTGTACCTATCCATGAAAAAGTTGCTCTTGGACGAAAAACGCCACTTTCATGTTTATGTTCAGTGGCAACTCTACACGTTTTTTCGGGACAACGTCTTGCCCAAATACAACTATTTAAAGTCTGACAAAAAATCACAAAAAGGGTCAAATATAAAAAAGATTTTATTTTCATTGGGTAGGGATTTTATACCAAGCAAATTTAGAAAAATAATAAGAATGAATCATATTTAACACATTTGCTTTTTCTAAATCGCTTTATTCATAAAAAACAACGAAAAAAATGTCTTTTTCTTGTTACCCTCCTTCATCTCCACTCCAATTAATTACGGAATTATCTACAATTTGTAGTTTACTTTCATAGGGTCACTATTTGGGTCACTTAAAAAGGTTTTATATTAAAAATAAAAGGTATTGATTATTTCAGTTAGACAAAGAAAAACCTTCCAAATATACATTTTTCAATGTTTTTGAAAGGTTTTTCAATACAATCGTTTTGTGTGAGTGTGGAGACGGAGAGATTCGAACTCTCGTCCAGACAAGGAACTCGATAACTTTCTACACGTTTAGTCTTGATTATTTTTTCGAGACGGTCAAGGTTCAAGCCTGACCTAATTCCATCCTTATCCTCTGGGTACTAAATGTTTGCTTAGAGAAATCACAACATTCGACTTTGCGAAGCGTCCCCCCAAATCTCCACAGCAAAGTTTAGCGGAGTGGAAGGTGGCGAATAGTTGCAATCTAATTGGAACTATCCAAAACGAAATTCAATTAAGAATTAAGCTGCCATGGCATACTGAGTATTGCCGATTATTGTTCGGACTGATTTTTAACAGGAGGTCAAGACCAACTCCCGACGTGCTTACTACCGACCTGCACAAGCTGTCAATACCGGTCGTCCCCATTTTGTAATTGGGATTGCAAAGGTAATATATTTTTTAATTTTACAAGCTAAATATTTGAATTACGAATTTTTGATTTTCGATTTTCACAAACTTACCGAAAGTAAAGAAGGTAACTATTTTTAAGATACGATTAATACCTAAAATTAAATAGACAGAATGATAGCTTGGCATTGAAATCAGTGTTAATCTGTCAAATCCATAAAATCTGTGGTCTAATCAGTTAACCTATTTCCCAACGCTAACCGTTAACCCACCAAAAACAAAACTTCCCGAAGCTGGTTCAAAATAACGATTGGCAGTGGCATTGATTAAAATATTGGCATTATAAACTTCATTCAATAAGTTATTTATGCCGATAAATGGTTCAACCTGAAAATTACCAATATTTTTCTTGTAGCCAACTCTCAGATTTAAAGTCGTATAGGCATTATTTGTTGCAGAATTGGCATCGTCGGCGTAGATTTTACTGATGCTTCGTACTTGTGCAATGGCATAAATTCCAATGTTTGTAAAATACCTAATTTCGCCGTAAATATTGTGTTTCGGTATGCCAGGAAGAATGTTCCCATCGAATTTCCCTGCCGTAGTTTGGTAGGATTTGTACTGAAAATCTGAGAATGTATAGTTGAAATAAGTGGTCAGTCCTGCTCGAATTTTGTACGTTAAACCTAATTCAATACCTTTTCTTTCCGACAATCCTGCATTTCTAAAATAGGTTTTTGTGGCTTGATTGGACAATTGATATGGTACAATTTCGTCTTCAACTTCGATGTAAAAAAGCGATAAATCTGCTCTAATTTTTTTACTTATAATCCCTTTATATCCAACTTCAAAATTTCGTGATTTTTGTGGATTTAGACTTGGATTAAACCCGCCCGTTCCATTCGGATTATTCGATAATTCGTTTAAAGAGGGCGTTTCAAAATTGGTTGAAAAATTGGTAAAAATTGATTGTGATGACGTTGGTGTATATGAAAAACCCAACATTGGATTAATTTTCTGGAAAGATTGTGTCGCAGATTGGTCGCCATCTGAGAGAAATTTATCCGAAATTTGTAATCGAACATCGTCGAAACGAGTATTTAAAGACATTCTGAATTTAGCATTGAACCAAAATTCTTGCAAAATAAATACGCCAATACTTCTAAACTCTTCAATTTGGTCGAGGCGTAATGTTCCTCTTTCTCCCGATAAATTATCAAATCTTTTTCGATTATCTTGCTGATTTTCAAGATCTAAACCTGTTTTTAGTCGGTAGTTTTTCGTAGAAAATTGATAATTAAATCCGCCACCCGCAAAATCACGATTAAAAGCAATTTGTCCGCTCGCCTGTAATGCTTGCTGATTAGAAAAATCTCGATTCAGATAAAAAACTCGTGCATTGATTTGATGTTTTTCGTTAAAATTATGGTCGTAAATCAGGGCAATTCGTCCTTGTTTGAAAGTTTCAAAAGCATTAAAAGTTAAATTTACTTGGCGAGCTTGCTGGCGGTTATTATCAATTTCTGTTTGTGTCAATGCTCCAGGGTCTTCTGCTTTTGGACTATTGATATAATTGGCTAAAAATGTCAATTTATTTTTATCGGTAAATTGATAAACTAATTTTCCGTTCAAAAAATTACGTTCCAAACGACTATGTTCCCGATAACCAGTGCTTTGTAGGCGTGACGCTGACAAAAAATACATCAATTTTCCAAGCGTTTGCCCCGTTTTGAATTGGTATCTTTGCAAACCATAAGCCCCAATATTGGCTTGAAATTCGGCAAAATTCTTTGTAGCATTCTCCGAAAACATACTAATAACTCCGCCTGACGCATTGCCGTACAGTCCAGAAGCAGGGCCTTTGATAACTTCCATTCTTTCCATCATACCTATATCTAAATTTCCAACTTTTGCCGTACCGTCAGGAATTGATTCTGGAATACCATCCATCATAATTTTTAAACCTCTAATACCAAAAGAAGCTCTTGCTCCAAAACCACGAATTGAAATACGTAAATCTTGAGCAAAGTTTTCTGAATTCATTGCAAAAACACCCGAAACAGCTCCTAATGACTCAAAAAGAGAGATTTTTGATTGTCCAATTTGCAATCGAGATTGGTCAATGACGGTTACCGAAAGTGGCGTTTGAATATCTTTTGCTATAAACCGTGAGGAGGAAATGGTTACAGCTTGTAATTCCTTTGATTGTAAAGTGGTGTCTGTTTGAGCAAAAGTGCTTGCTGAAAATAGGAGAAAAAAGAGGAGGGGGTTTTTATACATTTTATGCCTTTTAAGATACAAAGATAGTGGCTTATACGTTATTTTTTGCTTTTTGAGGAACAGCTAAACTTCGCCATAAATAAAAAACCATGTAGGCTTCCCAATTTTTGTAATGTGCAAAAAATGAGGCTAATTCTTCTCGATTTGGTCGTTTCGGAAAATTTTTCAAATGATGAAGGGCATTATACAAACCCACATCCCCGTAGGTAATGCACTCCAATCGCTTCAAAGATTTCATTAAAGTATAATTGGCAGTCCATTCGCCAATACCTCTAATTTGGGTCAGTTTTTTGATAGCTTCACTTGTATTCAATTCGGCAAGTTGAGTTTTGGAGATATTCCCATCAACAAACTGTCGAGCAATTTCAATCAAATATTCGGCTTTTCGATTTGAAAATTGCATCGGTAATAAATCTTCAACTTTCAAATTAGCTACCAATTCGGGTGAGGGGAAAAGGTAATAATCGCAATTATCGAAATGTAATTTCGTTCCAAAGTTTTCCGTAAAACGGCGTTTTAACTTATAAGCAAAACTTAAATTTATTTGCTGACCAATAATTGACCAACAAAGGGCTTCAAATAAATCTGGAATACCCAAAAGTCGCAAACCTTTGTACTCAGAAGTCATGTAACTTAGCGATGAGTCTTGCCTTAATAATTCATAAAAATCCTTCAAATCACGCTCAATATCAAACCATTCTTTTACAAAATCAATAATCATTTCTCTGTCTAAAATACCCGTTAAAATGCTAATCTGGAGGTTTTCGCCTTCTTCCGAAATCTCAATGAGGGTCGGTACTCCTTGAATAGCCAGGAGTTTTCTAACTGCATTGGGTCTGACTTCATGCAGGCAATCGTCGTAATTTCTATCTAAAAACCAAAGGCATTCTTGGAATGAAAAGTTTGGAGGGGGTTTAATTTTATAAATCATGGGGAAGGAATATCTTTCGTTTTTATGCTGACAACATTGAAGGACGGTTCATATAAAATCTTGATTAACTGTGAATTAACTTACTCGCTTTTCGTAAATCGTTTTTCGCCTACGTATAACTACATTCAAAACGCAAGATACGGAATAGAAATGTCTGAAAAAATCTGCAAATTGCGTAAAATGTTTATTGATTTTCATGGAAGACATAGTTTATACAAAATATATTAATTCTCCTTTGGGAGAATTGGAGATTTCAGCTACGGAAGACTATTTGACTTCGGTTTTATTTGTAGATGCCCAGAAAAAACCCAGTCCGAGAAAGGAAGAAACAGCCTATTTGCCAAGCGTAATTACGGATTATATCGACCAAATTACCGAATATTTTGCAGGGACTCGCAAAGAATTTGACTTAAAAATTCAACATAAAGGCACTGATTTTCAGAAAACCGTTTGGGCGGAATTAGAAAATATTCCTTACGGTAAAACGATTTCCTACTTAGACCTTTCTCGCAGAATTGGCAACGAAAAAGCCATTCGTGCCGTCGGAACGACCAATGGAAGTAATAAATTTAATATCATCGTTCCCTGTCATCGGGTGATTGGTTCTAATGGCTCGTTGGTGGGTTATGGTGGAGATTTATGGCGTAAAAAATGGCTTTTAGAGCATGAAGCCAAGGTTTTAGGAAACTACCAAACGAGTTTATTTTAGTAGTACAGACTTCAGGCTATTAAAACTTACAAACTGAAGTCTGCTTACTAAAAACATTCTAACTTTTCTCCTCCCAAACCATACAAAGATTCACAATGGTTTCTACGGCTTTCTCCATATCTTGCACCGTTACCCATTCATGTTTACCGTGAAAAGCGTGTTCGCCCGCAAAAATATTCGGGCAAGGCAAACCCATAAATGATAAGCGAGAACCATCCGTTCCACCTCTGATACTCATACATTTGGCTTCAATTCCACTTCTTGTAATGGCTTCCATCGCATACTCCGTTACATGAGAGTATTTATCCAGAACTTCCTTCATATTTCGGTACTGTTCAACAACCTCAAAAGTAGCTTTGGCGTGAGGATAAGCCATCAAAACATTATCTAAAATAGCCTTTAAAGTAGCTTCATGAGCGTGTAGTTTTTCAAGGGTAAAATCTCGAATAATAAAATCAATCATTGCTGATTCAACCGCTCCCGAAATATTGGTTGGATGAATAAATCCTTCTTTTCCTTCGGTAGTTTCAGGCGATAAAGTATTTTTCGGTAATTTTGCCACAATTTCTGAAGCAATTTTCAAAGCACTTTCCATACGCCCCTTGGCAAATCCAGGATGCTGACTTACACCTGTGATTGAAATATTGACCCCATCAGCAGAGAACGTTTCATCTTCCAGCGACCCCAAAGTTTCGCCATCAATGGTATAACCAAAATCTGCTCCTAATTTTTGCAAATCAACTGCTGCTGTGCCTCTTCCGATTTCTTCATCGGGGGTAAATAAAATTTTGATTGTCCCGTGTTTTATTTCGGGATGATTCATTAAATAATAAGCGGCATCCATAATTTCTGCTACGCCAGCTTTGTTGTCAGCTCCTAAAAGTGTAGTACCACTTGCCGTGATTAAGTCGTTGCCGAACTGGTGAGCTAAGTCAGGATGCTCCGAAAGTTTAATAATTTGTAAATTATCATCTGGTAAAACTATATCTTGACCTTGATAATTTTTATGAATAATTGGCTTTACGCCCGCCCCCGAACAATCAGGCGAAGTGTCCACGTGTGAACAAAAACAGATAACAGGAACTTTCTTCGTCGAATTGGCAAGAATAGTTGCATAAACATAGCCAGATTCATCTAAATGAGCATCAGAAATACCCATTTCCAATAATTCTTCAACTAAAATTTTGCTCAAATCTTTTTGCTTTTCGGTAGTTGGTTGAGCATCAGAATAAGGGTCTGATTGGGTGTCAATTTGCACGTATTTGACAAAGCGCTCAGTTACTGTATTTTGATATTTTTGTAACATTTTATCATTTTTTAGTCTTCCAAAGAAGAAATCACTTACATTTATTAACAAAGGTAACAATCCTTTAATTTTTCGTGTTTATCTTGCATAAACATTTAAGAAATTACGATTTAAAGTAAAAATTATAGTACATTTTCAATAACTATATAAATTTTGCTAAGAAAAAAACGCATTGCCATCAGAAAGACGTTTTTTCTCTTAATTTCGTATCAACAAAATAAAAACACATTTTTTCAAGGTAAAGCCCAATAATATATAGGTCATGTCAGAATTTGCAGAATTATCGTTAGGCGACAAAAAGTATCAGTTTCCAGTAATAACAGGAAGTGAAGATGAAAAGGCAATTGATATTGCTAAACTTCGTGATGAAACGGGTCATATCACTATTGACTCAGGTTACAAAAATACGGGAGCAACTAAAAGTGCCATCACATTTTTAGATGGAGAATTAGGAATTCTTCGTTACAGAGGTTATTCCATTGAAGAATTAGCAGAGAAAGCTTCTTTCTTGGAAGTTGCCTATCTTTTAATTTATGGCGAATTGCCTACTACCACACAATACGCTGAGTTTGAGAATGCTATCAAAACGCACACTATCGTCAATGAAGATATGCGTAAGATTTTTGAAGGCTTCCCTGTAAATGCTCACCCAATGGGCGTTTTATCAGCAATGGTTTGTGCTATGTCTGCTTTTTATACAGGCGATAAATCAGGTTCTGACGAGCTGAATATCATCCGTTTAATGGCAAAAATGCCATCAATGGCTACTTGGTCTTACAAAAAATCTCAAGGTCATCCAGTAAACTATCCAAACAATTCTTTGGATTATTGTTCAAACTTCTTGAACATGATGTTTGCTTTACCAGTGGCAACTTATCAAGTAAATCCAGTTGTTGCGGCAGCTTTAAATAAATTATTGATTCTTCATGCAGACCACGAACAAAACTGTTCTACTTCAACAGTACGTTTGGTAGGTTCTTCTCATGCAAGTCTTTACGCTTCAATCTCAGCAGGTATCAATGCACTTTCTGGTCCATTACACGGTGGAGCAAACCAAGAAGTAATTGAAATGTTAGAAGCAATCAAAGAAGACGGTGGCGATACATCAAAATATATCGCAATGGCTAAAGACAAAAATTCGGGTTTCCGTTTGATGGGCTTTGGACACCGTGTTTATAAAAACTTTGACCCACGTGCAAGAATCATCAAAAAAGCTGCTGATGATGTTTTAGCCGCCTTGGGTATCAATGACCCAGTGTTGAAAATTGCTGCGGAATTAGAATCAGCAGCGTTGAACGATGAGTATTTTGTAGCTCGTAAATTGTATCCAAACGTTGACTTCTATTCAGGTATTATTTATCGTGCTTTAGGTATTCCAACGGATATGTTTACAGTAATGTTTGCGATAGGTCGTTTACCAGGTTGGATTGCTCAGTGGAAAGAAATGAAAGCGAACAAAGAGCCAATCGGTCGTCCACGTCAAGTATATGTAGGTGCAACAGAACGTGCTTATGTAGCTATCAACGAAAGAGCATAATATTTACTGAAAATATTCTTGAGAGGTTGCCTTCAAAAGCGACCTCTTTTTTTGTGGAAAAAAGACTATCATCTACCCTATCCTAACCAAACCTTATCTATCTCATTTTCTGTTATTTATAGCAAAAATATACTGTTTTTGTAAATCTATTTCTATTCTGTATCTTTATAAATAATTTAAAAATCTTCGTTAAGACTCCTTGTCAATAAACCCATAATTGCATGAGATTCATCAAACCATTATTATCTATCACTTTATCGTTATTAGTCTTTGTAAGTGTACAGGCTCAGGTTGGGGAAAAATTTTATGGGAGAGCTTCTTATTATGCAGACAAGTTTCATGGAAGAGTCACATCAAGTGGTGAAACTTATGACCGAACCGAATATACAGCAGCACATCGAGAATTGCCTTTCAATACTATTGTTGAGGTAATAAATACATCCAATAACAGAACGGCGGTAGTAAAAATCAACGATAGAGGTCCATTTGCTTATAATCGGATGATTGACCTTTCATTTGCCGCCGCCAAAGATTTGGAACTTTTAGGCCCTGGAGAAGCTGAAGTCGAAATGAGAGTATTATCAATGGAAAATCCCGAATATACCATTTCAACTTTTTATGCAGGGGCAAAAGATGAATTTCACCGTGAATTTCCTCAATATGAACCCATTGTAATTGGCGGAAAAAAAATCTCAAAAACAACTTTAGACACAGCTTATCTAAATCCGATTCCAAGTGCAAAAAGTATTCAGCCCAAACCCGTTACTGAAGCTTTTGTAATTGCTGATAGTTTGAAAAGAAAACAAGCCGAAGGCGACAAAATGGGTTTTCGACAACATAAGTACATTAGAGTAATAAAAGATGCAGATGGACGCTATCGCCTTGACTCTTCAATTGTTACGTCACCAACTCCACAAGAAGTATATTCGGTTGCTCCACAAACGCCAAGAATAT
>JAAFIU010000369.1 GCA_013298805.1 Cytophagales bacterium | reverse complement strand
TTAAAGAAAGATTTAGGAATTTTTATCTACAATTCATCAATGAAGCCATCAAAAACCCAAAGGAATTTTACTTCTTAGAACAGTTTTCCAACTCTCCATTTTTATCAACTATTCCCAAAGCAGAATTGTCACAATTGGATATGCCAATTTATGACTTTCTACGCAAAGCCGTATTTACACAGGTATTAAGAGATATTCCTCCCAAAATTTTAGTAGCTTTTGTCATTGGCAGTGCAGTTTCCATTATAAAACTTCAGCTATCAGGTGAATTTCAAATGAATTCTTCTGATTTAGAATTAGCCTTTTTTGCCTGCTGGGATGGAATCAAAAAATCTTAGTTTGGATTTAATTTGTTAGTACAAAATAGGTTTGCTTTTCGAAAGTAAACCTATTTTTTTCAATTTCAGCAATTCTACTTTTTAGATTTATTGAAAAATTTAAACGCAAAATATAAGGCTACTAATAAAAGTATAAAAAAGCCAAGCGAGAATAATTTCTCTGCTCCTACTGGCAATTGTGACTGTAAAATTATCATCTAAGAATTGTTTATTGTGTCTATTAAACAAAATAACACATCTTCAAGTACAAGAACAAAATAAAAGAATGTATTTTTGGATTTATGTCATCAAATTTGACCCAAAATCAATAAATAAAATCTAAAATGAATATAAAAATTGGCGTAATAAATGTCTCCGACCGTGCAAGTGCGGGCATTTATGAGGATATTCCAGGGAAAGCTGTTGTTGAAACTTTGAAAGAATATTTAGTCTCTGAATTTGAAACGGTGTATAAAGTAATTCCTGATGAGCAAGATTTAATTGCGGAGACTTTAAGGGAAATGGCGGACATTCACAAATGTTGCTTAATCGTAACAACGGGTGGAACTGGCCCTGCGAAAAGAGACGTAACTCCTGAAGCAACAGAAGCAGTTTGCGAAAAAATGATGCCTGGGTTTGGGGAATTAATGCGTCAAGAAAGTCTTAAATATGTACCAACAGCAATACTTTCACGACAAACAGCGGGTATCAGAGGCGGTTCATTAATTATAAATTTGCCAGGGAAACCCAGAGCAATCCGCCAATGTTTAGATGCTGTATTCCCTGCTGTTCCTTATTGCATCGACTTAATTGAAGGCCCGTATTTGATTTGTAATCAAGAAGTTATGAAAGAGTTTAGACCTAAAAATTAGTGATGAAGAATTAGAAGTTCAACACTATCTAAGTCTATCCAATTCGATTGTCAATTCATCTACTAAACTCTTCACCCTTTCTAATGAAATATGAGGCTCAGGAAGTTGTTGACTTATAAAAGAATTTACTTCCCAGATTTCTACGACATCTTTAATAGCAACTTCACAACTGGGAATATTTGTATTATCTGAACTCAATAATAATGTACCTTTAATTTTTACTTGGTTATACACTCTTCTATAAATTACGCCTTGCTGATTAGTTAGTATAACATAAAACCTCCCATCATGAATATCAGACCAGTCAGAAATACCAGTTCCTACTACAATTGAATTTTGCATAGGGAAATCACTTCCCATATCAAATGCTCTATTTTTTTCTGTAACAATAAATGGCAATGATATTGTAGGTAATGCACGTAAATAATCTGCTTTTTGGCAATTTGCTAAATACTCTTTTACGGCATTATTCTTCACATAAGAAATAACCTTAGCGGTGCTTTTAGGGGTATATTCCGTTTCATTTTTAGCTAAATTACTAACTGTATGTAAATGATTATCAACAAATTGCTGAAAAGAAGCTTCATTGTCCGCTAAATAATTTCGTGGAGATATTGGTCGTTGTGGAGTAATCTGGACTACCTCTTTTTCTTGAAAAAACTCTTCAACTATTTTAGCAACAGACTGTGGCTCTGGCGTATTATTAAAAGTACGTGTTTCTACTTGAGTTTGTTCGGGTTGCAAACGACTCTGAGGAGCAGTTTGAGGCATAATACCATTGGTACTTTGAGCTAAACTAATCCCTGGCGTTTCTCTAATTTTCCGAATATCCGTTTTGATAAGTGAGTCAACCGAAGTGCCAAATACCTGAGCAATTGTTTTTAAATTTTCTAAATTAGGGTTTGCACGAGCCTCTTCATAAGCACCTAACAATGAACGTTTTATACCAATTCTTCTGGCAAATTGTTCTTGTGTCAAGCCATTTAACCGACGAAGGTATTTGATATTATTGCTGACGATGGACATAAGTAATTTGTTTTATCTAAAAAGAATTTGGAGTAAAAAGAGCTTTAAGAATCATAATTTAGCAAAAAAATCTTTACTAAAAAAATACGTTTAAATACTAATCTTACCGTAAAATAACCATAAAATATCCAAAATGCCAATTTTAGGCTTTTTTTTCGTATTTTTATGATTAATCCAATAAAAAAATATAAACATCGTTTATGAATACTGAAATCATCAACATAGATACTGAACAAGATATTCTAACTATTTTCGACGCACAAAAGGCAAACGCACAAAACGTTGCCAATACCGATGTAAAAACTCGAAAAAACAAACTCCGTAAAATATTAGATTGGACGATAAGTCATGAAGAAGAAATTGGGCAAGCACTATTCAATGATTTCAAGAAAAATCCTGCTGAAACAAATTTAGGGGAAATTTTTGGCGTTGTTGGTGAAATAAAACATATACTGAAGCATCTTAATTCTTGGATGAAACCACAGTCTGTACCTACACCTTTAAATATGATTGGTACGTCGGCTCATGTTCGATTTGAACCTAAAGGTGTTTGTTTAATTATTTCTCCTTGGAATTATCCTTTCAATCTTTCCATAAAACCGTTGGTACAAGCCATTGCAGCGGGTAATACCGTCATTTTGAAACCTTCCGAAATGACTCCGCATACGTCGGCATTACTCAAAAAAATGCTTTCTGCACTGTTTGAAGAAAATGAAATTGCCGTTTTTGAAGGAGATGCGAGTGTTTCTCAAATCTTGCTAAATCAGCCATTTAATCATATTTTCTTTACGGGAAGTCCCGCCGTTGGGAAAATAGTAATGTCGGCAGCCGCTAAAAATTTAACATCGGTAACATTAGAATTAGGTGGAAAATCTCCGTGTATTGTCGATGAAACTGCCAATATCAAAAAGACCGCAGAGAAAATCGCTTGGGGAAAATTCATCAATAATGGACAAACGTGTATTGCTCCTGACTATATTTTGGTAAATAAAAATGTCGAACACGAACTTATTAGCTCATTAAAAGAAGCCATAAATGCGATGTACGGAACGGATGCAAAACAATCCGTTGATTATTGTAGAATTGTAAATAATCGCCATTTCAATCGTTTAAATGGCATTTTACAAGAAGCCGTTGAAAAAGGAGCAAAAGTTGACATTGGTGGGCAAGTTGATGGTTCAGAAAATTATATTGCTCCTACCCTACTTTCAGAAGTTGAGGATACAATGAAGGTCATGCAAGAAGAGATTTTTGGTCCAATTCTGCCAATAGTGAGTTTTACTACCAACGAAGAAGCGATTGCCCACATTAAAAGTCGTGAGAAACCCTTGGCGATGTACATAAATTCGAGCAAGGAAAAGAATATCAAGTATTTCATGGATAATTCTTCGGCGGGTGGAACGGTCATCAACGATTGTGTGATTCATTACGGACATACCGAAATTCCCTTTGGCGGTGTCAACAATTCTGGCATTGGAAAATCGGGTGGTATTTGGGGATTTACTGAGTTTTCCAATCAACGAGCCGTGATGCGTCAAAAATTTGGAACTTTCAAAATGATTTATCCACCTTACACGCCATTCGTGACGAAATTGATTAAATTTTTCGTAAAATATCTTTAGGG
>JAAFIU010000168.1 GCA_013298805.1 Cytophagales bacterium | reverse complement strand
TAGAAATTATATGCCCAGTCCCTGATTTTTCTAAGCCCTATAATCCTACTTACGTAGCTCCTCCGATAGAATATCTACGCAAATTTGATAAAAATGCTCGTACTCAAGCCGACCGTTCTAAAATCATCGTTACTTACGTTGACTTTCCCATTGATGCCCAAGCTGCCTTTCAAAGAGCTGTAGATATTTGGCAATCAATCTTAATATCGGACGTACCCATTAGACTAACCGCCAGTTGGGAAAGTTTGGGTAGAACTACCTTAGGTTCTGCTTCCGCAAATTCTCTCTTCCGTGATTTTGCAGGAGCTAATAAGGCATCCACTTATTATCCCATTTCGATGGCTGAAAAGATGGCTCACAAAGAGTTGAATGGAACAGACCCCGACATTGTAGCTCGTTTCAATTCTGATTTCAACTGGTATTTAGGTACAGATGGAAAACCGCCCAAAAATCGTCAAGATTTGGTATCAACGGTGCTACATGAAATTGGGCATGGGTTAGGATTTTTTGGTTCATTAAGACCTTATGATGGTGACGCAACACAAGGTATTGTTACCAGCGGAGGTATTCCGTATATTTTCGACCATTATGCCGAAAACATCTCTAAACAAAAAATATTAAATACCGATATTTTCAAGAATCCTTCGGTAGAATTATTCAAAGCATTAACAGGAGGAAGCCTTTACATTAATTCCCCTGAAATTCTGAAATACAACGATACCATCCCAGGGCGTTTGTATGTTCCAAGTACCTATTCGGCGGGGTCAAGTTATAGTCACTTAGACGAAAACACCTATAAATCAGGTACAATCAATGCTACCATGACTCCATTTGGAGATAATGGCGAGGTCAATAATAATCCTGGACCAATTGTTTTGGCATTTTTCAGAGAAATGGGCTGGATTGGCTCTTCTATTACGCACAAAAGATTCACGGACTCAGAAGACTTGACAAAATCATTGACTTTTGATGTAAAAGTATATAGCGATACTACTTACAAACCTGAATCAGTAAAATTATTTTATAGCTTAGGGGATGTAAAAACTACAGCAACCGAAGTAAAATTGACTCGTAAAGGAACTTCTGATGATTATACCTTCACTTTGCCTGCCGATGGAAAGGAAAAAGTAATTAGTTATTATTTTACGGCTGAAGATAATGTAGGACGGAAAATGATAACGCCTGCCCAAGCTCCTGAGACCATTACGAGAAAAATCGGAACTTCAACTCTGAAATTTGAAACTCCATACAAATTTAGACTTGGAGCTGATACCACAAAACCAGACGTTGCATTTGTCAATAATTTATCTTCTATTTTCCCTTCAGATACCAAACTAAGTTTACCAAGTTTGACGGCTTCTGATAACATCGGTATTGATACTGTTTACGTTGAATATCAAATAGACGGCAAAACATTACCATCATTTGGTCTAACAAGAAGCGGTGCTTTTGAATTAATCTCAGGTGGGTTTGGCAATAGTTTCTCTGGAATATTTGACTTTACGTCCTTGGGCTTAAAAGGTGGTGAGAAAATTTCGTACCGTGTCATCGTTCAAGATAAATCAAAGGCAAAAAACAAAGTAATTTTCCCAAAAACAGGCTTTTATGACATTCAAGTCCAAAAAATATTAACGGCTGTTAGTAAATATTTAACGGATTTTGAATCAACGCCAAAAGAAGATTTATACTTAAAAGGGTTTACAGTAAAAGCATTTGGTACAGCCCTAAACGCAGGGACAGCTTTACAAACTGACCACCCTTATGCCGATGGTTCAGAAAATACTTATCCAAATTCAACTTCTGATTTTTATACAAATTCAACGGTTAATTTATTAAAACCAATTATTCTAAGAAGCGATACTGCCAATATTTATTTTGACGAAATCGCCTTAGTTGAACCAGGTGAAGATGGCGTAGCATTCCAAACAAATGGAGCAGTAAACCGTAATTTTTTCGATTATGTAATCGTGGAAGGCTCGAAAGATGGAGGTAAAACTTGGAAATGGTTTCAAGATGGTTGGGATTGTAATGCCCAAACCGCATGGCGAACTGCGTGGGACAGTAAAACCGATGCCAATGGCAACTCATTAGCTGTACCAGAAGCAAGTTTGTACAAACCACGAGTAATTGATATGTTAAAATCGGGTGATTTTAAAGGAGGCGACCAGGTTTTAATTCGTTTTAGAATGTTGGCTGACGTTGGCGGTTATGGTTGGGGTTGGACAATTGATAATTTGAATATTCAAGGAAATAACCCCAAAGCTCCTACACAAGTGGTAAAACCATTGGCAAGTGAGCCAACTATTGAAACGGCTGACTTCAAATTAATGCCAAACCCAAGTGCAACTGGACAGTTTGTATTAACTGCAAAATTCGAAAAAGCCGTTGGCAATGTAACCCTTTCGGTGGGTACATTATCAGGAAACGAAATTTCAACAATGGAGTTTCAAGGTGTAGGCAGAGAATTAAATCAAGTGGTTGACCTTTCTCGCTTTGTGGGTGGCACGTACTTAATCCGTATGCAAGCAGGCGAAGAGACTGTAGTACGTAAGGCAGTTTATGTGAAATAAGAATATTTTAACCATGAAAGAGGAAGAGAAGAAAATTGGAGAATGATAAATATTCCAATTTCAACTCTTTCTCTTTTCTTTTTTAGCTTATCTTTGCAATCTGTTATTTGTTACGTATTATTTTTTAACATTCATTCTCAAATAATACACACCCAAACTACTAAAAAATATGTCTTGGTTTACCAGAAAAGATAAGGGTATCCTAACCCCCACAGAATCAAAACGTGAAGCTCCAGACGGACTTTGGTATCAATGTCCGTCGTGTAAAAAGGCGATGCACACCCGTGAACATCGTTTATTCGCTTACACTTGTTCAAATTGCAATTACCATGAAAAAATAGGCTCACAGGAGTATTTTGAGCTACTTTTTGACCAAACAAGATATACTGAACTTGATGCGATGTTATCATCAGGTGACCCTCTAAACTTTGTGGATACTAAAAAATATCCAGACCGTATTAGAGCCACTGAAAAGAAAACTGGTTTGAAAGATGCCGTGAGAACAGCCCACGGAAAGATGAATGATGCAGAGATTGTAATTTCTGCCATGGATTTTTCTTTTATCGGAGGGTCAATGGGTTCGGTAGTGGGCGAAAAAATTGCAAGAGGTATTGATTATGCTTTGGAACACAAAATCCCGTTTTTAATGATTTCAAAATCGGGTGGTGCCAGAATGATGGAGGCAGGTTTTTCATTAATGCAAATGGCAAAAACTTCCGCAAAATTGGCATTATTGGCAGAAGCTGGCATTCCTTATATTTCTCTTTTGACTGACCCTACAACGGGCGGCGTAACGGCTTCTTATGCCATGTTAGGCGATTTTAATATTTCTGAACCGGGTGCATTAATCGGTTTTGCTGGCCCACGTGTAATCCGTGAAACAATCGGGAAAGACCTTCCTAAAGGCTTCCAAAGTGCCGAATTCGTTTTAGAACACGGTTTCTTAGATTTTATCGTTGATAGAAAAGATTTAAAAGACAAGCTTTCTTCTTTATTAGGAATGCTTGCGTAGCAGGAGAAAATGTAAAAAGGAGAAATGGGAAAAGGAAGCCTAATATTTGCCTTTCTCCATTTCTCCTTTTTACATTTTCCCTATTCCCCTCTACTCCATTTTACCACCTTTCTTGCAACATCCTGGTAATTTATCGTAACCTACTGCATCCGCTGTTACTTCGTCGGCATCATAGCCAACTTCTGCAATTGCCTTCTTGATTTTATCTATCGATATTTTTTTCGGATTAAACATCACGGTTACTACTTTGTCTTTACTTTCAACGTCCAGATTCACATCAGTTACACCTTTAGTAAATGCCAATTTTTTCTCAATTCGTTCTTTGCACATTTCACAAATGGCAGAGGTTTTGATTTTTACAGTTTGCGGTTTTGGTCCACTCGCAAAAGTGAATACTGAAACCAATAAAACGACGAATAAAATGATGTTCTTTTTCATGATAATTTATTTTTAAGTGATTGATAATTTTGGACTAAGGGGTTGGAAATTAGGCGTTAGCATTTCTATTAAAAACCTATTTCTACAAATTCAGTAAGATTATTCCAATTAATACCATTAATGAATTTTCAATAATCGTTACGGTACTCATTGGCAAATTAAAAACGGTTCCCAGACACGCACAACGGATTTTACGCTTATCCACCACACTCTGAATTACACCCAAAGCTCCGAATGCCATGATGATAATATCTGCCCAATAAACCAATTGCGGTTGGAAATGAATTAAACAGAGCAAGCCTAATGCCAATTCAATGAAAGGATAAATTTTACCGTAAAATGGTACTTTCGCCGCTAATAAATCATACATTTGAAAACTCTCAGCAAAGGCTTTTACGTCTAATAATTTAAAAAATGAAAAGACTAAAAAGAAACCTGTCATAAAGTTATGCAAGAACATTTTTACTTGAAAATGCTCCATTGCGTAGATTCCAGCGTGAAAAGAAGTCAAAAAACTAACCAATGAAATCATTCTCGCAATGAGCAAAAGTGGATAATATTGGCTCGTCCATGATTGTGTTAGAGACTTATCACTTTCCAAACTAACATTCGTTAATGGTGTTGTGATTAAACCATATTTTGAATGTGGTTTCAATGCCTCCAAAATCGTCTTTTGACTAATTTTCTCATCAGTTTCAATAATAACACTGTCCGTTTGAAATTGAGCCACCACTGATTTTACACTTGGAATTTGAGAAAAAACGTGTTGTATTTTATACTCACAGGCTTCGCAAGTCATACCTGATATGTTGAATTGTTGTGTCATTTTTTGTAGTGGCGTATCGCATACGCCATTTTTTCCATAATTGGCGTATGCAAAACGCCACTACTTTTATTTAATTTTATACCTCATCCCCACATAAACCATTCTACCAATAACGGGTCCCCAAACCATTGAAGCATCAAAGTTTTTACCAAATGGGTCGCTTGCTCCAATAATTGGGTCTTTTTGGGTAAAATTGTTCAAATTCTCCCCTCCTACGTACATTTCCCATTTAAAAAATGCCTTTGTTATCTGAGCATTTATGTTAGAAAATGCAGGAGCAAAAACCGAAGGCGATGTAGCAGAATGTACGTGTGCTTCATTGGTATTCGGGATTCTTCTTGAACCATTCCATTGCCACGTAAAATCAAACTTCCATTTATCAAATTTCGTTGCATAAGCCAAATTCATCAAAAAACGGTCTCTATTGATAAACTGCTTCGGTAGCAAAGTCAATTCTCCTGTGGGTGTGAGTACATCGTTCTGTACATCAAAAACTCGATAGGCTAATTTTACGTCCATTCGTTTGGCAGGTGAATAATTAACTTCCGCCTGAAAACTATTTGAAAAAGAACGACCTTGCAAATTATAAAAACGTACCAAATCGGCATTTTCCATATCCACAATCAACTGATTCTGAAAATTGGTGCGATAAGCATCCAAAATCAATGTTCCTTTTTTGTCGAAAAGGTAAAAATCGTGACTTACACTTGCCCCAAAATTCCAAGATTCTTCTGGTTTGATTACTCCACCAACAACTTTCAACTGCCTCGAATTTACCAACATTCCGAAGTTTTCGGCAATGGCATTAGGCATTCGCCAACCTTTGCCAGCACTCAAACGTAAGTGTGTATTTTCAGCAATATCATATTTTAAATGAAAACGTGGCGTAAAGCGTGTTCCGTAGAGATTATGAAAATCAATCCGACCGCCAATTACTACGACTAATTTATCAGGAATCGTCTCGGTATATTCTACAAATGCTCCTGGGACAGACTCCGTTCTTTTGAAAGTTGAATCAATGTATTTTTCGTTGTAATCGTCCAATAAATAGCTCAAACCCGCTTTGTATTGATGATTCGTATTGTCAAATATATTCTGGTAAATCAGATTAGCATAAAGACTTTTTTGCGTTCCTGCGTAATTTTTAAAGCCAAAATAAGATACGTTATCATGTACTAATCCATTGATAATCAATCCTAAACCTTGATAGGGTTTTGATTGATAAAGTTTAGCCGTTTTACTAAAAAACTCATAACGCTGGGTTCTACTTCCGAAACCATAAAACTTTCCAGAATTACGGTCGGTATCGGGATTAAAATTAACTTGTCCGCCCGTTCTATCTTCGTAAAGAGCTTTTACGCCAAACTGAGCCATGATTTTATCCGATTGATACTTCCAACGATTTAAACCATTGAACTGTGTATAAAGCGGTAAATCTAAAAAACCATCGCCATTTTGGTCTAATTTTGTTTGCAAAGTACTGGCGTGTGTAAGCAAACCAACCGACCATTTTTTATTAATTTTATTGGCTAAATTCAAATTAATTTCTCCCCTACCCTGACTATTCCCGTAGGCATTCAAATACAATTTTTCTGCCATGTCGGGTTTTGCCAATTCAATATTTAACGCTCCCGTCATGGATTCGTAGCCATTCACAACCGAAGCAGCCCCTTTGGCAACGTCAATCGACGAAAGCCATGTTCCTGGTAAGTAATTAAGTCCGAAAGTCGTATTCAAACCTCTAATAGACGGGATATTTTCAACATTTGTCTGAATATAATTTCCAGAAAGTCCCAATAACTGAATTTGTTTTGAACCCGTAATCGCATCCGAATAACTAACCGAAACAGAAGCATTAGTTTCAAAACTCTCCGAAAGATTACAGCAAGCGGCTTTAGCAAGTGCTTTTGTCGTAATGATTTCGGTATGAATTGGGTTCATTCTATCCATTGTAGTGGCTTCGCTTTTTACCACAACTTCCTGTAAATCTGAGTTTTGAATCGTCAAATAAATCGTTACAAAATCTAAAGAATGAACCATCAAAGTGTCCGTTTTGTAACCTACCGAACTGACAATTAATTCATGATTTTGTGGAGATTTATTCAATGAAAATTCTCCTTTTGCATCGGTTGACGTACCATTTTTGGCATTTTCCCAGCGTAAAGTAGCCCCGATGATTGGTTCTGTCTTGCCGTCAACTTTCTTTTCCAAAACAATTCCTCTAACAATTTCTGTTTGAGAAAAAGCACCTTTTGAAAAAAGTAAAAAGCTGAAAGTCAATATTTTATATAATAATCTTAGTTTCATAATTTCGTCTTAACAATCCTCCTCGCAACGCTCCTCCTCAATCTCAAATTCAAGCGTTGCGTGTTGAATATTGATGTGTTCTAAATGATGTTTTATATTTTTTTTCAACGTTGAAATAGTGGCTAAATCATACGCTTGGTTTAGCACAATATGGGCCGTCAGAGCATTTTGAGTGGTACTTATCGCCCATACATGAATGTGATGTACACCAACAACTTCGGGAACTTCAAGAATTTCCTCTCGTACTTTTTCGAGTTGTATGTCGTTTGGAACGCCATTTAAAGACAATCGTAAAGTGTCTTTTGTCAACGACCATGTTCCCCAAATAATCACCAATGCCACAATTAAACTCAGTACAGGGTCAATCCATACCCAACCCGTAAAATGTATCAAAATCCCTCCAATTACCAAACCCAAAGAAACCGCTGCATCGGCTGCTAAGTGCATAAAAGCACTTTTTACGTTTAAGTCAGAGTCTTTATCTCTAAAAAACTGCCAAGCCGAAAGTCCATTTATCAAAATACCAATGCCCGAAACAATGGAAATTGTGAATCCTTGTTGAGGTTCTGGCTCAAAAAAACGCAGAATAGCCTCATAACCAATAGCTCCAACGGAAATCAATAAAATAAGCGTATTGAAAAGTGCAATGAGAATGGAAGCCTTCTGATACCCAAAAGTATATTTCTCGGTAGATTTTATTTTTGATAATTTAAACGCCAACAACGATAACGCCAAGGCAATTACATCACCAAAATTATGAAGGGCATCCGACAGCAAAGACAACGATGCAATCCGAAAGCCCACAATAATTTGAAAAATAACGTAGCCAAAATTTAAGACTATGCCAATGATAAATGCCCGATTAAGTTTCGTAATCTTGGGTGCGTGGTGGTGATGATTATGCTCCATTATTTAACATTAAGGATTTAGATATTAATCAATACCTAAATCCTAATACCTATTTATTAGTGTTTATGCTCCTGCATTTCATTTGGCATACAGTGATTTTCATGCAAACAATGTATGGCACAAGCAGTTTCTTGTTTATAGTTGTTGTGCATTAGTACCACTGTTTCACCCTTAGCATTTTTTACTTTACACATTCCATCGTGGTCAGCTTTTCCGATGGTATATTGTTCCTGATTGTCTTTGAAATAATAGACAAATTTTCCATTTTTAGGAGCTTTTCCAATTATTTTGCCGTCTAAATCTACAATATTTCCCTTGCCGTCCACTTTTGTCATTGACTTTCCAGATTGGTCAAAACCTCCCGTAGCAGTCATAGAGCCAATTTGCTTATTACCATTCATAATATGCCCTTTAGAATCGACCATTGGAACTGATTTTTGAGCAAATACGCTTAACGAAGCGATAAAAAATAATGCGAAAAATACAATTGACTTTTTCATTTGATTGTTGTTTAAATTATGAATTTCTTGACAAAGTTCTCCAAAAACAGCATCAAACTCTTACAGAATTTCTCATTTGTTTTGTAAAATTTAAAGGTCTGCAATTGACTGTCGATTCTTATCTTTCAACAATTTAAACGATGAAGGAGTAAAGCCTGTTACCTTCTTGAATTGATTGCTTAAATAGCCGACACTACTATAATTGAGTTTAAAAGCAATTTCACTCAAAGTCAATTCATCATACATTAGGAGTTCTTTTACTCTCTCAATTTTTTGTGCAATGAAATACTGCTCAATTGTAATCCCATTTGTTTCTGAAAAAAGTGTACTCAAATAATTATAATCATGGGATAATTGTTCTGAAAGGAAAAGCGACAAATTGATTTTAGAATCATTATTATGGTAATGAACCAAATCTATGATGACATTTTTAATCTTTTCGTTTATCCTACTCTTCTTGTCTTCAATTAACCCAAAATTATGAGATTGGAGATTTTTAGAAAATATTATTTTTTGCTCATCCGTTAGATTTTCGGCCAGTTCTACTTCCCCTAAACCTACTTTTAATGGCTCAATCCCAAGTTTTTCCAATTCACTTTTCACAACCATTTGGCAACGGCTACAAACCATATTAGTGATATAAATTTTCATAGAATTATAAATTAGTTGATTTAAAATAAAACACAACTCATTGATTAACAAAATATTACCATACAATTCTACAAAAAACTGATGGAAAAATTAAGATTAATTAGTTTATAACACTGAGAATCAAATCAGGAAAGATTGGATGAATATAAGCCTGTCTCGTCCAGCAAGTGGCGGGGCGTTGTTAGAATAATGAAGGGTATTAAAAGAGGTTTTTACGCTTGTATGTGCGTGAGCGTATGTAAACACTGGCGTTGAAATCCACGCAAATGAAGTGATTTTTAAATCACCCTTTAAGTTTTGAGAAGCATTCGGTGTGATTTTGTAATGAGTAACATGGTCTGAACAACATTTGGCTCTTTTTAGAACTGTTTTTTTAGAATGCTCATTATTTACCTTTTTGACAGAACAACAAGTCTTTTTAAGAACAGTTAATGAATACGTTTTTTCACCCTTTATTTTGCAAAAATGCTCATATATAGCAAATCCTGTACTGGCAAACAGTACCTGAAAAGCCATAAAAAGACAAAATATGCGGGTTAATTGATTCTTCATTACACTACAAATATAACCAGTTGTGCTAATTAAAATATAAAGTTTTTGACCTCCAATAGTGGTAAATCAAGGCAATAATTGACAAAAATAGATAGGGTTAATGCTGTTATTTTAGCAATAACTCTATTTGTTAGTCCCC
>JAAFIU010000419.1 GCA_013298805.1 Cytophagales bacterium | reverse complement strand
GTTGGAAAATTTATCGCAGGGAAAAAGATGGATAAGGAGTTTGATTCGGGCAATTTTAGTTTTTTGCTTGGTCAACAACAAGTTGTAGAAGGTTTCGACAAAGGAATTGCCAAAATGAGGATAGGAGAGAAGGCAATTTTGATTTTCCCTTCTTCGATGGGTTATGGTTCATCGGGAGCAGGTTCTATTCCTGCCAATACGCCTTTATTATTTGAAATTGAGGTTGTCTCAGCGAAGTAGATTGTCTGAACTAAGATTTGTTGGATTATATGATTGTAGGATTTTAATAAAAATCTTAAAATTCTTTCATCTTATAAATCTTAGTTCAGATTTTCGTTATTCTTGATACGTTTTTACCGTCAATTCTTTGATAATATTTTCCAATTGTTGTTTCTGAACAACGCCCGAAGCACGCCATAAAATTTGTCCTTTCTGAAATAAAATCAAGGTCGGTACACTTTGTATTTTGTAAGTCGTTGCCGTATTGGTTGCTTTATCCACGTCAATTTTGATGACTCTTACACGGTCGCCCATTTGTTTAGAAAATGCTTCTAAAATTGGCGACATCGTTTTGCAAGGTCCACACCAAGTAGCGAAAAAATCTACCAAAACGGGCGTGTCGCCATCAATTATATCTTGAAATGTTTCTTTCTTGTTCATTGTAAAATCATTTAGTGAGTTTGTGAATGGTGATTTAGTGATTATTGAGGTAAATACTTCCATTTCACCAGTCATTGTTATTAACCTCGCCGACATTGTTTACTCGTTACTTTTATAGAACAAAAGAATATGAATCAAAGGTTTCTTTTTGCCCTTATTTAATTTGTATATCCTGTTACTTCTTTTTCTCTCTCCAATTTTTCTGTTGTTCTTCGTTCCAGAAAGTCCATGCTACAAAGCGACTTACTTTTTGTCCTTGAGCCAAGTCAATTGTTTGAAAATCATACACTTTTGCGTTTTTGAGAGCAAAATAAATACTGGGTAAATTTTCTTTTTTGGAAACTAAACTCGTAAACCAAAAGCATTGATTCGCCATCGAAACACTTTCCTTTATCATTTTTTTGATGAAAGCTATTTCGCCACCTTCGTACCAAAGCTCGGTGTTTTGTCCGCCAAAATTTAAGGTTGGTTTGGGTTTATTATCGAGTTTTAGGTTTTTTAATTTGCGTTGCGTTCCTGCGGTTGCTTCTTCGAGTGAGGCGTGAAATGGTGGATTGCAGATTGACACATCAAAAACTTCATCGGGTTGAATAATTCCTCTGAAAATATTGGTCGAATATTTTTGCAAACGACATTCAATATTTTGACTCAAAGATGGATTTTCAGAACAAATCTTTTCCGCAGATTTTATCGCAATTTCATCAATATCTGAACCCACAAATTGCCAACCGTAAGTTTTCGTTCCGATGATTGGATAGACACAATTTGCCCCTACGCCAACATCAAGCACTTTTATAGAGCGTCCTTCGGGAATAACATCCTTGTTGTAAGCTGCCAAAAGGTCGGCTATGTAATGAATATAATCGGCTCGTCCTGGAATGGGCGGGCAAAGATAATTGGCTGGAATATCCCAATAATCAATTTCATAAAAATGCTTCAAAATGGCTTTATTGAGCATTTTTACGGCTTCTGGATTGGCAAAGTCTATCGTTTCAGAATTATATTGATTCACAAAAACATAGTTGGCAAGTGCTGGACAACTTTGGATAAGTTGTGGAAAATCGTATCGAAAACGGTGTGGGTTTCGTGGATGAAGGTTATTTTTTTCTGTTGGAGTATTTTTCAAGGGAAATTCTATTTTTCCTGCAATTTAATGAATTTTGAGCTTTTAGTTGGATTTATAGTAACGTAAAATAGACCATCAATTAAACGGATGATATAGATTTTCGCTGATTTTTGATTTTCAGAAGAACGATTTGTAAAAAACAAAAACGTCGGTAAAGCTTAATATTGAATTAAACTTTACCGACGTTTTATGATGATAAATGAATTGTGTTCAAAAATCACTAAATCACAACTTACTCAATCACCAATTATCTCCCCATCCAGCCACCGTCAACTGTGATGATTGAGCCGTTGATATAGTCAGAAGCAGGAGACGATAAGAAAACATACGCACCCGTCAAGTCAGAAGTTTCTCCCCAACGACCCGCTGGGATTCTTGATAAAATGGCAGCACTTCTTTCTTCATCAGCTCTTAAAGCCGTTGTGTTGTTTGTGGCAATATATCCTGGGGCAACACCATTCACCGTAATATTAAAAGGAGCCCATTCGTTAGCAAAAGCCTTTAATAAAGAGGCAACAGCACCTTTACTCGCTGCATAACCTGGAACATTGATACCTCCTTGGAAACTCAATAATGAACAAGTGAAAACGATTTTACCGTACTTTTGCTCAACCATACGCTTACCAATTTCACGAGTGATGATGAATTGAGCGTTTAGGTTAATGTCAATAATTAAATCCCAATATTCGTCTGGGTGTTCTGCCGCAGGCTTACGCATAATGTGTCCTGCATTGTTAATCAGAATGTCAATTCTTGGATGTTCAGCTTTTACTTTATCCAAGAAAGTATAAAGAGAATCTCTTTTAGAAAAATCGGCAACGTAAGGGTAGAATTTTTTACCTGCCGCCTCCACTGCTTTCGCAACATCGCTTCCTGTTTCTGGTAAATCAACCGCTACGCCAATAATATCTGCACCAGACTGAGCCAGTTCAATGGCAATTGCCATTCCAATTCCACTACTACAACCTGTTACTA
>JAAFIU010000305.1 GCA_013298805.1 Cytophagales bacterium | reverse complement strand
ATTCAGCTTTCGATATAGCCTTAGTTATTTTGACATCCATAAATTATCCGTCTGATTTTCTACAAATTTAAAAACCTTCCTTGACTTCCTCCTTCTTTTTCTCTTCTTTTTTCACTTCGTCCTTTTTTACAACCTTTTTGCCTTTCTCTGTTTTGGTTCTGTATGCGTCGGTGAAACTTTCGGTGAAAGCAAATTTTTCTTCTGCTCCAACGCCCAAAAAGGTATACGCATTTTTACCGCTTCCTTTTTTCACCCCTTTTGATTTGGCAGTGACGGCATTGTTAAATTCTCCATCCGAAGAAATTACGCCCATTTCATTTTTCAAATATCCCATAAAATACCAAACATCAGTTGATGGTTCTAAATACAAATAAAATTCGTCGCCTTCGGCAGTTTTCTTGATTTCAACCATACCCTCAACTTCTGAATTAATATCTGTTGCTCCAATGCTGGCAATGCTCAACTTTCCTACTGAATAAAAGGCTGAGGCTTGCTCTGAATACCGCAAATTTGCCTTTGAAATAACCATCGTTGTATTCAGTTTAGCGTTAAAAGTGTGCAACGGAACGTGTTCATTTTTCAAGCGTCTTTCAAATGTTTCTATCGTTTTTCCTCCTAAAATATTCGCTAACTTAGAGAGTAAACGTTCTTTGTCTTCTGGTTCATCGGCACTTGCGTTATCTCGACTATCTAAATTGGTTTTTACAATTTTATCAGCCATTGCTTTCAAAACTTCGGCAGGCATTGGAAAATTCAGCACCAACATTTGGTCGAATTTATATTTCCCACTATCCACTCGCATTTCGGCAAATCCTGCCGCTTGAATATAATTGGCAGGATTAAAGAAATTGAAATTGCCTTCTAAATTTAGCGTTTTCTTTACGTCATCATAAATGTAGCGACTTGCTTCGTAAGATTTGACTTTTTCGTCTGGACCAATTTCAAATCGAGCTGTTTTAGGAATATCTTTCAACTGACCATTGACCACAAAAATATCTTCATCTTTGGGGTCTTCTTTACTGGTTAAGAAAGTCGTGTATAAACCCGTAGAGGCGGTTCTGGCGTGTAAGCCAGCATAAATTGGAGCGTTTAAATCTCCCTTCATATTAGGTTGAATCTGAATATTTACATCGTCGGTGCTATTACCTTTATAAACAACCCAATTGACAACATCGGCTCTGTTTTTATATTCTGGACGAACAAAACCATCGAGTATCAGGTTTTTGTCGGTGGCAAGCATCGAAATGTCTCCTCGATAAAGAATTTTTGGAGAAAGGTAGAATTTGTCGGTTTGTTCAATAGTTGCTTTGGCTGTGGTGGTATAACCTTTCGTTTTTTTGCGGTTATCAACGATGGATTCTTTAAACTCAAAATTTCCCATTTTGATATTCATCGTGTCACCCGCAAGGTTTGGAAAACGGTAAGTTGCATCTCCTTCAAATTTGACTCTTGAGATAATTCTGATGTTTCCGTTCACTAAATTATGATACCCATTAACGGTATCAATCTGTAATTTGGCATTATAAAATCCACGCATTTCGGCATCTCTACGAATGGAAACTGCTCCTTTATCGGGAATAATCTTAGCATCTGCCGACTTGATAAACGGTACGCCATTAATATTAAGCGATTGCTTATCAATTTCATATAATGCCTCAGAACCATTAAATGAAAGTCCTTCTTGTGATGGTTCAAGAGAAGTAAATGTGGTATTTCTGACATCACCTTTCATCGAAATAATCTTCTTGTTGATGTCCCATTCGGCATTATTGATGGAAGTTTTATACGCCGTGTAAGGGAAATACAAACTGGTAGAGTCTTCGATTTTTAGATTCGTTGGCGTTTTGATACTCACCAAACCCGTCGCCAGATTGAAGCTCACATTCATTTTATTTCCCAACAATGCAGGTTTTGAGGTCTTTAGGTTATTGCCAACAGAAAGGTTTGCCATATCGGCAGTGAATGCTTCTTTGCCAAATTTGATATTATCCGAAACCGTTTCCGAATCTTGTCTCTTTACTTTACCAAAACCAAATAAACCCGTTTGACGCACTAATAATTTACCTTCTAATTTTGAACTGGCAGCATAAAAATCAAAAGAATTCCCTTTGGTTTCAATCAACATACTGTCGGCTTTGGGTTGCCACTTCAACGAATAATTTTTAATATCAACCTTCGTGAAATAAGCTTGTCCAACTGCACCTTCATTGATAATTCCCGTGGTGCCATAAGCTGTTACTGAATCAGCGGTAAAAAGGGCATCTTTGGCTTGAATTTGTGCCGTTAAGTGGTTGATTTCACTTTCTGCATGAAGCCCCTGTCTGTCCATTAATAAAGGCTTGGTAAACTTTACCGAGGTTTTGCTATTATAAACATTGTATTTCCCTTCTGGAACTTTATGACTAAAACCTAATGTATTATCAGGCATCGAAATCAACGTTTCTTTGAACGGCGGAAAAATACCGTCAGAATTAAATGTTCCCACAAAATCAATATCCTTGATATTTAAACTGTCAAAATCAATATTGGAAACTTTGAAAAAGATCTTTTTGCTATAAGCTCCATTGGCACGGTAGGGATGGTCGAAATAGGCGGTTACTCCCGTAGGTATAACCAAACGAGGGTATTCTGACAAACGCTGACGACCTGATTTGTTATCAGGTTTATTGATATAAATTACCCCTGATTCGTATTTCAAATCTCCCCCTATTTCGGTTCTTCCTTTTTTGGCTAATTCCTTTTGTGGAATAAAAGTAATCGAATCAATTTTATTCAATTTTACGCTGAATTCTCCGTAATTAAACGACAAATCCTTTCCTCTAAAACGGAAATTACCTGTTTTCAACTCACCACTAATCCCAAAGTTTCGGTCCTTATTTACACGGATAATATTGTCATAAGGAGCCATGTAAACGTTTAGCGAATCTGAAAGGTAAAATTGCTTTACACCTCTGACAATCAATTGATTATCTTTTAGGTTTAATGACGCATTCGACGTAGTGTCTTTTGTATTTGATGAGTAAAACGAAGGAATCAAGAAGTTGTCATAGTCTTTTTTAGCACTAAAAACGGCTAAATTGTGCATTCCTTTTCTTGATAATTTTAAAACTTCAACATCGGGGTCGTACTCGAAATACCCTTTTTGCATCATTTCTAAAAAGACAGGTTTTAGGGCATTGGCATCTTTTTGGAAAACTCTGGCTAATTCAGAAATAGTAGTAGATGGTAAATTGTTTTTACGGATGTAATTAGAAACAACCAACAACGGATTAAAACTATAATTGGCAGAAATTTGACTAAATCTCTCAGGATTGTAATAATCGAAAGATTCAAAAAGAGCAGGGACAATATTTTTGGCGGTAAGAATAGAAAAGTCCATTCTTTGTTCATTTAATCCCCAACGCATAACATCGGCAGTAATGTCTAATTTATGATAACTATCCGAATAAGCGGTTTCTCTAAATCCGCCATTATCGACTTTATTTAAGCGTAAGGTGAAGTTTTTACGGTTATAATTTAATTTAACCGAAGGATGATATAAAGAATCTTGTCCTGCAAAATATCCTGTAAAAATGGCAGAAGGAGACGTAATTAATGAATCTCCAACTTCAAAACGCCGACTCGTGACTCTAAAAGCTATTTTTCCGTCTTTTTTGACAACAATTGTTGCAAATTTTGATTGTAAAGAAGAACTCGAAACTCTATTTCCAACCATTGTAAAACCGCCTTTGTATTCGATGTCAGCACTATTTTTCAAGACAACATCATTGTCGAGTGACATAAATCTTGGGTAATTAGACTGGGCATTTTTTGCTCTTTTTTTACTCTGAAATTCAAAAATCCCTTTAATTGGATTATTCAGTCTTTGATTATGCGTAATGACCGCCAACTCCGAAACAATTTTTGGATTTCTAATTTCCATGCTGTAATTATTGAGCGTTACAAAAACGTCTGATAATCCCACATTTTCCCAAGTAAATGTTCCGCCTGTTCCCAACATAATACCATCCTTCAAACTCAAAGTAGAAGACGTGTTTTTTAAAGTTACAGAATCATTGGCGGTGGCAATATTCAAGTCAATTCCCTTAAACTCCATAACTGGGCCAGGGTTTAAAACCTGTGGAATTGGTTCTTCAGCGGGAGCTGGGGCAGATGTATTATTGGCGTTTGCCGTTGGGAGAGGAGCGTCCCAATCTTCCCAAGCATCCGCTTTTTTGGCAGGCTCAGGCGTAATATTTATTGGCTGATTTGTTATAGGGGGCTTTTCTGCCTTGTTAATTTCTATTTTTTGTTCATTGAATTTAAAAGAAACAGAGCCATTTAAAGCATACAAACGGTTGAAGTTAGTAAAATATATCGCCCGATTATTGAAGAATAACCGACTAACATCAATATAACGCAAAGTTGTTTTGGTATCTCCCGTTTCAAGAGATTTGTGGAGGGTTTCTAAATAATTATCCAATGATGTTTGGGGCATCAAGGCACTATTTACGCCCAAAATTACGGCATCAAACAGCCCAACAAATTGGGGTGGTTTGTAGCCTTTTTTAAACATAAAATTGGAAACACTCGCCAATTTTACCTTTTGGGGTTCGGTGAGTTTTCCCGAATTCCAGAGTTTCTCAAAATTGGTAGCAATCGTTTCTGCTTGTGGATTGCCAGAGAGAGCCAAAAAGTTTTTAGCATCTGCCAAAAACTCTTCGGGTTTATCAGATAGTTTCAGACCTTGTGCGTAAAGCCCAAAACTCAAGAAGGCGAAACAAAGGGTAAATAGGGATGATTTGATATTCATAAATTTTACGGATTATCTTCTGTAAAATTAACGAATAGTTTTGGTTTGGTATTTCGTTAACAGGTTAAACGCATTTAAAAATGCGGGTTATTTATAAAATTAGGAACTTTGTCAGATGAACTGGCAAACCTTCTTTCAAGACGTTCCCGATTTTCGTATAAATCGACGTAAATCGGGTCGCCGAATCGAGCAAATTTATTAGA
>JAAFIU010000272.1 GCA_013298805.1 Cytophagales bacterium | reverse complement strand
TTGTCTTTTGCTTAATTTTGACAGGATTATTAAATCATTTTATCCTACTGAAAATTCATGAAAATAGCCATTCACGGGCGAAACTTTAAGGAGGAAACCAAGCCTTTTGTGCAGTCGATGTTTGATACATTGGCACAAAAAAATATTGAAATCCAAATTTCAGAATCATATCAACAATTTCTTTCGGAGGTTGGCGTAACTCATACCAGCAATTTATCTTACACCAATAAAACTGACCTTTTTGATGCTAAATTTGTGCTTAGTCTGGGTGGTGATGGTACGCTCTTAGATGCTGTAACTCATGTGGGCGACCGTGAAATACCTATTCTGGGAATTAATATAGGACGTTTGGGATTTTTGGCGACTGTTTCTCCCGATAAAATTCAGGAAGGTTTAACAGAAGTATTAGCAGAAAATTATTCACTCGACCAAAGAACTTTAGTAAGTATTAGCTCAAGCCTAAATGGTGAACCATTAGATATTTTTAATGGAATAAATTTTGGTTTGAATGAATTGGGAATCATGAAGACAGATTCGTCTTCAATGATTATGGTTAGAGCTTATTTGAATGGTGAATTTTTGAATACTTATTGGGCTGATGGTTTGATTATTGCAACTGCCACAGGTTCAACGGGTTATAACTTGAGTGTGGGTGGGCCTTTGGTAATGCCAAGTTCAGATATTTTTGTAATCGCTCCAATGAGTCCACATAATTTGAATGTGCGTCCATTGGTGGTTTCTACGGATGTTGTTTTAGATTTTGAAATAGAAAGTAGAAGTAGTAATTGTTTAATTTCGTTGGATGCTCGTTCAAAAGTGGTTCATAGCAATGTGAAAATCAGGATGGAACGAGAAAAATTCAAAGCTAATATTATTAAATTATCAGGGACTAATTTCTTAAATACCCTCAGAAGTAAATTGAATTGGGGCTTTGATGTTAGGAATTAATTGTGAATTAGTGATTTAGTGAATTGTGATTGAGTGATTATCGGATGAATAATAATCACTCAATCACTAAATAAATTACGCTACTGCAATTTCCTTCACCGCAGGTTTTAATTCTTCTTTTTTAGGAAGACCTACGTGTAAAATACCTTCTGAATAGGTTGCATCAATTTTATCACCATCTACATTTTTGGGCAGAGTGAAGGTACGTTGGAAAGACGTATAGTTGAATTCTTGACGAGTATATTTCTCTGTTTTTTCCTCTGTTTTTTCCTCTGTTTTTGCTTCTTGTTTTGCCGAAATTGTTAAACGATTTTCGTGAAGACTTAATTTAAAATCCTCTTTCTTTAAACCTGGTGCTGCCACTTCAATTTGGAAGCCGTTTTCGTTTTCTTTTACATTCACCGCTGGAATGTTATTGTAAGTTACGTTGTTGAATGATTTTGATGGAAACATGGTGTCTAATTGGTTGAATAATTGATTGAAATTTGAATTTAAAAACTTATTATTTGGTTGATTAAATCTTACGAGTTGCATGGCTTTATGTTTTTGAAATGATTTTTTAGTTTTATTAATCGCTCTGATTTATAAGTTTCAGAGATGATTTCTTTTCTTCAAAACTTATACCAATAGAAATTTAATGTCACTTTGTCTTAAATTTCCAATTATTTAAATATTTATAATGACAAAATTTCCGAATTTACATTTTTTACTTCCATAATATGTCAGAAGACAATAATTAAGTGTTGAGATACATTATTTAGTTAATGGTAACTCAGACTTATTATATGGTTAACAGCATCTGATTTAACCTTTATACCTTGCATTCATATTTAAGTCCATAAAATCCAAATTGAATCATGAAGAATCACATTATCCTTGCCTTGCTATTATTTTGTATGAGTGGTACAATAGCAATGGCTCAGACCAAGAAATCCACTACAACAAAAAAGACCACAGTGGTAAAGCCCTCTGTTACTAAAATAACAAAAACTCCTGCACCAACTAATACGAGTCAGGCAGTAGAACAAAAGAAGGTCGCTAATCCTTCAAATTCTACAACACAAACAAATCAAAATCCCTCAATTACAACAACCACAACAACGGTACAGTCAACAGGGCCGTCGTCTAAGGGAACAAAGACTAAACCTTCAGAATCAACCTCACAAGAGGACGAAAAGCCTGTAAAAGAGCCAAAATACAAGAAATTAAGGAACTCAAGCATATCCTCAGATGATGAAGGCGGAGTGAAATTTGGTATAAGAGCTGAAGCTACACAACTTTATACGGCACAAAGTGGAGACAATTATGATTTATTGCCAGGGGTAAATGCAGGTTTAATTATTAATTTGCCAGTGAGTCAAGTTGTGTCAATTCAGCCAGAAATACTTTATTCAATGGCTAATGCTAAAATAAGTACAGATGCCAATAATTATGTAAAAGGTACGGTAAATACTATTTTAGTACCAATGATGGCTAATTTTAATTTTGGTAATGGCTCAACTAAATTTATGTTGAATCTTGGTGGGTATGGTAATTATGCTTTGAGTGCAACCTCGAAAGTTGTAGTAGCTGGGAAAACTATTATGGATGGCTCGGTTGAGCTTGGAAATGATAGATTTGATTATGGTGCAGCTATCGGATTAGGGGTAAAATTGAATAATAGTCTTATGATTGAAGCCCGTACTTTTTATAGCTTGAAAGATAATATTGGCAAAACGGGAATAGGAACAATCGGTATTGGCTACCTTTTTTAGAGAATTTAATTTAGAGAATAGATGATAGAGAACAGAGTTTAGAAAATAGATTAAATTTTATATAGAAATGCCCTTTCATTGTCTGAAAGGGCATTTCTATATAAAGCATCAAAGCAATATTTGAGCTTATGAAGAACCTTCTCTAACCTCTATTGTCTATTCTCTAAAATCTAAATTTCGACTGATACTAAATTTCTAACAATATCGTCAAAAGTATCACGCTTGCGAATCAATTTTGCTTCACCGTCAATGACCAAAACCTCGGCGGGTAAAAGTCTGGAATTGTATTGAGATGCCATCGAGAAACAATAAGCTCCTGCATTTTTAATGGCAATAATATCTCCTGCTGATACTTTATTCATTAAACGCTCGCCTTGTTTACCTTCGGGAGTCCACGAAAACGTATCCGTTTCACAAATATATCCAACTACTCTATATTCTTCCTGCTCAGAAGTATCTTGATTTGAGGCATTAAAAATATCGTGATAAGCCCCGTACATCATTGGTCTGCCCAAGTGATTTAGCCCCGAGTTAATTCCCACAAATGTTTTGATTGGGTCTGTTTTTACAACGTTGGCAGTGGCTAAAAATGTGCCTGCTTCGCTTACTAAAAATTTGCCTGGTTCAAACCATAACTGTAAATCACGACCGTATTTTTTACAGAATTCTAAGAAAGCGTTGCTTAATACTTCCCCAACTTCCGCCATGTCAGTAACGGAATCACCATCTTTGTAAGGCACTTTGAATCCACCACCTAAGTCAATGATTTCTAAGTCTTTAAAGTTAGAAGCAATGTCCAAAATTGCCGTTGCTGCTTTTGTAAAAGCATCCGCATTTTTCACGTCTGAACCCGTATGTTGGTGCAAACCGATGATTTTCATGTCATATTTATTGACAAGTTCTAAAATTTCATCTTTTTGATGAATCGAAATTCCGAATTTAGATTCTGGATGAGCCGTCATGATTTTTTCGTTTCCACCACCAAAAACGTGTGGTTTCAAACGAATCAAAGCACCTTTGGTATTTCCGTATTGTTTCCCGAATTTTTCGAGAACGTCTAAATTATCCAAATTGATACGAGTACCTAATTCTGCCGCCAATTCGATTTCATCAAACGAAACACCACTTGGCGTAAATGTAATCTGCGAACCTTCAAAACCTGCCATCATCGCCAAACGCAATTCCTCAGGCGACACCACATCAATCTCCACACCATGTTTACGCATCAATTTCAAAATGCTCAAATTGGTATTTGCCTTACAAGCGTATTTTATCTTTAGATTAACATTCTTGAAAGAATCACGTAGAATGGCAATTTTTTCGATAATTTTGTCAGCGTCATAGACGTACAAGGGCGTGCCAAATTGTTCAGCTAAATCAGTGAGTGGGATGTTTTGGATGTTGTAATACATTATTGCTTTTTCTTATTGAATGAAGAACTTCCCGAAAGTTTTTGAACTTTCGGGAAGTTTAGTCCCGAATACTTTTTTACAAAGATACTTCCAACTATGTGCCAACTAAAAACAAAACTAATGAAAAAACTAATTTTATTATTCCTTATCATCCAAGCTACGTTTGTAAATGCCCAAATAAAAAATGGCCCAATGGTCGGGTATTCCGATATGAAGGAGGTCATGCTTTGGGTACAAACTGAAAAACCTGCTAAAGTGAAATTTGTGTATTGGGAGGAAAATACGCCTACAAAAAAGATGACGACTGATGAAGTTGTTACCAATAAAAAAAGTGCTTTCGTGGCAAAAATTGTTTGTGACCAAGTAACAATGGGCAAAAAATACAATTATGAAGTATTGGTAGATAATAAAAAAGTAGCTCGTAATTATCCTTTGTCATTCCAAACACAAGAACTTTGGCAATACCGCAAAGACCCTGCATCTTTTAAATTTGCTTTTGGAAGTTGTAACTATATCAACGAAGCAGAAACCGACCGTCCTGGTCAGCCCTATGGAGCTCATAATGAAATCTTCACTTCTATTTACGAAAAGAAACCTGATTTTATGCTTTGGGGAGGGGATAATTTATACTACCGTGAACCAGATTGGAATACTCGTACAGGTATGATTCACCGTAATACACATTCTCGTAATATCCCAGAATTACAGCCTTTGTTGGGAAATACCCACCATTATGCTATTTGGGACGACCACGATTATGGTAGCAATGACTCAGACCGTTCGTTTTGGGCAAAAGATATGTCGCTTGAAATGTTTAAACTTTTTTGGGCAAATCCAAACTACGTTTTCAGAGATGAAGCTTGTACGGGAACATTTCAGTGGAATGATGTTCAGTTTTTCTTGTTAGATAATCGTTGGTTCAGAACGCCAAACGATAACCATTTGGGCGACCGTGATTTCTTTGGTAAAAAACAAATGGATTGGTTAATGGATGCTCTTACAGGAAGTAGTGCTACTTTCAAAATTATCGTTTCGGGAGGTCAGATTGTGAACCCTGCGAAAATTTTTGAAAATATGGCAACTTATGAAAATGAAAGAGATCTGTTATTGAAGAAAATTACGGATTCGAAAGTAAAAGGTGTTTTATTCTTTACAGGTGACCGTCACCATACAGTTCTTCAAAAATTAGAACGTACAGGGGCTAATTATCCTTTATACGACTTGACGGTTTCTCCATTTACTTCTGGTCCAGCTAAACCAATAAAAGCAGAAGAAAATGCTCCAATTGTAGAAGGAACTACTTTCTTGGATAGAAATTTTTCAATTTGTGAAGTATCTGGACCTTTGAAAGATAGAGTTTTGAAAATCAGTATTTATGATTCGAAAGGCGAACAAAAATGGACAAGAGATATTAAGGCAAGTGAGTTGAAATAAGAATAAAAGAGGCTGTCTCAAAAGGGCAGTCTCTTTTCTTTTTACGGGTTATTTTGTAAATTAGATTTATGAAACAGCCAAATCATCGGGTAGTTTTTAAGCCCTATACTCCCAATCAGTTAAGTCT
>JAAFIU010000121.1 GCA_013298805.1 Cytophagales bacterium | reverse complement strand
TTTTTATGGCTATATGCTAAAGACTTATTCAAAAACAAATGAAAAAACACATCTTAATACTTGTCATTCTTCTCTCATCACTCATCACATTTGCCCAAAATACTGGCAAAGTGGTAAGTTTTACGCTTAATTCAAAAGCCTTGCAGAACACGGGTGGCGAAGACCCAAACCGTAAAGTTTCGGTTTATCTTCCTCCCAATTATGACGCTTCCAGTCAGCGTTATCCCGTTATTTATTATCTACACGGTTTCATGGGAAAAGATAATATTTTTGATAACATGAAAAGCATTTTGGATGCGGGCATCAGCAAGCAGAAAATCCGTCCGTTTATCTTGGTACAAGCTGACCAATACACACTTTTTGAGGGAAGTTTTTACTCAAACTCCTCATTGACAGGTAATTGGGATGAATTTGAGAGTAAAGAATTGGTAGAATATATGGATAAAAACTTCCGTACACTCGCCAATCGTGAAAGTAGGGGCATTGCGGGGCATTCAATGGGCGGTTACGGAGCTTTCAAAATCGGAATGCTTCATCCCGAAGTATTCAGCAGTATTTATGCTTTGAGTCCAGGATTATTAGCAATGGTGAAAGAATTTGGACCGAATAGCAATTCTTATAAAGAGGTTCAAAACGTAAAAACGGTTGAAGATTTAAAGAAAACTTATTATCCAAAAGTATTAGTGGCCGTTGGACGTGCATGGTCGCCCAACCCCAATAAACCACCGTTTTTCTGTGATTTTCCGTTTAGCTATGAAGGCGACAAAATGGTTGTCAATCAGGCTATTTTAGAAAAATGGGAAGCTAATATGCCCGTTTACATGGTTGATAAATATGCGGACAATCTCCGAAAAATGACCGCCATTAAATTGGATTGGGGACGGAATGATTCCCCTCGTTTTCCTGTGCAAATCGGGATGTTGAGTCAGCGTTTGGAGAATTTAGGAATCAATCATTTTTCCGAAGAATACATCGGTGACCACGGCAATAAAATCTGGACAACGGACGGCCGTGTTTTGAATGATTTGTTACCTTTTTTCAACGATTATTTGAAGTTTTAAAAATCATTAAACCTTATCTTTTCTTAATATGATGATGAAAAATTTGCGTTTTCTGATATTATTAGCATTTAACTTTATCTGCTTTTGGGTCAATGCCACCGTTGATAGTCTCGATGTTCCAAGTCCTTCAATGAACAAAACTTACAAAGCGGGCGTGGTGCTTCCAGCATCTTACGCCAACAATAAAGCTTCCTACCCTGTGCTTTATCTTTTGCACGGTGGCGGTGGGCATTTTCGTTCTTGGCTAATTCAGCCGCCCAATAAACAGTTGGTACAAAATGTAGCGAACCAATTCAATATCATCATCGTAATGCCCGAAGGCGAACCTTTTGGTTGGTATTTGGACAGTCCTTTCAATCTTGAAAATAAATTTGAAACTCACGTTATTAATGAAGTAATTCCTAAAATTGACCAAACCTACCGTACCGTAAAAAATAAAAAAGGTAGAGTTATTTCTGGACTTTCGATGGGCGGACACGGAGCCATGTATCTTTCAACCCGCCACCCTGACTTGTTTTGTGCCGCAGGAAGTATGAGCGGAGCGTTGGATATGAATTTTTCAAAATATCGGGTTGATAAAGCTTTCAATCAGAGCCTTAAAGAACGTTTTTTGAAATTATTAGGAACAGACGACCCTACCACTGAATTATATACCAAAAATTCGGTGATAAATATGATTGATAAAGTCAAACAAAATGGTTTAGCCATCACGATTGATTGTGGCGTAGATGATTTTTTATTGGATGTCAACAGAGAATTCCATAATAGATTAGTCTACAATAATATTCCGCATGATTATACCGAAAGACCAGGAGCACACACGTGGGAATATTGGGAAAATTCATTGCCTTATCACGCCTTGTTCTTTCACAAGATTTTGAAGAGTAATGGCGTAGCAGTTGAATAATTTGAATTGATTAAATCCCCAACACAAGCCCTAAATTATGTTATCTGTATCCGGCTTCGCCACAATTTTAGTTTTTCTATCTTTAATAATGACCAAGAAAATGTCTGTGATGACTGCATTGGTTATTACGCCAATTGTATTTGGACTTTTAGCAGGTTTTAATCCAAAAGAATTGGGTGAATTTAGCATTGCGGGTATTAAGCAAGTAGCCCCAACGGGTATTCTATTGGTGTTTGCGGTGTTGTATTTTGCCACAATGCTCGATACAGGACTTTTCGACCCCGTAATTGCTTTCATCATCAAATCGGTAAAAGGCGACCCACTAAAAGTTATTCTTGGAACGGCAATTTTAACGATGATTGTGCATTTAGATGGCGACGGAACGGCAACGTTTATGATTGTGCTTTCGGCATTTTTACCGATTTACAAACAACTAAAAATCAACCGATTGGTATTGTCAACCATTGTAGCTTTGAGCGTTGGACCGATGCACTTAGTCCCTTGGTCGGGTACATCGGCACGAGCCATTTCTACCTTAAAATCTGATGCCGTACACATTTTCAACCCTAATATTCCTGCCATTTTGGGCGGTATAGCTTGGGTGCTTTTTGTGGCGTATTGGTTGGGTAAAAAAGAAAGAAATCGGCTTGGCGTTATTGATTTTCAGTACAATCATAAAGAGAATCTAACCGAAGAACAACACGGATTAAGAAGACCCAAATTACTCATTTTCAACGCCATTTTAACTATTTCTTTGATTATTGCTTTGATGAAAGGTTGGATTCCTGCCCCTGTTTTATTTGTGGTGGCAAGTATGATTGCATTGTTGATTAATTACCCAAAACTTGCTGACCAACAGAAAGTTATGAAAGCTCATGGTACAAATATTTTCATGGTTGCGAGTATGATTTTTGCCGCAGGAATTTTCTCTGGAATCTTGACAGGCTCAAAAATGATTGAAGAAATGGCCAATACGTTGGTTGCTTTGATTCCGCAAAACCATGCGAATCTTTTACCAATGCTAACGGCAATCACGAGTTTACCCGCCAGTATGTTATTTACGCCCGATGCCTATTATTTTGGAGTTGTGCCAATTTTGAGTCAGACCGCAACTCAATTTGGCATTGACCCACTCGAAATTGGTCGGGCTGCCTTATTGGGACAAATGACAGTTGGTTTCCCCATCAGTCCGCTTACGGCATCAACGTTTTTATTGGTAGGTTTGGCAGAAGTTGATTTAGGCGAACACCAACGAAATACCTTCAAATGGGCATGGGGAACCACGATTGTAATGACGATTGTGGCGATTTTAACGGGGTCGATACATTTATAAAAACAAAAAATAAAATCCAATCGAACAAATGACCGAAAAATTCCAAAATAAATACCGTATTGCATCAGCACGTGCATCGTGGTGGGATTATGGTTGGAATGGGGCATATTTTATCACCATTTGCACCGCAAACCGTAGTCATTATTTCGGTGAAATTGAAAATAGAAAAATAAAAATGTCGTCAATAGGAATTTTGGCAGATGTGTTGTGGCATGAAATTAAAAATCATGCTAAAAATATTGAATTGGGGGCATTTGTGGTAATGCCTAATCACATTCATGGAATATTGATTTTAGATAAACCTGAAATTTTAACCAACCCAATTATCGCCAACGTAGAGACAAGGCATGCCTTTTCTCTACAGCAACCAACAACAATATCAAACCAAACACCTGCCCAACAACGATTTAGGAATCAAGGTGAAAATACCGTATCATCAATAATCGGTTCATACAAATCAGCCGTAACCAAACATTGTAACCGTTTGGGTTTGACAGATTCAGATGGCGTTGTATTCGGTTGGCAACCACGCTTTCATGACCATATTATCAGAAATAATGAAGAATATCAACGCATTAACGATTACATAGAATCAAATCCTGAAAATTGGGAAAAGGATAAATTTTATGGGGCTGAATTGAAAACATAATTATTCCCACTCGGTAGAGACAAGGCATGCCTTGTCTCTATTACAATGACGACAATGGCAACATTCATGTAAAAACCAATGAAACAAAAAATAAGAATCGGTTGCGGAGCAGGATTTTCGGGCGATAGAATTGAACCTGCCATTGTCCTTGCTGAAAAAGGAGAATTGGATTATTTGGTTTTGGAATGTTTGGCAGAACGCACCATTGCACTTGCCAATAAACGCAAAATACAAGAACCAACCAAAGGTTACGACCCACTTTTGGAGCGTAGAATCGAAACGCTTTTGCCTCATTTGGTCAAAAATAATATCTGTCTGATTACTAATATGGGAGCAGCAAATCCGATTGAAGGAGCCAAGAAAATTATAGAAATTGCTCATAAACAAGGACTTAACATAAAAGTAGTAGCGGTAAGTGGAGATGAATTGAAAATTAGGAATGAAGAATTAGAAATTAATGATATTAAAATTTTCGGTGAGGAAGATGAAGCGTTAAAATTAATTAAAGATGAATTAAACAGTAAAAAACTCCTAATTCCTAATTCTCAACTTCTAATTTCAATGAACGCTTATCTCGGTATTGAAGGAATTATAAAAGCCTTAGAAGCTGATGCTCAAATAATTATCACGGGACGAGTCGCTGATCCATCGTTATTTCTCGCCCCAATGATTCATGAATTTGGTTGGAAAACTGACGATTATAATTTATTGGGAAAAGGAACGGTAATCGGGCATTTGATGGAATGTGCAGGGCAAATTTCGGGTGGATATTTTGCTGACCCCATTAAAAAAACCGTTAAAAATATGGAGAATTTGGGTCATCCATTCGCAGATATATTTCCCGACGGTTCGGCAATTATTAGCAAAGTGGAAGAAACAGGCGGAATCATCAATTTACAAACCGCCAAAGAACAATTACTATACGAAGTAATTAACCCAAACGAATATTACACGCCCGATGTCATTGCTGATTTTACGAGCGTAAAGTTGGAAGAAATCGGTAAAAATCAAATAAAAGTGACTGGGGGCGGTGGAAAAACCAAACCCGAAACCTACAAAGTAAGCGTCGGTTATAAAGCATTTTGGCAAGGTGAAGGAGAAATTTCTTATGCAGGTTCATCGGCTTTGGAAAGAGCAAAATTGGCAGGAGAAACCATTGAAAAACGACTAAAATCTCAATTTGACGAGATTCAAGTGGATTATATTGGTCAAAATTCAATTTTCCCAACCTCCGAGTTTCAATACCTAAATTCAGAGGTTCGCCTTCGAGTAGCCGCAAAAGCCAAAACACAAGCCGAAGCAGCATTAATTGGCGAAGAAGTTGAAGCCCTTTATACCAACGGCCCAGCAGGTGGTGGTGGAGTAAGAAAATACGTCAACGAAGTCATTGGTATTGTATCAGTTTTAGTGGATAGAAACAAGGTACAACCTCAAGTAACCATTTTCCAGAATTAGCATCTAAAACTATGAAATTATACGACATCGCACATAGTCGAGCGGGCGACAAAGGCAATATTTCAACGCTCTCGTTGATTCCATACAATGAAAATGATTACGAAATGCTCTGCCAAAAAGTGACCGTTGAGCGGGTACAAAATCATCTAAAAGGCATCGTTTCAGGTAAAATTATCCGCTACGAAATGCCCAATATTTCATCTTTACTTTTCGTCTGTCAAGATGCTTTGGCGGGTGGCGTAACTACCTCCCTCCGAATGGATACGCACGGGAAAGCCTTAAGTTATGCACTCTTAGAAATGGAGATTTAATGTAATTTTCAATCAATAAATTTATTTCAGTATTCTAATCATAAAACATCAATTTCAATCTTTCAAAACACAATGAAAAAAACAATTATTGCACTTTCCTTAGCTCTAAGCACTTGTTTGGGAGTTAATGCCCAAATACAAACGGGCGAAAATGTGGCCGTTACTTCTACCGATGCGGGTAAGGTTCGTGGCTATATTCATAATAATATCGTTACGTATAAAGGCATTCCGTATGCAGAAGCAAAACGATTTGAAGCACCGCAAAAACCCAAGGCGTGGTCGGGTATACGTAGTTCTTTATCGTATGGCCCCGTTGCTCCACTTGTTGACCCAACAACCAGTGTTATGGATGAAGGCGAATTTGTTTTCAACCACAGTTGGGGATTTACCAACGAAGATTGTATGCGTGTCAACGTCTGGACTCCAGGAATTAATGATGGTAAAAAACGTCCTGTCTTGTTTTGGATTCACGGAGGTGGTTTTACGGCTGGTTCTTCGCAAGAATTGCCTTCTTACGATGGAGAAAATTTAGCCAAAAAAGGCGATGTGGTAGTTGTTTCAATCAATCACCGTTTGAATATTTTGGGTTATTTAGATTTATCAGCTTACGGCGAAAAATATAAGCAATCTGCCAATTTGAGTGTTTTGGATATGAAAGCAGCTTTGGAATGGGTCAAAACCAACATTTCAAACTTTGGTGGCGACCCAAATAATGTTACTATTTTCGGGCAATCAGGCGGTGGTGCAAAAGTAAACACTTTGATGGCAATGCCGTCGGCAAAAGGTTTATTCCACAAAGCAGTTAATCAAAGTGGGGCATTCCGTACTGCGATGCTCGACAAAGCCACTACGCAATCAATTGGAGCAGAAGTAATGAAAGAATTAGGACTTTCGGCGGATAAAGTTGATGAAATTCAAAAAATTCCATTCCAAACTTTAAGCGATGCAGGCAAAAAAGCCCTCAAAACAATTGCCGATAAAATGAAAGCCGAAGGAAAACCTGTTATCGGTTTTGGATTAAGTTGGGGGCCAAGTAATGATGGCGAAGTTTTACCGTATCAATTGTTCTCAAACGAAGCATTTGAATTGTCAAAAAATGTGCCTTTAATGATTGGAACTACGGTTAATGAATTTATGCCTTTTAGAGGTGGCTTACCAAAAGGAACAACTCAAGAACAAGCCGTAGAAGCCATTAAGAAAACCTATGGCGATAAAACAGACGCTTATATTGCAGCCATTAAAAAGGCTTACCCAAATGTAAAACCTGCTGAATTATTGGATTACGATGTAAATTTCAGACCGGGAGCAGTTGTTCAAGCGAATCAAAAATCAGCTTTAACAGGAGGTTCGCCCGTTTATATGTACTTATTCGACTGGCAATCACCCGTAATGGATGGCAAATACAAAGCGGTTCACTGTATAGAAATTCCGTTTGTTTTCAATAACATCGCCCGCTGTGAAGAAATGACGGGTGGCAATAAAGATGCTTATATATTGGCTGATAAAATGAGTCAATCATGGATAAATTTTGCGAAAACAGGTAATCCAAATCACAAAGATTTACCAAAATGGGATACTTATAATTCAAGTAATACGGCAACAATGCACTTTGACAATACTTGCACAATGAAACCACAAATGGACAAAGAATTATTTGAGTTGGTGAAGTAAGCGAAAATAGCGATTAGTGAAGTATAAAAGCGAAATAGCGAATGGCGATTAGCGAAGTCAAAAGTGATATAGCGAATGGCAAAATGGGTTGTTTCGCCTTCGCTAATCGCTGTTCGCTATTTCGCTTGTTTAAAACAAAAAAAACGTCCAAAGCAAAGCAATGGACGTTTTGGTATCACCTAACCACTAAATATAATTTTGTCAAATGATGATTTTCATTTGTTTTAAAATTTCGCTTTAAACCTTGCCGATTCTAACTGAGCTTGTTTTCCTTCTGAGTTATTAGCAATGATTATTAATTCACCTTCAATTTCGTCTTCAGTCAATTTGATGATGTTTACTCTACCAACTCCATTTTTCAATCCCTCGTCATTTGCCAATGTTGTTTGATAAAAATTACTTTCCTGACGAAATTGATTAACATCCTTTATCAAGTTTCCCACATTCTGAAAATCGCCTTCCCCTGGTATAAAAAACGTTCCTTTATTGTTTACATTGTATAATTTCACAAAAACCGATTCTGGAGAATTATTATCTGTCACAACAATTGTCAACACCGTTCCACCACGTTCTGCACTTTTCTTCACTTGTATTTTATCACAATATATTTTATGATTTAAACTACTGTCAAAACTAATTTTCCCTGAGAAAAACCCTTGTGATTTTTTTGGTAACGATTCTACATTTTTACTATAAGTAATAACGGTTACTATACAAAGTAGTAACGCTAAAACAAGGATAACTGGATTATTTTTAAATTGCTTTTTCATAGGTTTTAAAATCTAACTAAATATTGAAATGATAGAATTAATAATTTTATAAATAGTTTAAAATTCTCGTATAAAAATTACATCTGATAAAATTTGTACTTTTCCTATATTTCAAGAACAAAATTACAGCCTTTTCCTGATTAAATCAATAGAAGCAGTCATTAGTTCCAATCGAAAATTATTAAACGGTCAATAAATTAATGAATGTAATATGAAGGCATATATAATGTAGTATTTAAGTATATATGGCAAATATTAGATAGCGTATTTCACTACTTATTATTGAGACGTTAAAAATTACAAAAGGTTGTACATTTTTTTGAAAAAAAATAAACTTTCAAAAAAAGCACTTTATATTTTGTACAATTCTAATATTTTTTAGAACGTAAAAGTCTTCTAATTATTAACTGAACAAAAATATTTAACGACCTGTTAATCTCATACTTTCTATTTCGTGTTTGAAATTAATTCTATGTAAATTTGTATCAGTTTTTGAAAAACAATACCCTTTTTTTCTCCCAAAATGAAGATAAACTTTCAGTATCAAGAAAAATTTGAGAATCGTCATAACAATTCTAACGTAGCTGACCGCAAGGAAATGCTTGATATTATTGGAGTAGATTCTATCGAAACACTCATCAATCAAACAGTTCCTCCTGCTATTCATTTGCCTAAGCCACTGAACTTGCCAGCAGCAAAATCTGAAGCCCAATTTTTGAAAGATTTCAAGAAATTAGCTCAGATGAATGATACTTTTAAGTCTCATATCGGAATGGGTTATTACGATACTTACACGCCAGCCGTGATTTTACGTAACATTCTCGAAAATCCAGCTTGGTACACTGCTTATACGCCATATCAGGCAGAAATTGCACAAGGTCGTTTAGAAATGTTGTTGAATTATCAAACAATGATTCTTGACCTTACGGGTTTAGAAATTGCCAATGCTTCGCTTTTAGACGAAGGAACGGCTGCGGCAGAAGCTATGACGATGTTGCACGGACAAAGAAAAGGTGCTAAGAAAACCGCCGAAGCGTTTTTTGTTTCAGAACTTTGTCATCCGCAAACGATTGATGTTTTAAAAACTCGTGCTAATCCACTCGGTATCGAAATCATAGTTGGCGACCACCGTAAAGTAGATTTAACGCAAGATAAAATTTACGGAATGATTGTCCAGTACCCAGCGGGAGACGGACAACTTTTTGACTATACTTTACTGATTGAGTCAGCTCATGAATTAGGCATAAATGTAGTAGTTGCTTCTGATTTATTAGCATTGACTTTATTGAAATCTCCAGGTGAAATGGGAGCCGATGTTGTTGTCGGTACGTCACAACGTTTTGGTGTGCCAATGGGCTTTGGAGGCCCTCACGCTGCATTTTTTGCTACGAAAGACGAGTTCAAACGTCATCTTCCAGGCCGTATCATTGGCGTATCGGTTGATGCTCAAGGCAATCGTGCTTTGCGTATGGCATTACAAACTCGTGAGCAACATATTCGTCGTGAAAAAGCTACGTCAAATATCTGTACAGCACAGGTTTTATTGTCGGTAATGGCGGCAGCTTATGCCATTTATCACGGGCCAGAAGGTTTAAAATCTATTGCAGAACGTGTTCACGGCTTGACAAAATTGACGGCTTTGGCACTTCAAAAATTAGGCTACAAAATTGAAACAAGTTCATATTTCGATACCATCAAAGTAAATATTGGTGAAAACGAAACACACTTGAAAAAAGAAGCCTTAGCCAGTGGTATCAACTTTAGATATTACGATGACTACAAATACATCGGAATTTCATTAGACGAAACTTGTACGGTTGAAGACGTTCAGAATATCGTTTCAGTTTTTGAGAAAATTGGTACAGCAGAAGTTGAACTATCGTCACTTTTCGACCAAGTTGATTATGCTTTCGGAGATACTTTCAAACGTACTTCTAATTATTTAACTCACCCTGTTTTCAATAGCTATCATTCTGAACATGAAATGCTTAGATATTTAAAGCAATTAGAAAACAAAGACCTTTCAATGGTTCATTCAATGATTTCTTTGGGTTCTTGTACAATGAAATTGAATGCTACTACTGAAATGATTCCTGTAACATGGCCAGAATTTGGCAATGTTCACCCATTTGTTCCAAAAAGTCAAGCACAAGGATATACCGCTATGATTGAAGATTTGAACGAATGGCTTTGTGAAATTACGGGATTCTCGGCAATGTCATTCCAACCAAATTCTGGGGCTCAAGGTGAATACGCAGGTTTGATGGTTATTCGTGCATATCATGAATCTCGTGAAGATTTCCACCGTAATGTTGCCTTAATTCCTTCATCAGCACACGGAACAAACCCAGCTTCTGCGGTAATGGCAGGAATGAAAGTGGTAGTTACCAAATGTGATGAAAACGGAAATATCGACCTTGTTGATTTAAGAGAAAAAGCACAATTACACGCTGATAATTTATCTTGTTTGATGGTAACGTATCCATCAACGCACGGAGTTTTTGAAGAATCAATCAAAGAAATTTGTGCCATGATTCACGAATTTGGTGGACAAGTTTACATGGATGGTGCCAACATGAATGCCCAAGTAGGTCTAACTTCACCTGCAACTATTGGAGCGGATGTTTGTCACTTGAACTTACACAAAACATTCTGTATTCCTCACGGTGGTGGTGGCCCAGGAATGGGACCTATCGGCGTAGCGGAACAATTAGTACCATTCTTACCAAGCCATGCAGTAGTTTCAAAAGTTGGCGGCAAAGAGGGTATTTCAGCGGTATCGGCAGCACCTTATGGTTCGGCTTCAATTCTAACCATTTCATACGCATACATTGCGATGATGGGTGGAGATGGCTTAACTCGTGCTACGGAAACAGCAATTTTAAATGCTAACTATATCAAAGCTCGTTTGGAAGGACATTATCCAGTGCTTTATACAGGTTCGCAAGGACGTTGTGCGCACGAAATGATTTTGGATTGTCGTCCGTTTAAAATATCAGCAGGTGTTGAAGCCGAAGATATTGCAAAACGTTTGATGGATTATGGTTTCCACGCACCAACGCTTTCTTTCCCTGTGGCAGGAACGTTGATGATTGAACCAACGGAATCTGAATCAAAAGCAGAATTAGACCGTTTCTGTGATGCCATGATTGCGATTCGTGAAGAAATTGCGGAAGTTGAAAACGGAAATGCAGACAAAGCAAATAACGTATTGAAACACGCTCCACACACGCAAGCAGTAGTTTTATCAGAAAATTGGGACAGACCATACACTCGTGAAAAAGCAGTTTTCCCATTAGGATACGTAAAAGCAAATAAATTCTGGCCAACGGTTTCAAGAATTGACTCAGCTTACGGTGACCGTAATTTGGTTTGTAGCTGTTTGCCAATCGAGGCGTACAACTAACCATTATTCAACGCTTAAACTACTAATTCTTTAGCCCTTAACAATCGTTAAGGGCTTTTTTTATGTCAAGCCACCAACGTAATTAAATCAAATTATATAACACTCTAACTGTCAGTTATTTATAATGCGGTACAAATTGAGGTACAAAAATTGTATTGAGGTACAAGCAACTTAATTTATTAACGCAAAAAAATAAACACAAATGACAAAAAAAGATTAATGTATTCTATCAACTTTAGATTACGCACGGAAAAGACACAAAGCGACAAACGTAAAGTTTACGTCCGCTTAAAGATTAACGGTGTTTGTGCTACCGATTTCGCCACCTCAATAATGATTAACACCGAGCAATGGGACAAAGTAAGACAGACAATTAAAGGAAATACACCTTTGGACTATACGAACCGTTCAATGTTGCTCAAAACTCAATCTGATTTAATTGAATTAATCAAGGCTAATCCGATAAAGGGTGCTAAAGAAATAAGAAATATGTACGTAGGCAAAACCCTTGCACCTGCTACGCTGCTAAAGGTTTATCAAAAATTTATTGAGGAACAAAAAGAATATTGGAACGGAACACAAAAAGAACTTTCACAAAGCACTATAAAGGTTTGGTATAATTGTAAAATGCACCTCGAAGACTTTTTAAAAGGCTATGATATTGAATTGCAAAGTATTGATATGGATTTTGGACACCGCTTGTATTTGTTCTTGATAAAGAAAAATCAAAAGAAAGATAAATTAAAAACAATCGGTCACGATTACGCTGTACGCAATCTTCACTATTTGAATACCGTAATTGAGTACGCAAAAAGGAAAAGGTTAGTAGAGTCAAACGTTTTGGACATTCACGATTATAGAATAAATAAAGCAAAACCAATTCAAGCATTGTCCACGGAACAATTGGATAAATTGGCTTCATTGAAGTTTACAGGCATATTGGAAGATGCAAGAATTATATTTTTGTGTATGGCTTATTGTGGGTTAAATTTTTGTGATTTGCACCACTTGGAAGGATTGAAAGGGGAGGACGTTATTACGCTAAGGATTGACCGAAAAAAGAATAATCACAAAGACATTGACAAGGCTATTATTCCAATTTTTCCCGAACTCCGTAAAATATTGGAACTATACAATTATAGTTTACCTTTGCATGAGATTGGAACTATTAACAGACACTTGCATACTTTTGAAAGTATTTTAGGCGTTGATATTTCAATTACTACATACACGGCACGAAAAACGTTTGCCATGCTATTGTCAGAACGGGGTGTTAGCCTTGATGTGATTAGTAAAATATTAGGACATACAAGCGTAATTACAACACAACGATATTACG
>JAAFIU010000361.1 GCA_013298805.1 Cytophagales bacterium | reverse complement strand
CCCATAAATGTGCTGAAATACTTTTAAATAATAACAAAATAGACCCTAATGAATTTTTAAGTAGTCCCCAATTCCTTAAAATTGCCAGATTGGAGGCTATTCATATTTAAATTTGGCGAACATATTGGTATAGATTTTAAAAGAAAAGAGACAAGGTATTGCCTTGTCTCTACTGATATTAAACCACCAATTTTTCAATCAATAAAATCATGATGTGAATAACTTTGATGTGAATTTCTTGAATGCGGTCGGCATAACCAAAGTGTGGCACTCTAATTTCTACATCGGCTTTGTCGGCTAATTTTCCTCCGTCTTTTCCTGAAAGAATAATCACTTTCATTCCTTTTTCACGGGCTGCCTCCACGGCTTTAATGATATTGCCAGAATTGCCACTCGTTGAAATCCCCAATAAAACATCTCCCTGATTACCGAGTCCCTCGATAAAACGAGAGAATACAAATTCATAACCGTAGTCATTACTCACGCAAGATAAATGAGATACGTCAGAAATAGCAATAGCGGGCAATGCTCTGCGGTTTTCACGATAACGCCCTGATAATTCCTCCGCAAAGTGCATCGCATCACAATGTGAGCCTCCGTTTCCGCAAGAAATAATTTTATGTCCTGACTGAATTGCCGATGCCATCAAACGGGCAGCAGCTTCTACGTCCGCAATATTTTTTTCGTTTGATAGAAAATTTTGTAAAACAATTTGAGCTTCATTTAGCTCTTGAGAGATGATTTCGAGCATTTCGTAATTCGATATTTTTTCCAAAATTACAAAATGCAGTCTAAGTATTGAGTATTTTGAGTTAAATGATTTGAACCAGAAAAGCTTCATTGAATAAACATAAACTGATACAGGATAAAATCCCGTATCAGTTAAGCTAAACCCTTAAACTATTTATTTTACTTAACTGGCACTTTATACTGTCCTTTATATTTTTTGCCTAAGCCAAAGCTACGCCCCAAATTGAACCCAAAGTGAACGCCACCGTCTGCCCAAGAGTCAACGGTTTCTGCCAAAAATTGCTTGGTTATCATGCCCGTAGAATTGGTAAAATGTAGCGAGAAAACGTGTCCTCCCATTTCAATATCGAAGCCAAAGGACAACGCATCTTTATATTTTGTTGTTATTTGATTTGGTAAAACGTAATAATATTCTCCAACTAAAGCGGTGCGTTTTGTCAATTTATAACGTCCAGCCACACCCATTGAAATCACACCATTTGTCTCTCCATTGACATTATTTCTGTTACGATACAGAAAAGTTGGCATCACTTGCAATGATAATTTTTCGTTGATTTTCCGGGCAATTAAAGCCTGAGTCATATAGCTATATTTGGATAAATTGGTTCTTGAATCTTCGACTGGATAACGTAGCATATAAGCTTCGCCCATGAGCGTTATTGAAACGGGTATTCCACCTTCAGTTTTTTGCTTCAATAGTCTCATTTTGGTAAAGAGATTAAGCATTTTTTGCTCAGAGCTACGCCCCAAACCAACCATCCAATTATCATTTATTCCATACTCAAAGCCCATATAAATGTATCCTTGGTCGAGTCCGTAAAGTTGGTACGAACCAGAATTAATTGGTCCAAATCGGTGCGATACTCGGTACTCTAAATGGTGACCAGCTACCGTTTCGATGGATTGTCCATTGATAATTCTGGTGGCTTTAAATGTCCCTGTTACTGGTATAGACGTATTATCATCGGGTAACATACTGAGTAAATCATCTTGTGCGTAAATATTCAATCCGCTGACTATCAGAAAGACAATAGTGATTATTTTTTTCATAATAATGAGGTTGTGTTTTTTTATATCGTACAGACTAAAGTCTGGGTTACTTCAAACTAATTTTCAAAAACACGCAATTGCATTGTTGTGGTATTAAAACTTGTTTGATACATTTTGAGTGGAGCAGGTGCAGGTGTTTGGGTTACTTTACCCGTAATATCATACATTGACCCATGATTTGGGCAATAAATATCATCTGAGTCTTTTTGATAAACCACCGTTGTACCTTGATGCGTACAAATTTTAGAGAGTGCAATAAAATTGCCTGATTTTACTTTTGCTACGATAACATCGCCATTGTAAAGAAATCCCCCACTGGTAGTAAGCCCTTTATTCGCCGTTAAGGTGAGGTCGAGCGTAAAATCTACTTTCCCAGTGGAAGGATTAATAATTGGCGTATTAGTATTTGTGGGTTGTGGAGTATCTTCTTTTGCACATGAGGTTAACGCTCCCATACAATAAACAGCCATTAATGCCCCTGAGCCAAGCCCCAAACTGCGAATAAATTCTGAACGTTTCATAATTTGTGATGAATTAATATTTACAAACACTTACGGCGGAAAGAAGATATTGGATTTAACAATCTATAGACGATACGAGATATAGGAATTAGAATTACTTTAAAAAAGAAAATTCCTGATACACGTAAATTTTACGCACATCAGGAATTCATTTATAGATAGGCAGTTATGTAGGGCTTAGGTTTTAGGTGTTAGATGAATTAGTTAATTCAGTTAGAAATGAGTGGACCCACTATCAATCAGAAAATTATAACATTATTGAACCGCCTTAATTAAAATCCAGCTAAAAGACCATCCACTAATATATCAATATCATTTTGGTCATTGTAAACGTGCGGGGCAATACGTATAGATTCTCCTCGGATAGAAACTTGTACATTTCTACTTTTCAAAGCTGTTTGAACCTTAGCAATATCCACTCCCGAAGGCACTCGTAAACCCACTAAATGATAGGCTTTATACGGTTCGTCATCAACCCAAAAACCTTTTTCTTGCAATAATTTCAAAGGTTCAGTCATTAAGTTTTTACAATAAGCTTGAATATTATCCACGCCCCAAGCTAAAATCTGGGTTAATGAGGCAGCCAACATCGGATTCAGAATAAAATTACTTCTTTCACCCACATTGTAGCGGTCGGCTTTGGGGCGATAATGGTCGCTATAATTTATCAAATTTCTAAATTCTTCCGAACCAACCCGATTTATCCAGTTCCGTTCAATGGGCGAGCCTGTATCAAAATATTCACCAAAATATGCCACACCCGACGAATAAGGACCTAAAAGCCATTTGTAACCCACATTTATCAAGGCATCGGGTCTAAAAGTCTGAATATCAATGGGCATTGCACCAACCGACTGCGTTCCGTCTATCACAAATAATGCTCCGTATAACCTACATTGGCGACCGATAGCTTCTAAGTCAAACCGAGTTCCATCTGCCCAATGTGTAGGCGAAATCACAACCATACACGTATTGGCATTGATTGAATTGATAAGCATTTCATTCCAAATTTTACCACGATTTTCCAAAGTGTTTGGAGGCAGAATGGTTTTAGTTTTCAATCCTTTGTCCATACAAACTCCTTCCCATGCGTACACGTCAGAAGGGAATTCTTCATGAACCATCAAAATTTCTTGCCCCGCCCGAAGATTGGGTTTGAAAGCCAAATTTCGAGCAACAATTGCCATGCCGTAAGATGTGGACGGAATTAAGGCAATTCGCTCAGGGTCTGGACAATTAATTAATTGAGCAAACAGTTTTTTAACGGGTTCAGTCGTTTCAAAGAAAGTTTCTTGCGTGATAAGGTGCGGTTTAGATTTTCGTAGAATACCTTCAATTCCAGCTTGTTCAACTGATTTTAAATTGGGTGACATCGTGGCACAATTGATATAATGGACGCTTTCGTCGAGACTAAATAATGATTTTTGGCAAGTGAGCATGATTTATTGATTGGCTAAATTTGTTTTTTTTCTAAAAATACGAAAAAGAATTTCCGCCTCTAAATAGTGGTTAAGATTTAGTACGCTGTTTTAATAACTTATTCAGGTTGAACGCATTTAAAATGCGAGTTATTTATAAAATTAAGAACTTTGCCAGATGAACTGGCAAATTTTCTTTCAAGACGTTCCCGATTTTCGTATAAATCGACGTAAAAGGCATAATTTA
>JAAFIU010000317.1 GCA_013298805.1 Cytophagales bacterium | reverse complement strand
CCTACACCTGCACCGATTGCTGCTAAACCTGCACCCATACCTGCTAAACCTAACGCTTGAGAAACTTCTAATAACATTGACATAATTGTAATTGTTTATATTTATTAATTTGAAAATACGCTTGTAAGTTGTGATTTTGAATGGGTGGCGTTCCACTTGTGATTTATTGATTACACCTGCAACAGGAACGTCTGCCGTCAAAAATCGTTAATCCAAAATCTTAGTGATGTCCTTCTTCAACGGCAGCTCCAATGTATGTTGAAACTAATACCGTGAAAATGTAAGCTTGTAAGAATGCTACCAAAATCTCAATTAAGTTCATGAAAACTGAGAATGGTACTGCAATTGCCGCTACTCCAATACTTTTGAAGATGAAAATCAGAGCAATCAAACTCAATAGAATTAAGTGACCCGCTGTGATGTTAGCAAAAAGACGAATCATTAAAGAGATTGGTTTCATAAAAACACCGATAATTTCTACGGGAGTCAATAAAACTAATAACCATTTCGGAACGCCTGGCATGGCAAAAATATGTCCCCAGTAGGTACTTTTTGCACTCAAATTTGTTACGAAAAATGCAATGACAGCTAATACCAAAGTGATGGCGATATTACCTGTTACGTTGGCACTTCCTGGAAGAAGACCTAACATATTATTGAAAAGAATAAAGAAAAACACAGTCAATAAATATGGTAAGAAACGTCTGTAATGTTTTTCACCAATATTTGTTTTTGCAACTTCGTCACGGATGAAAACAATGATTGGTTCAAAAGCAGACTGTAAACCCGATGGAGCTTTTCCTGTACGGTCTTTGTATGATTTTGCAATCGTAAAAAAGATTACTAATAAAAGAATAACGCTAATTAATAAAGAGGCAACGTTTTTAGTAATTGACAAATCTAAAACGAAAGAACCATCTTCTGCAACGATTTTACCTTCCTCCAATTTGAACCCTTCATAAGAAGCGGTATTTTCGTGGTGTTCGTCTTTAAATTGACTTGAAGAGAAAACGGTCAATCCTCCTTTATTCCAAACGATACAAGGTAGAGGAATTGAATAATGTGTGTGACCAGCAGTGGCAAAATGCCATTCGTGTTCGTCGGCGATGTGTTCCATCATCATCTTACCAGGGTTGAAAGCTTCGGCTTCTTCGCCGTGTCCTTCTCCTTCTGCATGAGCTGGATTTTCAGTTGAAATGGCTTCAGTTGTAACGTGTGCAGCAGTTGAATCTGCATGGTGTTCCTGAGCAAAAAGGGTGCTTGAAATTAAAAATAAAAAAGCAAAAATATTTGAAAAATACACTTTCTTCATCACGGCTTCTTGGAAGTATATGGTTGATTAATAAAATTGTCCTTACTGGTGGTTTTGTTTTTTTGTATTGATTGTCAGATACTTAAATGAAAAGTAGTGACTTTCTCTACTAAAAGTGTCGCAAGTTACGATACAATCCGAATATTTCAAAACCTGTATAACATAAATAGAGTACAAAAAAATTAATGATAAAAATATTGATGTCTGGAGTACCTAAATATACGAATGCTCCAATGAAGGCAAGACTTAGAATAAGACGGGCTACAACGCTCCCCAGATAGTATTGGACGAAGTTTTCACGGTTTTTTGCGAAGCCAAATTGCATCAATAAATGATTGAGATAAGAGATAGCAAAAAAGAAAGATAATATAATCCACTTATGAGGGTGGATATATTGGAAAAGTCCAATTTGTGTGGCGAAATAAATAACAATTCCAATAGCAATTGTGAGAGCAATGATACGAACCATCTTTTCTGTTTTTTTCTGCAAAGATAGTTTATAAAAAACGAATTGTTAAAGTTGTTAAGAATTGAAAAAGAACCTCTAATTCAAAATTTTAACAACTTTAACTATTCATCTATTTCAAAAAAAAATTACTTCACACCATAAATCGCCTTTGCAATGCCTACATTTCCTTGTGTAGAAACGCCCTGAGCAATTACATTTATGTCTGTTGAGGCATCTGTATTCCAATAGGTAATACTGGCTTTCCCAGTAGCATCGGTTTTGACATTGGGTTGCCAATGAAGCGTTGAACGAAAATCTGGGCGGATATGGTCTGGGATGGCTACGTCATATTTTGGAGCGTAAAATTCTCGTGAAACACTATATCCTAATCTTTTTTGGAGACTAACTCCTAACACAGGGTCTTTGGAGTAATCATAATTTCCTGAACCTCTTTTTGTTAAAACTGAAATAACCCCCGTTGAGCCTCTTGAACCAAAAATTGCTGCTTCTGATCCTTTTAATATATCAATCTTGTCCACATCGCAAGGAGTAATAGATGTTAGTGCATCTCCATCTACTGGCATACCATCTAATAAATATAGGGGTTCATTACTACCAGTCATGCTGGTTACCCCTCTGATTAATACCGAATATCCCCCCTGACTATTAGGTGATACTTGTACTCCTGCAACTCTTCCTTGAATCATTTGGAACAAATTAGTTGCTCCTGCACAAAGTTGTTGATTGACTTGAATGGAGCTTTGAGGTGTTGCATATATTTTTCGAGGGTCTGATTCTTCGATTTTTTTAGCTTTTACTGTTACGCCATCCAACAATTTAACCCCCCAAGTTATCCGCATTTTCTTGTCTAACTCAATGGCATCGTTGGCTCGCTTTAAGAAAGTGACTAACTCTTGGGCGTTAAATTCAATAGCTTTATATGGTGTTTTGATAATTCTGGCTTTAGGCGAAGGTTTCATTCTATCAATGGTTACATCAAGATTTTTTCCGCCACTTTTTTTCATTCCTTGTACAAAAACTTGAGTAGAATCTGTGAAATCCAAGCCGTAAAACCCGTATCTGCCCAAAGAATCAGTCATACCCATTTGAAAAATAGGTTCTTTGCTACCACTTTTGACCATCAAGGTTAAGGTAACTTTATCCGCAATTTTACCATTTGGTTTTAACGCTTTTCCTGTTACTTCTAAACCTGTTTCTAAGAAATGCTCTAATTTAGGTTGCTTGTCAGACATCAAGTCTTTCCAGATAAATCTTCGCCAACCTTGCGTCATCATTAATATATCTAAGTGGCGACTCGCTTCGGTATTTTCTTTATTAAAATAATAGGCTGGTTGTTCAATATTTCCTCTTAAAGTGGAATAGTAATCAGAACTTGATAAGTTGTTTACGTCTGAACTCATCAGCAAATAAGTCATCAAATTTTCTTGATAAGGATCGGCTAAAACTTGCTGTGCATCTGTAACTGCTACCGAAAAATTGCCTTCTACGGGTTTTCCATCAGCATCTGATGCTTCGATATTTAAGGTTACTTTTTCACGATGTTTGTAGGTTGCTTTGTCGGGTGTAATTTTTAAGTTAAGTTGCCGATTCTGATTATGGAAAAACAAACGTTCACACAGTGGTTCGCCTTTGGCATTCATTAAAGTAATTTGAACAATACCGTCGTCTGGAATTTTGGCTTTTGGTAAAGAAATACCGAAGGCTTTTTGTGTTTCATTGCCTTTTGCCATAAAACATAATTGACCTCTTTGATGTGCCACGATGATTAATTCTTGTGACTTATCCGCAGTTTTGGGTGAGCTATTTGAGATAAAAATTTTAACTTTTTCCTTATTGCTAAAATTATCAACCGCTATGGTAAATCCTTGGGCATAAGCTGCTGGTATGGCAAATGGAAGATATTTTTCCTCATTTTGTTTAACGTAGGCGGTATATGTTTTTTGTTCCTCGGGAGTGAAACTGAAATAACCCATGCCTAAATGTTCTGACTGAAATGCAGCTACTGTATCTTTGGTGTTATCCAAGACAAATCCTTGAACATCAACCCCTTTTCCTGCAACATTAAGTGCTTTGAATGCAATTCGAGAGGTAATTCCAACGACAGCATTTCCACCCTCTGGGAAAAATTGAACATCTGAGGCTTGAATTAATTATAGGGCATTGTCGTCGGACAAACGATTTTTAATTGAGCCTTGCCAAATTTTAAAATCTTGATGAAAAAAGAAATCTTCCGAAAAGTTCTTCATATAATTAGTGTATGCCCGAATATGATATACACCTTCTGCTAAACTGTCAGGTAATAGAAAGTCTCCATGAGTTGAACCTTCGCATTTCAACGTTCTGCTGGCAATAATTTTACCTTTAGTATTATCAATTAAATCAACATATAAAACACGACTTACGGAGTCTATTTTATGAGTTGTTCCATCAAAAAGATAACCTTTAAACCACATCGTTTCTCCTGCCATGTAATAGGGCTTGTCGAAATGGAGATATACTTTTTCTTGGGGAGTTGTTAGTCGATACTGTTCGAGTTTTAGGGCAATTTTTTCGGCGAGATTTCCACCTTCCTCGGTGAATGTAAAAGCGGTTGCAATAAACAGAGTGCTTGCCAAAAAGGCATAAAGTTTACGAATCATGTTTTGGTAGAATGGGGATTAAAAGCGTTAGAGTAAATTTTGTCAAATTTCTAAAGTCAAAACGATAAACGCAATTAATTTATGATAAAAGGAGGATTATTAAATTGTGCGTTAGTGAATGGTGAATTAGTGAGTTGTGATTTAGTGAATGGCGAATCATGAATTAGTGAATTAGTATTTTTTAATAATCACTAAATCACAATTCACTAAATCACAATAAACTTTATTAGGATAATTTGATTATTGAAATTTTTGGGACAAACCAACACGATATTTTGTATAAATATTGTGATAAACTATACAGACATCAGTGGCTGTCCCAAAAAATTTGTGGCTG
>JAAFIU010000218.1 GCA_013298805.1 Cytophagales bacterium | reverse complement strand
TATCTTTGCAATTACTTAACAACGTAACTGATAAAGAAAGTATCAAAAGTAGAAGAAAATTAGCAGGGTGGAATGACCAATATCTAATAAAGCTACTTTCTAATATTTAAATGCGTTTAACCTGTAATAAACACTATTAAATTATATTAATATTTTCACTTTGCTAAAAATATAGTTTACTTATTCGTTGTCATAGTTACACTTATTACTTGAATTAACTGTATGAAAAAAATGGGAGTTTAGAAAATGCTTACGATAATATCCAGAAGACAGTTAATTTAGACATAATTAATTGAAACTATTCGAAGTATTTTTTGAAAATAAATCAGTCATCTTTTTATGGTCTTCTTGATTGATTTAATTTCGGGGGGTGTTCCTCCTTGCTCGCCGATGTGGGGTGTTTTCACCCACAACGGCGAGCAAGGAGGAACAGTCACAAACAAAAAAATATTCAAGAATTTTACAACGTCTAAATAGGTAGGGTACTAATAACTCTCAATTACACAATGAAATTTTCGTCTATTTAGGAGTTATAAAACATTTTAAAAGATTGAACATGCAAGCAATAAATATTACAGACGACCTCAAAGAAAAATACAAATATGCAATTGAAAGAGCAAGAGAAGACCGACCTCGCTACTTTGAATGGATAAAGAATGAAATTGAAATACTAATAAATCTTATTAATCAATTCGACAAGGTTTATGTTTTAGGCGGACTTGGAGCACAACTTATCAAATCAACACCTACATTTTATAACCAATTCTTAGCAACATTTAATAAACTTGATAATGAAGAAATCCAAGAAGAACTTATTCAAGATAATGGTGAAATAGAAATTCTTTTAGAATATGTGATGAATATTGCCACAGCAACTCCTAATTCAAATAAAGGTGTTATACCAACTCAAGATAATATTGAAAGTATATATCAACAGCTTTCCAAAATTAAATTGAACATCAATTTTTGGGAACTTGCTGCTGAGAATCCAATTGGTGGAAATGAATTTGACCATTGGTTAAGGACAAGCATAATGCAATATACAATAAACGTTCGTGGGGATGGTTATCATATTCATATTCAGGAACTTTATAAAGAAATATTTCAACCGTTTGATGGATTTCTTCAACAGTATTATGGTTTCAACTCTGAGGATATTTATAACACAATCGCTAAACTTGACAGTTTGGTATATTCCAAAGTTAGCAATCCTTTTGGTGCAACACAAGCCCATAAAAGATTAACAGATTGGATGGAAGAAATTGGTCAGGAAAATATTACGAATAGAATGAGAGAAACTGGAATGCATTTCATCAGACAATTCACTGCGGAAAATCCCGACTTGTTTGATGAAGAAGTACCTGACAGTATTATTTCACATCATTTGGATAGTGTAGAAAGTTACAGCAAAGTATTTTGGGTTATTCCAAAAACAGCAAAAGAGAAATTAATATTTGAAAAAATATCACTTGAATTTGGTTATAATGCAATCTTTTTTCAACCGCCAAAATTTAAAGGGTTTCCTTTAAACGATACCTTAATAAATCTGAAACCACTTGTTAAAGAAGATGGAAAGTATTTTCACTTTTCTCTAAATCTTGCATTTAGAAATATTTTTAAAATCACAGAAGAATTAATAAAATCAGCGGATGCAGTTTATTACGAAAACTCATTTAAAGGGAATAGCAATCCAAATTCACGAGACAATTATATTGAGTTGAAAACAAAGAAACAATTTGAAAAATTATTACCTACGGTTACATTCTTCCATTCTTTGAAATACCATATCGTAGAAAAGGGTCAAAACAAACAACCAGAGTTAGATATTATCGGAATTTCCGCAGATACTCTTTACATTATTGAAGTAAAAGCTGGTGAATTAAATACAAAACATCGGAGAGGTGCGTTAAAAGGCTTAAAAGACCGACTTCAAGAAACTATTAACGAAGGTTCTTTTCAATGTTATAGAGCCTTAAAATATATCCAAGAGACCCTCGACCCAACTTTTAATTATATTGAAGGTGGGGTGAGAAAAACATTGACAATTGATAAAGCTCAAATTCAATCATACTTTAAAATATCGGTAACCTATGAACACTTTTCATCTATTTCAGCTAACCTAAAATATTTAATTAGATCTGGAATATTAAGTCCTGAATTTAAGTGGACTTGGATTGTTTCTCTTTATGACTTAATGATTTTCGCAGACTTAATACAAAATGAAAATGAATTTAAGGAATATTTATCTAACCGCATTGCTTTATATGACAGAGATGATATTGAGTTTACAGACGAAATAGATATTCTTGGTTTTTACTTTGAAAACAATTTCCCTTTAGGACAAGAGAAACAAAATGAAATGATTCAGATTGTTAATTACAAAGATGAAATAGAAACTTATTACACAAGAACAGGTGTTGGTATGCCAAATACTATTAAACCAAAGAAAAAACTAAATTAAGAAAAATCATCCTATTGCCTTGGTCGGTAGAACATTCTCCGTCCCGTGGATGGTGTGCCCACCATCCATCTTGCGTCAGCAACTTGCCATTTAATTTATTATCAGTCAAATACTTCCGTTGACAATCCCTTGATTGATGTTTCAGAGGCGAAAAACAAAAACCCTATAAAAAACAAATACCCCGACACATGGCAAGCCAGCGGTTTCGGGGAATACGTCGTAAAATTAGTTTTTTTAATTAAAAAAACACCCAAACTATTCGGTTATTCTTTATACTTTTATATCGTGAATCCTGAAAACCAATACCACCTAAATGTTGAGATTGATAAGCTGACAAACAGTATTCTGAATACTTTAACCAATGAGAGTATTCAAACGGATGTACAACTTTTATCAAAAGATGATTTGAAAACCATTACCAAGAAAAATGGATGGTTATTTTCATGGAAATCAGAGGCAAAACTTGCAGATAGAATATTGCTAAAGTTAGTTACGTTGGAAGACCCAATAACAATACAAGGCTTGGCAAGCATAAGTGACTACGGTGACCATTACTATTTACATCTTGTAGAAAGTGCTCCTTTCAATTTAGGAAAGAATAAACTATATCAAGGAGTCCCAGGCAACTTATTTGCCTATACTTGCAAAGTTTCATGGAACAAAGGATATGAAGGTTTTGTTTCTTTTACGTCCAAAACCTTGTTAATCAAACATTATGAAGAAAGTTTAGGAGCTACTCATGTAGGAGGGCATAAAATGGTAATTTTCCCACACGAAGCTCTAAAATTAATTAGACAATATTATCCAACAAATAACTAATAATATGGGATATATAAAAGAACCAGAAGGCGTTGATTTAATCGTTGCTCCTTCTACTTTCACGGCACAGGATAGACAAATGATTAGTAATATCATTGCTAATTATAAAAAAACACGCACATTCTCAAAAGTCAATACGCTTCCTATGTTGCAAGGCATCGAAAAACTGCCAAAGCAAAAACCTATTTAGGCAATATGACATAAAGAATTTAAAACACCAAAGCCAAGTTTATCTTTTGAAAGATGGACTTGGCTCATTTTTTATCAAAACCTACCTCCGTGATAAAATCCCAAACCATTTCCAAAACCCACAATAGCCCATCACCTCTCCCAAACGAAGACCGTATTTGGGTAGAGCATCCTCATGTATGGGCATTGGCGGACGGTGCGGGGGGGACAGGTATTTTGTGTGGAGAGTGGGCAGAATTTCTACTAAAACATCTACCAGATGCTCCCATTCACACTTTTGAGGAATTTATTACTTGGTTAGAACCATTGACGGAGACATTTGTGCAACAATATGAGCCATTGATGCAACAGGACGTTTTCCAACTCAAACGTTTTTATCAAGAAGGTAGTGCCAGTACCTTAGTGGCGGTTTGGCGAACAGAAAATGAATTTCGTTGGCTTACTTTTGGAGATAGTCACGTATTTTTTTATGCCAATAATCACTTGGAAAGTTATCCTTTTCAAAAATCAGAAGAACTTTCGGGAGGTACGCACTTACTCAATTGGTCGGTATTCCCTAATGAATTAGGTTTTCGGTCGGGTACAATTTCTAAAGATGAAATTGTCTGTTTATTAGCAACCGATGCCATAAGCAAGTATATTTTAGAACAGTATCAACATAACCCAATGGAATTTAAGGGCTTTCTCAAAACCATTTCCAAAGCCCTCGAAAGTGAAGAAACTTTCTGGCAATACATCAAAAACAATCCTAATATCGAAGACGACGATTACAGCCTTATTATCCTACAACCATGAAAGTATATTTTAAAGCATTAAAACCACTCGTACTGGAACAAATTCAAACGGCATCATCAAGTATTCAAATAGCGGTAGCATGGTTTACCGACCAAGACATACTGAATTTATTGCTTTACAAACGTAAAGCTGGCGTGCGAGTAATACTTGTACTTTCCAACGATTCTAAGAATTTTGATGAATCCTATTCATTAGATTTTAATGGTTTCAAACAGATAGGCGGTAAACTCATTGTGGCGGATAAGGCATTTATGCACCACAAATTTTGCATCATTGATAAAGCTATTTTACTAACAGGTTCGGCAAATTATACCTACAACGGATTTTATAAAAACAGCGAATCCATCATGCTGACCGACAATCAAGAGGCAATTGATGATTTTTTAATCCAGTTTGAACTTCTCACAGGCATACTCAATGAAGACGAAGGTGTGATTTTGTCGCCTTTGGTACAATCGCTTCAAAATCAAATCAAATTATACAACGCTCAAATTAGTTGGTTAGAAATAGCAGTAGCAGAAGTTGAGAAACATATCCAACTCTACGAAGCTACCTATCGAGTTCGATTTCAAACGATTATCGGTGAAATATTGTGGTTACAAAAAATAATTCTTGAACGCAAAGCCAAATTGACGGAAAAGCCAGAAAGTAAACGCCAAGAACAAGAAGCCCAGCAACGTTGGGAGTCGTTTAATTCAGCCATTGCAGAAGATAATCAGATGATTGAGCAGGGAAATGATACAACTTTACAAGAAAAACTGAAGCAATTATACCGAGAAGCGGTAAAACTGTGCCATCCAGATAGTCCATTAGTCAAGGAAGAATTCAGAGAAAAAGCTCACCAAGTTTTCATAAAACTAAAAGCCGCCTACGACCAAAATAATATAGAAGCCCTCCAAGAAATTTTGAACGAACTCAAATTAGGGATTGCCTTTGGTAATATGGACTTTACTGGCGTAGGAATGGACGAATTACAAGCATTTATGGAGCAATTAGCGAGTAAAGTTCAGCAATTGGCAAATCAATTATCAACTTTGCAAAATGACCAACGATATGTGCTTCAAACGGGAGATTTAATTACCCTTGAAAACCATTTTGCTAAGGAGGAAATGGGTTTGTTGGAAAAGAAACGGGTTTTGGAGAGAGAATGTTTATAGCGTTTGAATTGTTTTAAATTATCTGGGCTATGAACCTCGCCTTAAAATGAATTAATTTTAATTCTGAAAATCGAACCAATCCTTTAAATTGTGGTTCAGGCAAACCATAATTTATAGTAAGGAAACACAGAAAAAACTCCTGTGTTTCCTTACATCACCAATTCTTCAAATAAACAATCCATCGTTTGTTGAGCATCTCCACAAAGTCCAGGGTGAACTTTTGACGTTTGGACAACGGTGCTTCGGGTTGCCGTTAGCCATCTGAACCGTGATGCAATTGGTAATGTTCCGATTGGACCTCCACTTTTTCCACCATGGCAGATTTTCTCCCAAGTTTGAAGATATTTTTCTAATTCTTCCAAATCAATGAGTTTAGAAAAACTGGAAATTTTTTCTTTGTCTAAATGATATTTTGCTTGTAAAAAGCCTTGCTTCGAGCAATAGAGAATAATGCCAACGTTCAGAAATTCTTCACGCTCCACTCTCGGAACTACCCGAATGACGGCATATTCATATATTTGTTTGTCTTGCATGATTGGCTTCTTTTACTAATAAATCTGAAATTTCAATTCTGGTTTCTAAAAACTTAGCGTAAACTTTTCTCACTTCTTCGGCAGATTCTTCTCGGTTTTCTAACCATTCATCTGGAATTAACGATAAAATGGCATTGATACGCTCAGGTGTAATTATGGTTTTGGCTTCCGCATTTACGGTATCCAATTCGGTAGCTTGTGCCAAAAGTACGTGGTCTTTTACTTGGATAAATGGGCGGCTGGCTTGTGCTTCCCAATTATCCCAATTATGATGAAAATATAATGAAGCACCGTGGTCAATCATCCATAGTTCTTTGTGCCAAATGAGCATATTGGTATTTCTGGCAGTACGGTCAACATTGGTTAAAAGGCAATCTAACCAAACAATTTTAGAAGCCATTTTTGCATCAATTGTCGTAACGATGGGGTCAAATGTGATTGCTCCCGAGAGATAATGAACCGCTAAATTTAAGCCCACACTTGCTTTGAGGAGGTCTTGGATTTCTTCATCAGGTTCGGTTTTGCTGAATGAATCGTCTAAGTTAGCAAATACGATTTCGGGCATTTTTAAACCCAAAGCCCGAGCCATTTCCCCTCCAATAAGTTCTGCAATTAATGCTTTTACGCCTTGTCCAGCCCCTCTAAATTTTAAAACGTACAGAAAACCGTCATCTGCCTCAACGATGGCGGGCAATGAACCGCCTTCACGCAAGGGCGTTACGTAACGAGTTACATTGACGGTTCTTAATGGATTTTGATTCATGTTTGATAAAATTAGTCCACAGATTTTGCAGATTAAACAGATTTTCACTGATTCCCAAAATAAAAAGGGTGAGGATAAATTTACCCGTCACCCTTTTTGTAAATAAGATTTTAGAAAATATTGGTTTTTCGACACGAATGCCAAACCCCTAAATCCAAACCCCTAAACCAATAATTTATAAGGCTCTTCAAGCAATTCTTTTAAAGTTACTAAGAAAGCCGCACCCGTTGCACCATCAACTACTCTATGGTCGCAAGTAAGGGTGATTTTCATAATATTGGTTGCATAGAATTGACCATTTTTAACGGCAACAGTTTCTTTAATTCCACCTACTGACAAAATACAAGATTCGTTTTTAGGATTATTGATGATTGAAGTAAATTGCTCAATACCAAACATTCCTAAATTACTTACCGTGAAAGTATTACCTTCCCAGTCTTTTGGTTGAAGTTTTCCGCTTTTCGCTTTTCCACCTAAATCTTTTGTAGTAGCAGCCAAAACAGATAATGGTAAAGTATCCGCAAAACGAATAACAGGAACTACCAGACCGTCGGCAATGGCAACCGCCATGCCGATATGTACGTGGCTGTTACGTCTGATATGGTCTTCTCTCCATGAAGAGTTTACGTTTGGATGTTTTTTCAAGGCTACACCGCAGGCTTTCAAAATCATGTCGTTAAACGAAATTTTCACTGGCGAAGCACTGTTCATTACTTCTCTTGCTTGCATGGCTTTGTCCATACAAATTTCCATTGTTAATTGGAAATCAACCGCAGTAGACTGAGAATCAGCTAAACTTCTT
>JAAFIU010000321.1 GCA_013298805.1 Cytophagales bacterium | reverse complement strand
TACGTTTTAGCTTGGTATTGACATCCGTATCTGCCATAAAAAAATTATCCCAAAGCCATCCTTTTGTTTTCTTTAGGCTTGAATCAAAATGTTCTAATTGTCCTTTTACTGACCAATTTTGAGGTTTTTGATAAATACCATCTTTCCAGTTTTGTGCATCATAAAAATCTGAAATACAAAGTAATTGCTCGGTATAAGCACACAGACCTTGTTGGCAATGAAAAAGATTCATCACAACATCGTAGTAGAATTTATTTTTAGAAGAATCGTATTCTGGATGTTCGCTTAAAGATTCTTCCCAATTTTTATAAGCCGTAGATATAATAGTGGTTTTATCAATTTTTCTCATTGGTCATTCGGGTAGTCCAGCCTGTTAATTTTGATAGTTTTAGGTATTCTTGCCAAAGTTTCTCTCTTTCTTCGGGCGTGATGTTATTCTTTTTTAATTTGCTTTCTAAAGTTGCCAATTTCATTAAAGCCTTCACCCGTTTTTCATTTCCTTCCGAATCTAAATCAAAAACTCTTTGCAAAATATCATCCCAACGCAAATACTGTGGATTTATAGTGTAATTATCCACGTGGCGACCTTTTCCTTCTTCGTAATAAAGTTCTTGAAAAACGGTTCCTGTTTTCGGGTTAAATTTCAATTCTACAATCTCCCAAGGCTCAAAAGAGGAGGCAATGACGGGCGAATGTGTGGCATAAAAAAATTGGCAATCTGTTGTCAAAGAAGTATAAATATCAACAATTTCTTTTTGGATATCTGGGTATAATGAGCGTTCGGGTTCGTCGAAAAATATTGCCGTTCTATTTGGTTTTAAGGTATAAAGTGGAAGCATTGAAAGAAAAACCTGACGTGTTCCTGTACTCTGAAAATCATAAGGAACTTCTTGACCATCAAGTGTTTCTATCTTAATGGTTTTAACATCTTCAATTTTTTCAAAATCTAATCTTGTTCTTACTCTTAGATTAAACTTATTTAGAATTTTGTCTAAAACTCTATCTGCTAAATCTTGTAGAGGATTAGGATTATTTTGTTCCCACTCTTGGTATTTTTTTGCAGCTTCTAATATTTCTTCTGATTTGAAGCCTTTTTTATTTGTTATTTCTGAAATGGCAAGACTTTTCTGAATTTGAGTCTCTCTGTATTCAGTAATTTTTTCATTGATTACTTTCCAAATAAAACCATAGATTAATCCAGAAAAATATAAAAAATCATTTTCTTCATCTTTAAATAAAGCTACATCTGTTAAAGTCCCTATATTGTTTGTAAAATCGACAGGAAAAAATAATGAAACAGGTTTGCACTCAGAAAATTCTTTATCTAAAGCCCCTGCGATAAAAGTACCCTCTCCATCTAATATAAGACTTATGTAATTATTACTATATGAACTTTCTATTTGCTTGATGCCTTGAAGTTTTACAGATATTCCATCAATAGCAGTGTCATCACGCATATCAGAAAGATGAGTTGCTGCCATTCTATTGAAAAAGTGAAGATTATATATATACTTTGAGATTATTTTCAACAAACTCGTCTTCCCAGTCCCACTTTGTCCAATAAAGCAAACCTTATCCAAAGGTTGTCCAGCTTTTTCGTGTCCTTCGGGATAAGTCAAGTCTAATTTGAAATCTTCAAACTGATGGTATTTTTTGATATATAATTCCTTTACTTTCATTGTATCATCAACTGTTTCTACAAAGTAAATCAAAAAACAAGATAAAACCACTCCCACAGCAAAGCCCATTCCCCAAAAATTCCGTAATTTAGTAGTCCTTATAAAATAAATTTACTGAATCAAGCATATAGAGTTACAACAAACATCGAAATAAGAGCCGTGCGACGGTCTCATCGAATATTGAAATATGGAAGAAGAAAAAAAATCACTAAATTTTCTTGAGCAAATTGTAGAAGAAGATTTAGCAGCGGGTAAACATGGTGGACGTGTCCTTACTCGTTTCCCGCCCGAACCAAATGGTTATTTACACATCGGTCATGCCAAATCTATCTGTTTGAACTTTGGTTTGGCTGCTAAATACGGCGGACAAACTAACCTTCGCTTTGATGATACCAATCCCGAAAAAGAGGAAACCGAATACGTAGAATCTATCAAAGCGGATGTTCGTTGGTTGGGTTTTGAGTGGACGAATAATCAAGAATTATACGCTTCTGACTATTTTGAAACCTTGTATCAATTTGCGGTTGAACTTATCAAAAAAGGGTTGGCTTATGTTGATGACCAACCTGCTGATATGATTGCGGCACAAAAGGGAAATCCCAACTATGCGGGAGAAGACAGTCCGTATCGTTATCGTCCAATTGCTGAAAACCTTGATTTATTTGCTCGTATGCGTGCAGGGGAGTTTCCAGATGGAGCAAAAGTTTTAAGGGCGAAAATCGACATGGCTCACCCAAATATGCACATGAGAGACCCATTGATGTACCGTATCAAACACGCTCATCATCACCGCACGGGCGATGCTTGGTGTATTTATCCGATGTACGATTTTGCTCATGGTCAGTCAGATTCTCATGAAGAAATCACGCATTCAATTTGTACTTTAGAGTTTGATGTTCACCGTCCGTTATACGATTGGTTTATCGAAAAACTGAATATTTTCCCTTCTCAACAATATGAATTTGCTCGTTTGAATCTGACAAATACTGTCATGAGTAAGCGTAGATTATTACAATTAGTACAAGAAGGATTGGTTTCGGGTTGGGACGACCCACGTATGCCAACGATTTCTGGTTTACGTCGTCGTGGTTTTACGCCAGCATCTGTGCGTAATTTCTGTGAAAAAATTGGTGTTGGAAAACGTGAAAATTTGATTGATGTTAGTGTTTTAGATTTCTGTGTAAGGGAAGATTTGAACAAGTCTGCTACTCGTGTAATGGCGGTTCTTGACCCTTTGAAAGTAGTCATTACCAATTATCCAGAAGGGCAAACAGAAGAATTATCAATCGAAAATAATCCAGAAGATATTGAAGCCGGAAACCGTTTAGTACCATTCAGTCGTGAGATTTATATTGAACGTGACGACTTTATGGAAGTACCGATGAAGAAGTTTTTCCGTTTAGGCCCTGGATTAATGGTTCGTTTGAAGGGAGCATACATCATCAAATGCGATGATTTTGTGAAAGACGAATTTGGAAATATTACGGAATTGCATTGTAGCTATATCGAAAATAGTCGCTCTGGAGAAGATACTTCTGGCGTAAGTGTTAAAGGGGTAATTCACTGGGTTTCTGTGGCTCACGCACACAAAGCGGCAGTTCGCTTGTATGATAGATTATTGATTTTAGAAGATGCTTCACAGGTTGGGGATGATTTCAAAAAATTCCTTAATCCAGATTCTTTAACGGTACTTCCTGAAGTATTCATCGAACCAAGTTTGAAAGATGCTAAAATCGGAACAAATTATCAGTTTATGCGTAAAGGTTATTTCTGTTTAGATACTGACTCAACGCCTGAAAATTTGGTATTTAATCGTACCGTAGGTTTGAAAGATAGCTTTAAGAAGTAATGTTTAGAATATAGATTTTAGGATAATAAAAATGCCCAAACTACAAAGTATGGGCATTTTTTATGTACGAAATCTACTCAAAGTGTACCTTAATTACTTCATTATCTATTCATTATCTTGGATTATTCACTCAATCACTCATCCAAAAATCACTCACTATCAAACCTCAATAAACTGCCTGATAGTCAACCGTAAAAACAATAATTGACACCTTATCTTTACCAACCTGCACAGGCAAAATATTCCCTTTATCATCAAACGAATTAGCGTACAAACCTTTATCTCCTTCACGTACTAAAAGTGAATAACTGCCTTCGGGTAAATCCACACAAAACTTTCCTTGACTATCAGATTTTACCGTTTTTATAAGCGTCGAAGCAATGGCTTTGTAAAAACCATTTTGTAAAGTAGCTTGGGCAATATTGGTCAGTTCATAAACCAGTAATTCACGCTCAATTGGTTTGGGTGGAAGAATAACTTTGTCAGGCGATGGCATCATATTGCCTGATTTCCAGACAATTGTACCGCAAATCCCTTGCGTTGTTGATGAACTTGCCGTATTTGCTTCGACTGCTGGTTGAGGTTTAGCTTGGGTAATAACCTTTACTTTTTTCACTCTTTTATGCACCTTCTTTTTAGCTTTTTGTGCAAAAGAAAGCGTTGTAATAAAACAACAGATACATAAAATGAGTGATGATATTTTCATTTATAAGAATTGATAATTGTTTGAAGAACACCTAATAATTGGGGCAGATTTGATGTTGAATAACGGTCAGTATCAATAAAGATTTCGTTATTTTCTAATTTCAAAAAAACCCATGTGAAACCACTTGTACACGCTCCATATAAAGTTTCAACTGGCGAACCATGATGCTGATTAAAGAATCTTGCTCCTAATAATTGAGCGGCAGCTTGAGCTTGTGATTTTAGATTTTCTATATCACCCTGTTTTGCTTCTGTAATATTAATAATTGGCGAACCTAAATCAAGCGTTCTGGGAGATTTTGATAAGATAAAATCACATTCTCCGTTCAAGCCTTTACTTTTATCTCCCATTAAATTTTCACCAGAAAACAATTTCAGTTCATCTCTATTCTTGATTCTTATTT
>JAAFIU010000171.1 GCA_013298805.1 Cytophagales bacterium | reverse complement strand
TCAAAAAGATACGCTAAACCTTTTTACGCATGGGAAAAGACTTTATAAATATCTGATTAAGAATAACTTAGCAATACCCGATGTATTTAAAGTATTCAAACTTATAAAAGTGTCGGTCTAAAAATAGCTTCATCATAAAAAGTTGTGATTTTTAAATATTTTGGATTATTTACAATTAAGTTGAACTCGTAGTTGGTATAACCCTGTTCTGAAATATTTAATCCTTTCTCCTTCCTTGGCTGGAAACTTCTCTCCGTCCAGTGGATGCGTGTCCCACCATCCATCGTGCGACAGCAACGCCCTCACTTCTGGTCGTAGGTTTAGCGAAGCGTTCCTACGACCTAAAATCATATTGAGCGTCCCGCTCATTCGTTTCATGCTTGTTTAGCAGTCCTTTTCAAACAAGTTATTCAATCTTTGTAAATAAAGCAAAAAAGAATAGCACGCAGATAACGCTGATTTTATCTGCGTCATCTGCGTGCTATCAACACAGGAAAGATTCCCGTACTACACCACCGTTCTGATTTTCAATTCATTCAATTGCTTGTCGTCAATGGTTGATGGTGAATCAATCATTACGTCACGTCCTGAGTTATTTTTCGGGAAGGCGATGAAGTCACGAATTGAATCTGAACCACCGAATAATGAGCAAAGACGGTCGAAACCGAATGCTAAACCTCCGTGTGGTGGCGCTCCGTATTCAAAAGCATCCATTAAGAAACCGAATTGGTGTTTTGCTTCTTCGTCCGAGAATCCTAAAACTTCAAACATTCTGGCTTGTAAGTCTTTTTGGAAAATACGAATTGAACCTCCGCCCACTTCTACACCGTTGATCACTAAGTCGTAAGCATTGGCTCTGATTTTTCCTAAATCTCCCGATTCTAAATATTGAATATCTTCTGGTTTTGGACTTGTGAATGGGTGGTGCATGGCAAACCATCTATCATCCTCTTCGCCATATTCTAATAATGGGAAATCAACAACCCAGTGAGCAGCGTATTTTTTCGGGTCACGAAGTCCCAAACGATTACCCATTTCTAAACGTAATTCGTTTAATTGCTTACGAACTTTGTCGCCATCTCCAGGAAGAATTAAAATCAAATCTCCTTTTTCTGCTCCGAAAGCCTCAGCCCATTTCTTCAAATCTTCTTCCGAGTAGAATTTATCAACTGATGATTTTAACGTTCCGTCGTTGTTGTAACGGAAGTAAATCAATCCTTTCGCTCCGATTTGCGGACGTTTTACAAATTCTGTTAATTCATCAACTTGCTTGCGAGTGTATTCTGCACAACCTTTTGCACAAATACCCACTACGGTATTGGCTGAATCAAAAACGACGAAATCTTTACCTGAAACTAAATCTGTAACCTCACCCGAAGCGTCGGTCGCCCAACCCTCTCCTGCTGAGAGAGAGTCCTTCAATGTTACAAACTTCATATCAAAACGAATATCTGGTTTGTCTGAACCGTAATATTTCATGGCATGAGCGTAAGTCATACGTGAAACTTCGCCTAAATCCATTCCTTTTACTTTCGTGAAAAGATGACGAATTAAACCTTCAAACATATTCAAAACGTCTTCTTGTTCGATGAAAGACATTTCGCAGTCAATTTGCGTAAATTCTGGCTGACGGTCGGCACGTAAATCTTCGTCTCGGAAACATTTTACGATTTGATAGTAACGGTCGAAACCAGAAACCATCAATAATTGCTTGAACGTTTGTGGCGACTGTGGCAAAGCGTAAAATTCACCTGGATTCATACGTGAAGGAACCACAAAATCTCTTGCTCCTTCGGGCGTTGACTTAATCAAAACGGGTGTTTCCACTTCAATAAAATCTTGATTATCAAGATAATCACGAGTAAAACGGGCTACTTGGTGACGTAATTGTAAGTTGGCACGAACAGGATTACGACGTAAATCAAGGTAGCGATATTTCATTCTTATATCATCACCACCATCGGTTTCATCTTCAATCAAGAATGGCGGTAATTTAGCGGGATTTAAAACAGAAAGTTCTGTAATTTTTATTTCAACATCACCCGTTACAATTTTATCATTTTTTGAAAGACGTTCAACCACAACTCCCGTTGCCGAGATAACAAATTCACGTCCGAAAGTACGAGCTAAGTCTAAAACGTCTTTAGGCGTTTTACCCTCTTCGAGCATTAACTGAGTGATACCGTAGCGGTCACGGAGGTCAATCCAAATCATACCTCCCTTATCACGGGTGCGTTGTACCCAACCGCATAAGGTAACGGTTTGGTTTACATGAGCGAGGCGAAGCTCGCCATTATTATGTGTTCTGAGCATACATTATTTAGTGATTTGTGAATGAGTGATTGATGATTAACAGAACTCTTCACAAATACATTTTATCAATAAAAATCCTAAATTTCTTATTTTCCACAAAAATACGGAATTGCTCAATAGATTCATAAATTTTTAAATAAGTCAGTTGGTGATTGGAAATTGAGTTTTGGTCGATTGGTAATTATGGGGTATTTTTATCCCATAATTATAGAAAAATTCCGTAGAGTTATTCTTCGTTTCTACAACATCAACGAGTAAACAAAACCAATTAAGCTACTTGTTTGTTATACTTATTTCGATATTCAATCGGGGTCATTCCCGTTACTTTTTTGAAAATATCCCTAAATGCTTTTGTATCGGTATAACCAACGTCGAACATGACTTCGTTGATATTTTTTCGGCTACTTTCAAAACTCCTTTTGGCGGCTTCAATTTTCACCCTTTGGGTATATTCTACGATGGTATTGTTGGTAGCTTTTTTAAATCTTCGTTCAAAACTTCTACGCCCAATAGCAAATTTTTCGGCTAATTGCTCTACCGTAATTTTCTCTTGAAAATGCTCTTCAATAAATTCTTGTGCTTTCTTGATTTCCTCGTCTTTGTGGTCTTTTTGCCCTTGAAACATCATAAACGAAGATTGACTGTCTCGGTCAATATCAATAGCAAAATATTTCGCTGCCAAAATTGCCGTGTCTCGGTCGGTATATTTTTCTACTAAATGCAACAGTAAATTCCAGTAAGAATTTGCCCCTCCGCTCGAATAAATGCCTTGGTCTTCGGTAATAATGCTTCCGTCAACTAATTCAACTTCGGGAAACATTGCTCTAAATTCATTGGCAAAACTCCAGTGCGTTGAACATTTTTTGCCGTTCAGTAATCCCGTTGAAGCCAATAAAAATGCTCCTACGCACAATGAAGCTACTTCTGCACCATTTTTTTGCTGTTCAACTATCCACGGGATTGCACTTTTATTTTGCTCTATGGCATTGGTCATGTCACCACTGAGGGCAGGAATAAAAATCAAATCGGTCTTATCAACCTCCTGCAAAAGTTTATCCGCATGAACCGAGAATAACTTATTCCCTAATCTTACATCTTTGGTATTTGCGACTAATTCTACATGAAACAAGGCTGGTTTGCCCGACACTTGCAAAAATTGATTAACTGCATTAAAGATATAATTTGGGTCGGCAACTGCTTCTATGACAGCCGTTTCTGGCACTAATATAGAAATGTGTTTCATCGGAAAATGTATTTTGAAATAATTTTCACAAATATTAAAGGCATATTTTTGAAAACAAAGTGTCTGTCGTAATTAGCCCCTAATGATGTCGTTTTTACACCATTCTTTTATAAAATATTAATTCTAATTTTGTCTTACAAAAAATGTTCTACTATACTTTACACGGAGTTAGATTTGTCGAACACGGAAGTCGTCCTTTTGAAGGACGACTTCCGCAATCTCCCGTATAAATCATAGAAGAACCAAATCAAAAACCTTAGAAAATGGAAAAAACAATCATTATCGTTGAATCTTCTATCAATGCTCCTCTAACAACCGTTTGGGATTGTTGGACAAATCCAGAACACATTACAGGCTGGACTTTTGCTTCTGACGACTGGCATTCTCCTATTGCAACCAATGATTTACAAACGGGTGGGCAATTCTTAACACGTATGGAAGCCAAAGATGGTAGCTTCGGTTTTGACTTTGAAGGTATTTATACTTTGGTTGAACCCTTGAAAAAGATTGAATATGTATTGGCTGACGAACGTGAAGTAAAAATTGAGTTTATTGAAACGGGGGATTCTGTACAGGTTATTGAGAAATTTAATCCAGAAAATGAAAACCCAATTGAACTACAACAAGGAGGTTGGCAAGCAATTTTGAATAATTTTAAGAAATACGTTGAATCGAAATAAAATAACATTATGACAAATCAAATTTATCCTTGCCTTTGGTTCGACGGACAAGCCAAAGCTGCTGCCGATTTTTATTGTTCTATTTTCAAGAATTCAAAAGTTACGATGGCATCGCCGATGGTGGTCAATTTTGAATTAGACGGAAAGAAATTTATGGGCTTGAACGGTGGGCCGATGTTTAAATTCACTCCTGCCATTTCCATTTTTGCCACTTTTGAAACCATTGAAGAAACCAACGAAGTTTGGGATAAACTATTTGAAGGTGGAAAGGCATTAATGCCCATCGACAAATACGATTGGAGCGAAAGATACGGTTGGCTACAAGATAAATTTGGTCTTACTTGGCAAATTAGCGTTGTTAATCCAACGGCAAAACCACAAATTAAGCCTTCTATGTTATTTGTCAATGAAAAATTTGGCAAAGCACAGGAAGCCATCAATCTCTATACTTCGCTATTTGAAGACTCTGCCATTGATTTTTTAGTGCCATATCCAGAAACAAACAATGTCATGTATGCTGAATTCAATCTTAAAAAACATGATTTTATTGCGATGGACGGCCCAGGAAATCATGCTTATACCTTCAATGAAGCCTTTTCAATCGTGGTAGATTGCCAAACGCAAGAAGAAATTGACCATTATTGGAATCAACTAACAAGTGACGGTGGACAAGAAAGTCAATGCGGTTGGTTGAAAGATAAATTTGGCGTTTCGTGGCAAATAATTCCAAACATTATTGGCTCGTTAATGAGCGACCCAGCCAAAGGACAAAGGGTTATGCAGCAAATTATGCAAATGAAAAAAATGGATATTGAAAAACTCGTAAATGCTTAATAATGAAACAAATTCACTCATATTTAACCTTCAACGGTAATTGTCGGGAAGCGATGAGTTTTTACCAAGAATGTTTGGGTGGAGAACTTTACTTTCAAACAATTGGAGAGTCACCAATGGCAGATAAAATGCCGTCTCAAATGAAGAATTGTATTTTACATTCGACCTTAAAAAACGATAATTTTATCATTATGGCATCAGATATGGTGGGCGACAAAGGACTGATAAAAGGCACGAATGCTTCATTGATGCTCAATTGCAGTAGCGAAGAGGATATTCAAAATACTTATCAAAAATTAGCCACAGACGGACAAGCTACGCATCCGCTTGAACATACGTTTTGGGGTGCATTATTCGGTGGATTGACAGATAAATTTGGAAATCAGTGGTTATTAAATTTTGATAAAACGCAACAAGGGTAAAACAAAAGCATCATAAAACCGATAGATTTTAAAAGATAAGTCATTATTTTTCAAATTATTATCAAAACAATTGATAAACCTATATTAATTTAAGTAAAGTCAATGGTTGAAGTTTTCAAAACAAATGTCAAGAAGAAAAATGAATCTCAACGAATTGTTTTGACACTTCTTGAGCATTTCCCAGAAAGCAAAATAAACTTCGATTTAAGCGATTGTGATAAAATTTTGAGGGTTGAAAGCGAGGCGATTATTCCCGAAAAAATAGTCGAAATAATGACTTCAAACGGATATTTTGCTGAAATATTAACTTATTAAGTCTATTGAATATGGATACAATAAAAATCAACAACATTGATGAATATCTTTCTCTTCAATCCGAAAAAATAAGGTTAGTTTTAGAAGAACTTCGACAAATAATTAGAGATACTGCTCCCGAAGCCGAGGAAGTTATTAGCTACGGAATTCCTGCGTATAAGTACAAAGGAATGTTAGTGTATTTTGCGGCTTACAAAAAGCATTGTAGTCTTTTTGGTGGCACTGGCGGACTAACCGAGCAAATGAAGGAGGAATTAAAGGACTACAAAACGTCGAAAGGAACGATTCAGTTTACGGTTGAAAAACCGCTTCCAAAAGAATTGGTAGAGAAAATTGTAAAAATCAGAATGAAGCAGAATGAGGAGAAGCAAGTAGCGAAAAATCAGAAAAAATTAACCAAAAAATAACCATGAAAAAAGACAAAATTATCTTCTGGGTAACCACTACCATTATTTTCTTATTTGAAGGCGTTATGCCTGTTCTTTTTCGCAACGACGAAGCAGGAAAAGCAGCCATGCAACATTTGGGTTATCCCGTTTATATGGGTACATTATTGTTGTTATTTAAAGTGCCTGGGGCTTTGGCATTGATTCTTCCGCAAGTACCAAATCGTATTAAAGAATGGGCTTATGCAGGTTTTTTAATTGACTTCTTGGGAGCTTCGTTGAGTTATTATTTTGTGGACGGCTTCATTGGTTTTACCTTTTTGCCATTCTTTTTCATCGCACTTTTAGCGATTTCTTATGTTTATTACCACAAGTTGAAAATTGATTAAACATCAGTAGAGACAAGGCATTGCCTTGTCTCTACCAATTCACACCTGCAATTTATAACCCACCCCATGCAAGGTAACAATCTGGACAGTTGAGTCAGATGATAGCATTTTGCGTAGGCGAGAAACAAAGACATCTAAACTTCGTCCGACCGTAATCCCTTCGTCTTCCCAAACTGATTTCAAGATAAAATCTCGCTCTAATAATTGATTCTGATTATTAACAAAAAGCTTCAATAATTTCGCTTCTCGATAAGTCAGATTATGTTGAACATTACCCGAAAAAAGCGTTTGATTAACAAAATTAAAACTTGAATTACCCAATTTGATTGACTCAGAAAGATCCTTTTCAACCTCTATTTCGGGTTCGGTTTTGTTCTTCGTTGTTTTTCTATTCCAAAAGATAAATCCTACCAAAAATAATCCCCAAAGTGGAACTAACCATAGTGGCTTTGAAGCAGTTTGAGGTACTTTTTTCATAAAAGTCACCTGCAAATCGTAACAAGTTTTATCTTGAATTCTTCCTACACAAGGGACATTTTTATCTCTCTTAAAATCAAAAGAATTATAGCCCAATTCAAGTTCTCCGTCATTACAATCCAAAACAGAAACATCATAAACATCGCTTATTTGATGAATTTTGAAGGATTCTTCCAATAATTTTGGTAGTAAAGTATAATTAAAATTCTTTTCCAAACGAATCTTAAACGTGAGTTCATCGAGCATTTTAACAGGCTCAATCCGAGAAGTAGAGTCGCCCGAGGCTTTGAGTAAATGATGAGCGGTTCGGCGTAAAGCAAGGTTTACCTTTTCGGGGAAATTATTGTCTTTGGGATTGCCCGTAACGTCAATCAGCCTATCGAATGACAACATCGAAAGGCTGAAAAACAAGATGATAAATATCCACGTTGGTTTTGTCATAAACACTTAACAACCGTCTTTGGGGTTTCTGTTGATAAGAAAATTACTCATAAATTTGACAAGATTATTTCTCAAAAAGAACACTCTTGTGGAAGTTTGAAACTTTTTATCAATGGGTTCAATGACAAGTTCATCGCCTAAATTAGCGAATTTTAATACTTGAGAAACTTCAATTTCCGACAATTTATCCGCCGAAGCCGAACCTCCCAAATGTACGATTTTATTATCTCTTCTTAGATAAATTCGGAATGGAATTGCCATTACTTTTTTGCTTTTTGAGTCTTCGGAAATCATGGTAATAATTCCTCTGGAAGTCAGTGAAAACTGCTCATAATTAATTGGTTCGCCATCCATTAGTAATGGATTGTAAATTATTTTTTCATTCGTTCGTGCGTACATTAACGGAATAAGTAGCATCACAGTTACGATGCTCAGAATTGACATTTTCATACATTTTTTACATTTAAAATACCAAAATTTCATTGTGAGGAAGAGCATAATCATCATCCAAAGTCAAAATAATGATACGGTCACCTTTTTGACATTTTTCCAAAACTCTTTGAATTTCTATTTGCTTTAATTTCTCTTTAGAAACCAACATCTGCGTTCCAGTCTCTTTATCCTTGATAGCAACTTGAAAGAGAATTGGCTCAATTGCTTTGCTTTCTGATGATGACAATTGAACTGTATTGACCGTCAAATTTCCTTTAGCAGTGATTTGAACCGTACATTTTCCAGCGGGAGAATATTCATTTACAAGCATTTTATTATTCAAAAACACCGCTGAACAATTGCTAAAATGCTTTTGTCCAAAGCTAAAAAAGGTTATTATACAAAAAATAAAAGGAAGGCTTTTTTTCATGTCTTTCATGTTTTATTGATTGTAACAAATGTAAGGGCAAGAGTTTGGGAATCAGAAATAATGGTTGTAAAACAATGTAAACAAAATGTAAAAGTTTAAAAAATAGCGTATTTCAATGGAAAAAGGCGTTTTGTTTTAAAGCAGAAAGCCCTTCTGTTACCAAGCCACCGTAACAGCTCCTTCTTTTCGTTGTATTCCTTGGTCGGGGAAATATTCTGGAATGTAGGTAATGACCCAAGCAAAGGAATCAGGTTTTACCAAAATGCCTTTGTATTTTCCATCCCAACGGTCTTCTGGATTTTTTGAAGTAAATATTAATTCTCCCCAACGGTTAAAAATCTTTAAATCATATTCCTTTATATAAGCTGGAAAAACTTGGAAATTATCGTTCAAATTGTCGCCATTGGGCGTAAAAATGTCTGGCACTAAAATACTTGGGTCGCATCGGTCAATGACATTAGTCTGAGCCGTTATTGGACAACCGTAGGTATTCGTAACCAATACGGTGTAAGTGCCAACGGTACTTACCGAAATCTGCCGAGTTGTCTCCCCCGTCGGCGACCATTTGTAGGTTAAGCCAACTCCTCCACCCGCATCTATGCGTATCGGTAAGGTTGATGGTACACAAAGCGGGAGTTCAGAACGTAAAGAGACAGCAGGGATTGGCAATAGCGTGACCACAATAGTATCTGCATTTCTGCAAAGTCCTTTTGTTCCCGTTAAAATATATGTCCCTGACCTTTCTGGCATGATGGTTGGGCTTGTTTGTCCATTATTCCAACGATAAGTTACACTGGCTTGTGGACTACTAACGCCTATCAAATCGGTAGTGTTTCGGCAAATATTTTTGTCGGGGCCTAAACTAAAAATCGGGGCATCTAAAACCGTAATTTCTCTGTCCGCTGAGGCTGTGCAACCATTTTCTGTTACTTCATATTTAACGGCATAAACCCCAATTGAAGTAACCGTAAATGCTCCTGTTGCATCCACGTTTGTTCCTTGCCAAGTTCCTCCACTTGGACTACCAACCAATTGTGTTACTTTGGGTGTCAGGCATAATCTATTCGGAGCGGTTAAGCTTACTTTGGGCGATGGCTTGAAGGTTACCTGTGTTTTGGCGGAACTAATACATTTACCATCCGTCGAGGTTATCGTTACAATGTATAAACCCGTTTGCGTAACATCAATATTCAAAGTGCTTGCTCCTGTACTCCACTTGATGCTTCCATCGGTATAATTTAGTGGACTCAGCGTAA
>JAAFIU010000138.1 GCA_013298805.1 Cytophagales bacterium | reverse complement strand
TGAATATCCCGTTTGATAATTAATTGCCCCCCACATTCTTTTGTTGTCAATATAGGTTTTTACATTAGCGTAGCTATCCAATTGCACTCCTCCCGAAACCGTTCCTGTTTTATGACAACCCACGCAATTGGTTTCCAATAATGGCATAATCGTTTTAGAAAACGTAACATTTACGGTGTCAATCGAAATACTACACGTCACATTTTTTGCTCCTTCCGTAATCCATTTTAGCACTAAATCCGTTTGTGTTTTTGCTAATTTTGCCGCAGGTTTTGGTGGCATTGAGCTTAACATCTCTTGATAAAGTTTACTGTTTTTGGGGTTTTTTAAGTCAATTCCTCTGCTAACAATTGTTTTGTAAGACGTTAAATCGTACCCTTCAGCTCTGGTTTTTGAATCGTGACAACCGCTATTTCCACAGTTTGATACAAAAAATGGTAGAATTTGCGTGTTGAAACATACCGAATCTTTGGTGTTACTGGCTACGCTCGGAGTACAGGTTATTGTTGTTGTGGTAGTTCCCGTTCCAGTGGTTGTGCCTGTTGTACCCCCTGTTTCTGTACTGGTAGAACCAGTGGGAGTAACTGTATTTTTCTCATTCAAACAAGAGCTGATAAAGCCAATGGTAAGTCCTGTGAATAAAATGTATTTTAAAAATTTCATTTTAAATTTGTTTTGTTATTTGTGTTTAATTTTTATCGCCCGATACCGCCGAACTTCCCTTTAAATCTATTGGTACTCCATCTACTAAATATCCCGTAATTCTGATTTCAGTTCTGCGATTCATGGCGTGTTCGATTTCTGTACAAGCTATGCCATCGTCACATTTGTTCAATAATTTTGTTTCTCCGTAACCTTTTGCGGTAATTCTATTGGCTGGAATTTTCCCCTTTTCGATGATGTATTTAACTGCTGCTTCAGCACGTTTTTGTGATAATGTTAAGTTATAATCATCGCTGGCACGGCAGTCTGTATGTGAGCCTAATTCTACTACAATGTTCGGATTATCCCTCAATATTTGAACTAAATGGTCTAATTCTTTCGCTGCATCGGGACGAATATCCCATTTATTGAGGTCGTAGCGAATATTTTCAATTTTAAAAGAATCGTCAAAATTGATTTTCTTCAAAGCAATTGCCCCTTCAATCAAATCAATACCATTTGATTGTTTCGAGACATTTTCGATACTCATACCTGATACGCAAAAAACCTTTTTAGGGTCTTGCAAATAACAGGCAGCATTAAAGTTTGCTCTTCGAGTCATATAGCGTGTGCGTTGTCCCAAAATATCATAATCATTGCCTTTTTCAAGCATAAAAGTGGCGTAGCCGTTCATTACTACGGCTGAATCGGCTAATTGTTTTTTGGTTAGATTGTACAGTTTGATATAAGTACCTTCCAAATCATCTTTGCTATCGTAGTCGAAAGCTCTGATTTGGAGTTGATATTTTTTAATGGGTTCGGTGATTTTTACTTGAGCGATAATGCCCTTACTATTCCCAAGAATTAAAAAAAAGAAGAGCAAGACGATATTTTTCATAATTTAGGAGGGTTTTTAAATGATTTTGTCTTTTAAATACAAACGAAAAATATACATTTTGTGATGTATTATTCGTTTTAAATTCTGATAAATTTTTCGGACTTTGGACGTTTTACAAACAAATTACCGAAAAAAATCTTTATAAAATAAATATCTTAATGAAAGATACCATGAAAAATATACTGCTAATTTTATTGATAGCAACTGCTTCTTTTTTAGAAGGTTGTGATGAAAGAATAACACCAAATAACAACCTGAATAATGGAGGTAATTCAGCTAAAACAGCGTTGTTAATATCTCAAACTTGGCAGTATAACGAAATTAAGATTAGTGGAGGAAATATAACCAAAACTCAATTTTCCCGTCCTAATTCCATTAATTTATCTTCTGAGTTTAGCACAGTAAAAACTACTTATAACGTAAATGGAACTTATAAGAGCGAATCTAAAAGTGGAACAATAAATGGACAATGGCAATTTCTTTCAAATGAAACGCAAATAGCCCTTACAGATGCCAATGGAAAACAGAATGTCTATGATATTTCTGTTCTCAGCAAGGAAAAATTTGACTACACGCTAACAATCAAAAAATCTGATGTAGGAAATGATGGACTTTGGGCAGCAAGATTAACATCTTATGGCTTACCTGCCACAACGACTGAAATCGTAGAAATATTTTCAACGATTCCTTATTGATAATTACGAATTTAAAATCATAGAAAGCCCCGCAAAATTTCAAAAATCTTGCGGGGCTTTTTCGTATCTTTGCATTAAAAATAACCATAAATAAGAAATATGCAACACGATATTGTCGTAATTGGTGGAGGAATCGTTGGCTTGGCTACTGCTCTCAGAATCAAGGAACAACGCCCAGATATGAAGATTTTAGTGCTTGAAAAAGAGCGTGAAGTAGCAGTGCATCAAACTGGAAATAACTCGGGCGTAATTCACTCTGGATTGTATTATAAACCAGGTTCTTTGAAGGCAACCAATTGTATTCAAGGCTATCATCAATTAATTGAATTTTGTCAGCAAGAAAATATTCCCTACGAAATCACGGGGAAAGTAGTGGTAGCAACCAAAGAGGAACAACGCCAACAATTGGACAATCTTTACGTGCGTGGACAACAAAATGGCTTGGAAGGAATTCGCAAAATATCTTCTGCCGAAGTAAAAGAATACGAACCTTACGTGGCGTGTGTGGAAGGAATGTGGGTGCCGCAAACGGGTATTGTTGATTACAAAGTAGTTAGCCAACGCATGGCGGATAAATTACGTACTTTGGGTGCAGATTTACAATTTGGTGAAAAAGTAACAGGCGTAACGAAAGGGCATACTTTGTCAATTGTAAAAACTGAACATAATACTTACGAAACTAAATTGGTGATAAATTGTGCAGGACTATATTCGGATAAAGTAGCTCAAATGTCGCAGGATAAACCAATTGACGTAAGAATTGTGCCTTTCCGTGGGGAATATTTCAAGATTCGTCCAGAGAAACATTATTTAGTGAAAAACCTTATTTATCCTGTACCAGACCCAAATTTTCCATTCTTGGGCGTACATTTTACCCGTATGATGCGTGGAGGAATTGAGGCAGGGCCAAATGCCGTTTTAGCATTCAGAAGAGAAGGGTATAAGAAAATGGACATCAATGCCAAAGAATTGTGGGAAACCCTCACTTGGGGTGGATTCCAGAAGGTAGCCGCAAAATATTGGGAAACAGGTTTGGGTGAAATGTACCGCAGTTTCTCAAAAGCCGCATTTACCAAAGCTTTACAAGAATTAATTCCAGAAATTCAAGAATCTGACCTTATCGAAGGCGGTGCGGGCGTAAGAGCCCAAGCCTGCGACCGTACAGGTGGACTTTTGGACGATTTTTCAATCATTGAAGACGAAAAAGTAATTAACATTTTGAACGCCCCATCACCAGCCGCAACCTCCTCATTATCAATTGGACAGACGGTTTCTGAAATGGCTTTGAGGAGATTTTAGGGTTGTAAAACGATTTTCCAAAATCGTAGATGTCTTCTGTTTCATGTAAAAATTCAGTATGTAAATAATCTGTGTATTTTAAGTGTTCGTAATTTGTATTTTTCACTACATTTGATTTAAAATAGTAATACAATGGTCACAGAAAATAAAATACAAACTTATCCCACGACCTTAGCAGAATTTATGCTTTGGGAGTCAGAAGATGGCTATAAATACGAGTGGAATGATGGTGAATTAATACGTTTTACAGGAATGAATAAGAAACAAGTTTACATTTATGACTACACCAATCGTAGTTTTGTTGCAAAGCAATATTTAGAATTAGGTTCTTTAGTCTCTGAATATGATGTTCAATTAACGGGTATTCAAATGAGGCGACCAGACATCGCTTACTTGACCAAAGAACAAATTGCAGAAACTAAAAAAGGCGTAGATGTAATTCCAGAGTTTGTTATTGAAATCCTTTTAGAAACGGATAATATCAATCGAGTTGAAGAAAAAGTAACGGAATATTTCAAAGCGGGCGTTAAAGTAATTTGGCATATTTTCCCAGAACTTAAAATGGTTTATGTTTATACTTCTCGAAGAGACGTAAAAATATGTATCGAAAACGATATTTGTTCTGCAAGCCCTGTATTGCCTGATTTTGAGATAGTTGTGTCAGAATTATTAGCATAAAAATAATTATTTTTACAGTGTGGCATGGGGAAGCTCATGCCATATTTATTTTATCCCACTATGCAAACTCTCCCTTTTTACATCGTCGATGTATTCGCTGAAAATAAATACCAAGGCAATCAATTAGCCGTTTTTGAACACGATAATTCGCTTGCTTCGGAAACGATGTTAGCCATTGCCAAAGAAATCAATTTTGCCGAAACTACTTTTGTCAATACTCAATCTTCGACTTCGGAAAGTTTCGATGTCCGTATTTTTACGACGGAACAAGAAATCCCTTTTGCGGGGCATCCGACTTTGGGAACGGCTTTTGTTATTCGAGAACAAATAATTAAACAGCCTGTAAATCAGACCGTTTTGAATTTGGGCGTGGGTAAAATCCCCGTTGATTTTGTGGAAGATAAACTTTGGATGCAACAGATTAATCCAATTTTTGGAAAAGAGTATTTAGCCCATGAATTAGCGGATATTTTAGGATTACAGCCAGAAGATATGTTTGCCGAATTCCCGATTTTAGAAGTTTCTACGGGATTGGCGTTTTTGATTATTCCCGTAAAAAGTCTTTCGGCAATTCAAAATATGAAGCCCAATGCCGATAAAGTTTTGGACTTTTTATTGAAAAACGAATTATACAAAACCAATCATCCATCGGGTAAATCCATGAATTTCTTTGTATTTACCAAAGAAACGTATTCCGTTGAAAATCAATTAAATGGACGAATGTTTTTGATAGAAGACGGGAAATTAATTGAAGACTCTGCCACAGGAAGTGCCAATGGATGTTTATTGGGATATTTATTGAAAACCAATTTTATGGGAACAGATTCCGTGAAAATTTCGGTAGAACAGGGCTATGAAATTCCAAGACCATCCATTTTGTACCACGATGGACAAAAAATCTCAGAAAGGGAATTTAGTATTAGAATAGGAGGGAAGGTACAGTGGGTTTCTAAGGGGGAGTGGATTTTATAAATTAACGCAAACTTTAGTCTGTAAGTGTGTTGGTGCTTACAGACTAAAGTTTGTGTTAATTTTACTTACAGACTGAAGTCTGTGTTACTTCTTCAATCTCGCAATCATTTCTTCCAAAGCCTTAATTTTCGACTCGGCATCGGCTAATTTTTGACGTTCTTTTTCTACTAATTCTGGCTTGGCATTAGCTACAAATCGCTCGTTGGCTAATTTAGCTTCCACTGATTTTTTGAATCCTAAATTGTATTCCAAATCCTTTTGAGCGGCTTCCAATTCTGCTTCAACGTCCAATTCTCCTTCGAGAATAATAAAGAATTCATCGGCTTTTACTACGAATGAAATTGCTCCATCGACTTTGTCGGAAACGTAACTGATGGTTTCCGTATTTGCCAATTTTTCAATAATGGATTCGATGTTTTCGTAACGTGCTTTATTGTCCGTTTTGATAGCTAATGGCAAAGCAATTTTCGGAGAAAGTTGTTTGGCATTGCGTGTCTCACGAATTTTTGAAACTAACTCAAACATCACGTCAAAACTGGCTAAAAGCTCAGTATTCACGTTTCCACCCGTTGGAAATGCTGTTCTACAAATACTTTCGCCTTCCTTGCGTTGTGCCAAAGCTTGCCAAATTTCTTCGGTAATAAATGGCATATACGGATGTAACAAACACATCAATTTCTCAAAAATCTCAATCGTTGCATCAAACGTAACTTTATCGATTGGTTGCTCGTAAGCAGGTTTGATAATTTCAAGATATTTTGAACAGAAATCGTCCCAAACTAAATTATACAAAGATAGCAAGGCATCCGAAATTCTGAATTTCGAGAAATGATCTTGAATCTCCGCAATTGTCTGATTGATTCTTGCATTAAACCAGTTAATTGCTAAGGCGTTACTGTTAACTGCTAACTGTTCACTGTTAACTGTCCAACCTTCTACCAAACGATAGGCATTCCAGATTTTATTACAGAAATTACGTCCTTGTTCAATCAATTTATCGTCGTAAAGTAAGTCATTGCCTGCGGGGGCAGAGAACAACAACCCAGAACGAACACCGTCCGCCCCAAACTTTTCAATTAATTCTAACGGGTCGGGTGAATTGCCCAACGATTTAGACATTTTACGTCCTTGTTTATCCCGAACAATTCCCGTCAAATACACATTTCGGAAAGGTAATTCTCCACGCCATTCGTATCCGGCAATAATCATACGAGCCACCCAGAAAAATAAAATATCGGGCCCTGTTACTAAATCATTGGTTGGATAATAATAGTTAATGTCTTCATTATCAGGGTTTTCAATTCCGTCAAATACTGAAATTGGCCATAACCACGATGAAAACCAAGTATCCAACACGTCTGGGTCTTGGGTTAAATCTTCTTCGGTCAAGGCAAATAACTGCATTTCGTGTTGTGCTTTACGCAAGGCTTCACGCTTCGTTTTTGCCACGATAATCGTTCCGTCTTGTAGGTAAAACGCAGGGATTTGTTGTCCCCACCACAACTGGCGACTGATACACCAATCATGTACATTTTCCATCCAAGAACGGTACGTATTCTTGAATTTTGAAGGATACAATTTGATGTCATCATTCATTACGTGTTCCAAAGCAGGTTTTGAAAGTTCTTCCATCTTCAAAAACCACTGCAACGACAATTTCGGTTCGATAACCGCACCTGTACGTTCAGAGGTTTTTACGATAGATTTATATTCTTCCATTTTGGTCAAATAACCCGCTTCTTCCAAATCTTTTACGATATTTCTACGAGCCGCAAAACGGTCTTGACCCACATAAAGAACGGCTTTTTCATTCAAGAATCCAGCATCGTCCAAAATGTCAAGCACTGGTAATTTATGTTTAATCCCCAATTCGTAGTCATTCAAATCGTGGGCAGGCGTTACTTTTAGGCAACCCGTTCCAAAATCCATCGTTACATATTCATCGGTAATTACTGGAATTTCACGATTTAATAAAGGAATCATGACCGTTTTTCCGTGAAATGCCGTGTAACGTTCATCATTTGGATTTACACAAATGGCAGCATCCGCCATAATCGTTTCAGGACGAGTGGTGGCAATGGTCAAAAATTCACCCTCGCTACCCACAATTGGATATTGCAGATAGTAAAGTTTCGCCATAATTTCCTTCTCGATAACTTCTTCATCCGAAAGAGCCGTTTTTCCGAGCGGGTCCCAGTTTACCATTCTCACGCCACGATAAATCTGTTTTTTGTTGTAAAGACGAACAAACGTATCGATAACTGCCTCATACAAAGATGGTTCCATCGTGAAACGAGTTCTGTCCCAATCGCACGAAGCACCGATTTTTTGTAATTGTCCAAGAATAATTCCACCGTATTTATCTTTCCATTCGTGTGCATATTTCAAGAATTCTTCACGAGAAATATCCTTTTTCTCAATACCTCTTTCTTTCAACATCGCCACCACTTTTGCTTCCGTTGCAATCGACGCATGGTCAGTTCCAGGTACCCAACAAGCCTCTTTGCCTTCCATACGAGCCTTACGAATAAGTACGTCTTGGATGGTATTGTTCAACATGTGTCCCATGTGAAGCACGCCCGTAACGTTTGGCGGAGGAATGACTATTGAATAAGGTTCCTTGTCAGGGTTCGGTTTCGACGCAAAGTGTTTATTTTCAAGCCAGTATTGATACCATTTGGCTTCAATGTCTTGTGGAGCGTATGTTTTTGAAATCATTTTTTTGAAAGTATTATGTATTAGGTACGAAGTATTGAGTATGGATAAACTTGTGTGAATGAAGAGAATCTTAGGACTTAATACCTAATACTTAATACTTTGTGGGACTGCAAAGATAAGGAATTTGAAGGAAAGGCTTTGAGGGTTTTTGCATAAATGATGGATAGAGGGTTTTTGCCATGTTTGTACTGACAATCCCTCTTGCGACATTCAATAAATTCTTGTATGTTTGTAAAGATAGGTTTTAGGTTTTTGTTGTTAGGTTTTAGTAATTAGATTATTAATAGTTCTTTTGCTAAGTCTAATCCCCAACCCCAACCCCAACAGGAACGCCTGCCGCCCATAATTCCTAAACAAAAATGGACATCCTCAACGAAACTATTGCTTGGCTCATGAAAAGACGGTTGCCCCGTATCCAGTCGTTTATGGAACGACCGATGGAGACGCAGGAGCAAATGTTTTGGAATTTAATCCAGTCGGCAATGTTGACGGAGTGGGGCAAGAAGTATCATTATCATTCTATTAGCTCTATCAAAGATTTTCAAGAACGTGTCCCCATCTCTACCTACGAAAATCTTTTCCCGTATATAGAACGTATGATGCGGGGCGAACAGGAAATTCTGTGGCATTCCGACATTCAATTTTTCTCAAAATCTTCTGGTACAACCAACGCTCGTAGCAAATTTATTCCTGTCTCGAAAGAAGCCCTTGACGATTGTCATTTCATGGGCGGAAAAGACATGATGACGCTGTTGGTTGCTAATAAACCTGACACCGAAGTGTTTTCGGGTAAAGGGCTTTCTATTGGCGGAAGTTTGTATTCTAACCAATTGAATTCCAGAACTTTAATGGGTGATGTGTCGGCAGTGGTGATGAAAAACCTCCCGATTTGGGCTCAATTAATCCGCACGCCGTCGTTGGACGTAGCTTTGATGGATGTTTGGGAAGAGAAAATCCAAAAAATGGCGGAAGTTACTTCTCAAGAAAACGTGACCAGTATTTTGGGTGTACCCACTTGGACGTTGGTGTTGATTGAGAAAATTTTAGAAATTACGGGTAAACAAAATATCCTTGAAGTTTGGCCAAATTTCGAGTTTTTTATTCACGGGGCAGTTGCTTTTCAGCCTTACCGTGAAATGTTTGCTACTCATATTTTCCCTTCAAAATCAGTTAGTTATCTCGAAATATATAATGCTTCGGAAGGCTTTTTTGGGGTGCAAGACGATTTTGCTCGTCCCGACGAAATGCTTTTGATGTTGGATTATGGCATTTTCTACGAATTTATTCCGATGGAAGAAATTGAGAATGAAAACCCCAAAACACTAACACTCGACGAAGTAGAATTACATAAAAACTACGCCATCGTGATTTCTACCAATGCGGGTTTGTGGCGTTATAAAATTGGCGATACCGTAAAATTTACTTCCAAATATCCGTACCGAATCAAGATTTCGGGACGAACAAAACACTTCATAAATGCCTTTGGCGAAGAACTCATTATAGAAAATGCCGAGCGTGCCATTACTCGTGCCTGCGAAGCAACAGGGGCAGTTTTGACCGACTACACCGCTGGGCCTGTGTATATGAATGACCGCCAACAAGGGTGTCACGAATGGATAATTGAATTCTCTCAAGAGCCTGATAATCAAGAAGTTTTCAATAGAGTTTTAGACGGAACCCTCCGAGAAATCAACTCCGACTACGATGCCAAACGCTACAAAGACATGGTATTGAAATCCCCAAAAATTAACGTTGTACCTCAAGAAACTTTCTACACATGGATGCGGAGCCGTGGAAAATTGGGCGGACAACACAAAGTGCCAAGACTAAGCAATTCAAGAGAATTTGTTGAGGAAATTTTATTGGTGGCTAAGGAGGTTTTGGTGTAGTTTTACGTACAATATCAAGCACTCACATTATAAGTCACAATTTAACCCCCAAAACAAGCCATGTTCGACAAAAAAGATTATTCAAAACTGACACTTGAAGAATTAATCATAGAAGAGCAAAAAACTAAACAAAAATCATCGCATTTATTAGTAATTGCAGGAATTGCTGTGTGTATAACCTTGTATGCAATTTTTAAGCATAGTGCAAATTTCATTCACACCCTACTGCCTTTAATGTCGGCATATATCATTCATAGAAATACTGAAAATCTGAAAAAAAATCAAGCTGAAATCAAAAGCAAAACCTCAATATGACAAATTGTAAACACTGCAACCATCCAGTAACTGAAAAATATTGCCCTAATTGTGGACGACCAACCCAGTTAAAACGAATTGATGGACATTATGTAAAACACGAAATCGAACACCTATTACACTTTGAAAAAGGTATTTTTTATACCATTAAGGAACTCTTAATCAGACCAGGAAAAAGCGTAAAATCATTCATTCATGATGATAGAAACAGGCTCGTGAAGCCCATTGTTTTCGTTATAGTAGCATCTTTGGTTTATACAGTAACACTCAATTTCTTTAAGATAAAAGATGGCTTCATTTCCCATTCTAATAACGTAGGGACGCCCATAACGAATGCAATTTTTGGTTGGATAAAAAGTCATTTAGGCTATGCAAACATCATCATAGGGCTATTTGTTGCTTCGTGGGCAAAATTATTTTTCAAAAAATATAAATATAATCTTTTTGAAATCCTCATCCTGATGTGCTTTGTGACGGGAATGGGAATGTTGATTGGCTTTGTCTTTGCGTTGATGAAAGGTGTAGCAAATATAGATGCAGGAGCATTCGGAGGGCTTATTTATTTTATTTATTGCTCTTGGGCAATTGCTCAGTTTTTTGATAAGAGCAAAATTATGAGTTACGTAAAATCAACGATTACTTTTATCTTAGGTTTTTTAAGTTTTAATTTTTTCATGTTTGGGATAGGTCTTTCACTGGATTGGCTGATGAAGCATTAGCTACAGTAAAAAAATAAAATTTATCCTCCTTCATGCGGTAAAAAAAGTACTCCCACAGTCGCTCGCCCAATGTCATTAAGTTAAGCATTTTTAATTCAGAATTGAGAACAAGGAATGTATATTTTAGAAGTTTTGCAGAAGATATTTCACTTCTTTATTCTCAATTCCTTGTTCTCAATTCTGACTTATTTTCCTTAACTTAATGACATTGGCCGAGCGACGGCATGGTCACTTTTTCCTACAATCAAATTACTTCTGCACTTGTTTGCTTTTTTGAATTTTTCCGTGCAAATTTAATTTCAGCAATAAAGTTGGTGGGGTGGGTTAACTGGCTGGCTGTCATGCGACACAATATTAGAGCGGTCACAAAGTTCATCAACTCCAATTGAAAAAAAAGCACTTAAATACACAAATTCGTATCATACCGATGAAACCATTTTTATTTCTCTTTTTTTTTACTTCATTCTATTCATTTTCTCAATCTATACAGATTGACGAAGAAAAAGATAATCCAGCATTAACGTATGGATTTTTAAAGAATCCAAATACCAAACTTTTTGAGGAAAACCCCATTTTATATTGAAGCTGTTTAAACTTTTATTTTTTTATTGATTTTACGTAAAAAAATGACTGAGAATGCGATAAAATGCAACGCAACCCAATTTTTGACTGAGAATTCAAACCTCACTAAAAGTGCTTTGA
>JAAFIU010000211.1 GCA_013298805.1 Cytophagales bacterium | reverse complement strand
AACAATTTGAAGAAGACGTAGATGTATTGGACGAAGTAATTGACGTTGACCAATACGACCTTATGGTGTTCAATGATGATATAAATACATTTGAGTTTGTGATTGAAACCCTCATTGATGTATGTGGGCATTCAGCCGAGCAAGCTGAACAATGTACTTTGTTGATTCATTACAAAGGTAAATGTTCAGTAAAAAAAGGAACATTTGAAGAACTCGTTCCGATGCGAAACGACATTTGCCGTCGAGGAATTGATGCAAAAGTTGTTTAAAATGTAGTGATAAATTATGAGTTATAAGTGATGAGTCAAAAACAGAAAATGGAATTTTACCTCGCACAACAAACTCATAACTCATCGCTCATAACTTATTACTACCTTGAATTATCCATCAAAACTCATAGAAAGTGCCGTAGAAGAAATCTCAAAATTACCAGGAATTGGAAAGAAGACCGCTTTGAGAATGGCTTTACATTTATTGAAACGTGATGAACGGCAGACACTTCAACTATCGGAAGCGATTATTGCGATGCGGACAAAAACTCAATATTGTCGGCAATGTCATAATATTTCGGATGAAGAGTTGTGCCAAATTTGTAATAATCCGAAACGAGATGAATCCGTTGTCTGCGTAGTTGAAGATACCCGTGATGTTTTGGCAATTGAGAATACCTCACAATACAGAGGTTTGTATCACGTTTTGGGTGGAATTATCTCACCTTTAGAGGGAATTGGACCAAATGATTTAAAGATAGAATCCTTATTAAAACGAATTTGCGATAAACAAGGGACAGATTTGGCGGTAAAAGAAATTATTTTAGGATTAAGTCCCACAATGGAAGGCGATACCACAGCGTTTTATCTAACGAAACGATTAAAACCGCTAAATGTAAAAATCACAACTATTGCGAGAGGAATACCAATTGGTGGAGATTTAGAATATGCTGATGAAATAACCTTGGGAAGAAGTATTGTTAGTCGAATTGTTTATGAGTAATAAATTTAAGTTGTCTTGTAATATATAGTATCGATTCATTGCTATATTCTAAAACCAATAAACAAATGAAAAAGCTAATCTTCACCCTTAGTTTCTGTGTATTTTGTCTGTATGGATTTTCTCAGAATGCCTTAAAACTCAATCCCGAAATCCCTACGTCTCCCATAATGCTGGACTTCTTAAAAAACTACCAAGATAAAAATGCTATTACTAAAATAGAATTGCCTCCTGTCGGAATGGATAACATTAAAAAATCGGTAAAAGAATTAGAAAATATTGATAACTTGACGATAATAAAGCCCAACTTAGCAGAACTAATAAAAATGCCCGTTGTGAAACCAGAAGATAATCAAGTTTATCATATAAAAATCATTGGTCAACAACCTAAAGAAACGAAACCACTAAGATAAATATAGATGAATACGGAGTACTCTCTATATATGAATAAGTACGTGATACATAAACGAGCAATTTTTGAAAAGCAATTGCCAAAACAAATCCATGAACCGTAAAAATTTTCTTCAAACAACCTTGGCATCGGCATTCGCATTGTCAGGATTCAAATCGTTTAGTTTCTCTTTTGGCAGTAGCTATAATAATAAGCTAACCAAAATGACTTTAGCACAAACAACCCTTGAATCAGCCCCATTTACCTTACCTGCATTACCTTACGCTCCTGAGAGTTTAGAGCCAAATATTGATAAATTGACCATGGAAATTCACCACGGTCGTCATCATAAGGCTTATGTTGATAATTTAAACAAAGCAGTAACAGGTACTCCTTTAGAAAAAGTAACACTTTGGGATTTATTGAAAGATGCAGGCAAACAACCTGTCTCAGTTCGTAATAATGCAGGTGGGCATTGGAATCATACTTTCTTTTGGAACGTCATGTCTCCAAAAGGTGGCGGAAGTCCAAAAGGAACATTATTAGAAGACATCAATAAAACGTTTGGGGCTCTTGATAAATTTAAAGAAGAGTTTGCTAAGGCAGGAACTACTCGTTTTGGCTCTGGTTGGGCTTGGTTGATTGTTCAAGATAAAAAATTGGTCATTACCTCAACGCCAAATCAAGATAACCCATTGATGGATGTTGCCGAGAAAAAAGGTACGCCTATCTTAGCTTTAGATGTTTGGGAACACGCATATTATTTGAAATACCAAAATAAACGTGCTGATTATATCGCTGCATTCTGGAACGTAGTAAACTGGGAAGCAGTAAGCAAAAATTACGAAAATGCGTTGAAATAGGAGTTAGGGGTTGGGAGTTAGGTTTTAGAGGTTAGAATTGAAAGGTTAATAACATAACCTTTCAATTCTGTGTTTACTTCTTTAGAACCTAACACCTAAAATCTAACACCTAAAACCTAAATAAACATGACAATCTTCGACACAATTCCATCACTTGATTTGGCGGATTTTACTTCTGGCGATGCTACTCGCAAGGCAAAATTCGTCCAAGATTTAGGAACTGCTTTTAATAATATTGGCTTCGTTGCTGTTAAAAATCACGGACTTACTGACGATAATACGACTAAACTGTACGACACCGTTCAGAAGTTTTTTTATTCTCCCGACGAGTTAAAACAAAAATATGCCATTGAAGGTATCGCTGGACAACGTGGCTATATCGGAAAAGGCAAAGAAACTGCCAAAGGTTTTAAAGTTGCCGATTTGAAGGAGTTTTACCACGTCGGACAACCTAAAATTGACGACGGCGACCCAATTTGGGAGGAATATCCAGATAACGTTTTTCCGAATGAATTACCTGATTTTGAAAATGACACACTTCATACCTACCGTACATTAGAAAGTGCTGGGAAGAATTTATTGCGTGCTATTGCCTTATATTTAGCATTACCCGAAGATTATTTTGAAGATAAAGTAAAACACGGAAATTCTATTCTGAGAGCTATTCACTATTTCCCAATTGCCAACCCTGACGATTTGCCAGAAGGAGCTGTAAGAGCAGCTGCACACGGTGATATTAACTTGATTACTTTGTTGATGGGAGCATCTGCCGAAGGATTAGAAGTTTTAAGAACTGACGGAAAGTGGATTCCAATTACGTCATTACCCGATTATGTAGTGGTAAACGTTGGCGATATGCTTGACCGTTTGACGAATCATAAATTAAAATCTACCATTCATAGAGTGGTAAATCCACCAAGGGAAAAATTAGGAACTTCTCGTTTCTCGATACCTTTCTTCATGCACCCACGTTCGGAAATGAATTTGACTTGTTTAGAATCTTGCGTAGATGCGACACACCCAAAAATGTACGTTGACATGACCGCAGGTGAATTTTTGAATGAAAGATTGATTGAATTAGGTTTGAAAAAATGAAAAAAATCAGACGACTCATTTTCTTGAAAGACGTTCTGATACTTGCGTGTACCTCTTTTGGAGGGCCGCAAGTTCATTTGGCTATGTTTATTGACCTCTTCGTCAAGAAAAGAAATTATCTGACCGAAGCAGAACTACTTGAGTTGCAAGCACTTTGTGCTTTTCTTCCTGGACCAACCTCCACGCAAACCATTACGGCATTAGGATATAAAATTGGTGGGCCAAACTTAGCTTACATAACTTTATTGGTTTGGATTACTCCCGCAGTATCTGTTATGACTGCGGCTGCTTTTGGTATGACATATCTCCAAAATAGAGATGTTATTCGTTTCATTCAGCCAATTGGGGTGGCTTTTATTATCCACGCAGGATTCATTTTAGGGCAGAAAGTCATTAAAAATAATGTTGGAATTATTTTAATGTTGCTTTCTGCTACTTTCGCTTTCTACTATCAATCACCCTGGGTTTGCCCAATTGCCTTAATTATCGGCGGAACTTTTACTTCCTTTAACTACAAAGATTATCCCAAGCAAACCAAACATAAAATGGTGATTCCTTGGGCTAATTTCAATCTATTTTGGGGATTTTTACTATTCTTAGCTGTTTTGGGGCATTTTACGGATTATGAACCGATCAGACTTTTTGAGAATTTTTATCGAAACGGAAGTCTCGTTTTCGGTGGTGGACAAGTTTTAGCCCCAATGCTTTATACAGAATTTGTAGAATTTAAACATTTAATTCGAGGCGATGATTTCTTGACGGGTATGGCACTTTCTCAGGCTTTACCAGGCCCTGTTTTCGCCTTGACTTCGTATTTGGGTGTATTGGTTATGAAAGGTGGCACTTGGTACGAACAACTTTTGGGCAGTGCTGTCGGGGCGGCAGGAATCTTTTTACCAGGAACATTCTTGATATTTTTTGTCTATCGAATCTGGGGTCAACTCAAACAGTATAGAGGAATCCGTGCGTCATTAGACGGCATCAATGCCACTTCTATTGGCTTAACACTTGCGGCAGCGTGTACGTTTTTAGTACCAATGGTTCAGCGAGTAGATATTTTAGGAATTACTACTGTGATTGTTACATTCGCTCTTATTCACCTGACAAAAATTCCAACTTTCTTTATTTTCTTGGGTGGGTTGATTTTGGGATTGATTGTGTAGCAGGTGTTAGGATTTAGTGGTTAGGTGAATTGGTTAGTTATATTGCACCAATAAATGCTTTTACAATCTCAAACTGAAAGTGTTATAAATCTATGTTTCCTATCCTACCTCAGTGGTAATAAAATTTAAACGTTTCGTTTTAGCAGTTCAATATTTAACACTGATATGGGTACAAATGAACTAACCAATTCAGTTAGGCAATAGTTTAAGAAGCTGTTTACAAACTCGTCAATCAAATTACTCCTCAATACTAAAGAATTTGTCCCATCGTTTTTCCTTCTTCATTCTCAAATCTTCGATGTTTTACTTCGCCAATTATTTGTTTGTTGTAAATACTGTTATGTCCCGAAACAAGATATGACACCACACAGGCAATGGCCACGTAAACACCACATTCAACGCCAAACAGCTCAATTGCCATGATTGTACACGCTAAGGGCGTATTGGTTGCTCCTGCAAAAACCGCCACAAAACCCATTCCTGCTAATAGTGCCATCGGAAGTGGAATAAAATACGACAAAGCATTTCCTAAAGTTGCCCCAATAAAAAAGAGTGGTGTAACTTCCCCACCTTTAAAACCTGCGGCAAGTGTAAGAATAGTCAACGCCATTTTCAAGGCAAAATCATAAACAGGTAGTTGATTCTCAAAAGATTCAACGATGGTTGGTACGCCTAAACCAATGTATTTTGTACTCCCAATTGCCCAAACAGAAAGAGCTACAATAATTCCCCCAACAACAGGACGAAGCGGTGGATACGAAATTTTGGATTTAAAAAGTGAAGTAATAAAATGAATAACTTTACTAAAAGTAGCCGCACAAAGTCCAAAGAAAACTCCTCCAATAATAGCATAGAGAAGATTTAACGGATTTATTTCTGGAATAAAATCAATGTGATAATGCGTGTGTTTGGTCTGCCAAAGTTTAGTAACCATGTTGGCAATAATTCCCGAAATAAAGGCAGGGAAAATAGCATTGTAACGCAAACGCCCAACTAAGAAGAATTCCAAACCAAATATTGCTCCTGCTAATGGCGTTCCGAAAACAGAGCCAAATCCCGCAGAAACCCCTGCAATAAGTAGAATTTTACGCTCACTTTCAGTCAGTCTCAGCGGTTTGGTTAATTGGTCAACAATGCCACCTGCCATTTGCAATGCCGTTCCTTCTCGTCCTGCCGAACCACCCAATAAATGTGTAACCATAGTACCCAAATAAATAAATGGAGTCATCCGAAAAGGAATAATTGGCTTCGGTTCTACCGTACTTCCCTGCCCGATAATCTCAATAAGAAGATTATTCCCAGCCTCCACATCCTTACCAAAATATAGATACATTAAGCCCACGCAAAAACCACCCAAAGGCAAAAAGGCAATAATCCACTGATGAGATTCTCGAAAATTACTGACCCAATCAAGAGAGATAAGAAACCCCGCCGAAGCTGTCCCAACCGAAACACCCACTAAAATACTGATGAATAACCATTTAAGAAGGTAAGGCGTGGCAGGATATTTTCTAAAAAAATAACGAATAAGAAGAATATATTTTTCGCTGACTAATTTCTTCGACATAGTATTCCTGACTTCAATTATTGGGCAATTAGAGAAGGATTTTTATGTCGGTAAAGATAAGTTTTTATATTTTGATGGACAAATCAGAATGTATTGAACAAACCCTACTTATCATCTTTCATTTTACTCAACCACAAATACAAAGACCAAATGACCGTGATGACAAACAGCATAATTATCGGCAAATAATATTGGCTAAAAAACTCATGGAAGTAAGTTCCAATAAAAATATACGCCGAAGCGATTGCTAATTTTAGCACAATAAACTCGGCATTTGACCAGCTTGTTTTAACCTTAAAAAAGTTCATAATATCAGTATTTTATTTTTGATGCACTTAATTTTCGGTTTAAATATCACTTACAAAACCGTAAATTCTACTAACAAAACTCATTTTTTTATTTGATTATCGTCAATATTTTGGGCATGAAAAAAGTCCGAACTAAATAGCTTGGACTTCCGAATACTGCTTATTTATTTCATACCAGTGTAATCTACTCACAAATTATAATGCGACCGAGTTACCCCTTTATATCCATGTTGCGACAACCACGTTAATTTTTCATTGGCGGCTTCTTTCGTATAAAATTCTCCAAATAACAATCTAAAGATTTTATTTGAATCCTTCTCTCCTACTTGTATATAAATTTCATCTTTTTTAACACCCATTTTCACCAACTCATCGTGCAAGTCTTGAACCATATTTAAACTGCTCAGTGCGGTAACTTGTACCCCAAAACCCTTAGGCGTTTTTTCTACCCCACTAATATCATAAGTTCTATTTATTGAGAAAGGAGGTAAAGTAGCACTTACCGAATTTATAGAAACTTTACTTTCCTTAGTTTCTTCTTTAGAAGTTATTTCACGCCCTTTTGACAATACACTATAGCTTGTTTTTTCAACAGTTGCCTGTGGAATTACTTCCAAACGTACTTTAGCCTTACCACTTGCCATCATTCCTAATTTAGAAGCGGCTTCTTTTGATAGATTTATAATTCTGCCTTCTTCTTCACATTTACAATAATCATTCACTCTTACTTGTACAGAAAGACTATTCTCTAAATTTGTTACTTTCACCAAAGTGTTTAGAGGAAATTTTGAATGAGATGCTGTTAATTGTGAGTCATCGTACTTTTCTCCGTAAGATGTCAATTTACCTTTGAGATGAGCTGCATAATAACGTGCAATACCCTCTTCGACACCTACGCCTTTACCTACTGGAACAATTTGGGTAGCGAAGCTGTCATGACCACTGGTCCACAAAACAATCAGTGCGGATGCGATAATCTTTTTCATGGCGGTTTGGTTTTTTATTTATTTTAAATTAGTGGGTTAATTTATTTAAGTATGTTGTACTGTTCGTACCATAATTTCAAATATTATTTATATCATTGTAACGATTTTTAGAACAAAACTGCTAATACTGTAAATAAAAGCACTTTTTAAATGAACTACATAAGTATTCTCAAATAGTATGCCAAATTTTACAAACGAATAAAATGCTGTTTCAAATTATATTTTCGAAGTACAACAAAACTCTAAATAATTCCTCATATTATACATTTTTTAAAACCATAAAACCAATTTACCATTTTAAAATAAACATTTATGAATCAAATTTCAGCATCCATTCAAGGACAACAACGTGTCATTATTGAACACATTACGCCTCAATTAGAAGGAGGACGTTTTGCGGTGAAAGCCTTCGTGGGTGATACCATTAAAGTAGAAGCCGATGTCTTTTTAGATGGGCATGACCTCCTCTCTACCAATCTGCTCTATAAATTT
>JAAFIU010000324.1 GCA_013298805.1 Cytophagales bacterium | reverse complement strand
GCAGTTCAAATCTGGTCAAAATGCCTTCTGTGTTATCAGGTCAGTAATCGATACCCTTCTCAAAAGAGGCGTAGAATTACTCCCATGTCTCAATCAAATCAACAAACTACAACCTGTGTAGTTACAAGAATTTGATTAGTAAGCCTTTTACGTGCCTTGACATCTAAGCCCATATCTTTTAAGGCATGATTTTGATTAAAAATATGACAATGGGCTAATCCATAACAGTGTTTTGCATCCCCATCTAATACCAAAACAGGATGACTGTAAAAACCGTCCGTAGTATCTTGCCCTGACCTACCAATGCCTTTGATACCAGAATCAGACCCAAATCCTAATTCTGTGGTATCTTCAATGAGTAAAATGGATTTACCTGATACGCTATGAGCAACGTTTTGAGTTATTTCTGATAAAATTGACGACATTTCTATACGAGGATTACGAAGAAAGCGACCAAAGCTAATTTCTTCATTACGATTCGATGATAGATGTTTTAGCACAACAGTGCGTTGAACCTCCATCGCTGATACTAAACAATCGTATTGACGGGACAATCGTTTTTCTACAAGCATTTTTATCGCTAAATTACAATATTTCAAGGAACATATAAAAGATGTGTATATCGGGTAGGTGAAGACACCAGCCACGGAATTAAATTACGGAAGTCGTCCTTCAAAAGGACGACTTCCGTGTTCGACGAATCTCATTCTGTATAAAATATAGTAGAACCGAAAATATTAAATTCCCAGTTTAGGTTAAGACTATTAAAAATACGGTTATCCTAAACTCTAATCACATTCTAAGCCATCATTTTACGTAAATACATATTTCCTAAAATATATTCGTTAAATAAATAGGGGAAAGCAAACGATTAGTTGTCTTATCATTAACAATTGGAAGTTTATTTTAAGTGTTCATATTGAGATATTTATACACTCATAAATATTACCTAAGCACTATATAAACTTTCCAAGAAATAATTTTGTTAATGATGTGTTAAATATCTTGCAAAGATAAGTTTTTGTAGTAAGTTTGACACGAAATTATCAATTTGAAAATGCGTTAATTTGAAAATTTATAGATTCGTCAGGTTTTCAAATATTTTAATTGAGTAATTTCCAAAAATTCAAATACCTAAAATCATGAACATTACACAATCCATCAAACTCTTTTCAGTCGCGGCATTGATGAGTGTTGTTTGGGGATGTAGTTCCTCAAAGCAAGTAGCAAAGTCTTCAACCTCTGAGGTTTACGATGATATGTATGCTTCCACAAATGAAGCACGTCCTGCTGCCTTAACCAGTCGTGAACGTTATTACCAAGCTCAAGAGGAGGAGTATCTTAACCGTAATCCTGAGTATAGAGGACAAAATAATAACAAACAAACTGCCCAAGGCACAGATGAATATTATTCACAGAATTGGATAAATTCTCGTGGATATTATCAAAACCAAACGCCTTACAGCAATGGTTATGGTAATTATAATAACGGCTATAATAATGGTTATAATAGCGGTGGTTATAATTCTCCTTTCAATAATTACGGTTTTAATAATTGGTACGGAAATCCAGGTATTTCATTCGGTATGGGTTACGGAGGATATTATAGCAGTCCTTGGAATTCGTGGGGAGGTTATAGCTCTTTTGGTTTTGGAAATTATTATAGTCCATTTGGGTACAGTGGTTATTATAGTCCTTTCAATTCTTATGCGTACAATCCTTTTGGCTACGGATATAGCCCTTATGGATATAGTAGCTATTATGACCCTTATGGTTATGGTAGATATGGCAATACTTATGTGTATAACTACGGCTCAGGCGTAACAGGTGCTAATGGAAATTATAGCAACCCTGTGCCACGTACACCAGTTCAGCGAAATACTTATTCATCGTCTGCTTATAATGGGGACTACAATGCTAATCGTGGTGGAAATAATACGTCTCCACGTGGTAGTAGAACCGATGCAGGTTATACAACAGGCAATACAAATAGTAGTGGAAATAGTGATTATTATTCTCGTCCAAGACGTGATAATGGATATACAAGTGGAACAACAGCGGGTAGTAATTCTTCAAATGCTAATACTCGTTCAAATAGCTCATGGAACTGGTCGAATAATAATTCAAATACTTCAACAAATACAAATACCAACTCATCATGGGGTGGTAATCGTAGCTCTGGTTCATCGTCATGGGGAGGTTCTTCGAGCGGTTCAAGCGGTTCGTCTGGTGGAGGTGGAGGGCACTCAGGAGGTGGTTCAAGAGGGCCACGTTAATATTAACAAAACATTAACATAAAATATACCCCTCAAAATAGCAACTTGAGGGGTATATTTCGTTTAAAGGTAGGGGAAGATAAATATTTAGTTGTCATCTTTGTGGAATATTTCTAATCCTTCACAAATCTTAAATCCATTAGATACATGAAAATTTCATTCGGCTTTTTTGCATTTCTTTTGACATTTGCTTCTTTACAAGTTGTCGCACAAGATAATAGTTATGAAGGCTTGGCAAAAATGTTCTCACAGACTGTTCCTACGGGAACAGCACGTTTTCAGGCAATTGGTGGTAGCCATGCAGCCTTAGGAGGAGACGTAAGTTCGGCAGCTGGCAATCCTGCGGGTTTGGGTTTTTACACACGTTCTGAGTTTAGTTTTACACCAGGGTATCAAAGTGCGAGTAATAGTGCTATTTATGGTGTAGAGCCAAGTCGCACTACAAACTCAAATGTGAATAATTTTAATATTGCCAATATTGGTGTTGTTTTTGGTGGTGCAGAACCACAGTATCGTGAAGGCTGGAGAGGGTCTTTTTCTATTTCATATTCACGCCAAAATACTCTGTATAATAACCTCAATTTTGCAGGAAATGGAGCAACCAGTTCTATTACAGATAGTTATGCAGAGTCTTTGAATAATCAAATTGCTTATGACCCTGTTTATAATTCGACACCACTGACACAGGCAGATTTACTGAGTGCCTTAAACAATAATGCTCCCAATAATTTTGGTGGAACAGCCAGCATGAATTATTGGGGATATTTGGTGACCGCTACCAGTAATACCACCAATCCATTTGTTGGTGCCGAACCCAATGCAAAAGTGAACCAAAGTTTTGATTTCCAATCTACGGGACGTGTAAGTCAATGGACGCTTGCCTACGGAGGAACGTCGGACGAGAAGTTTTATATTGGCGGTAGTTTAGGAATACCAAGTTATCATTATGAAACAGTAAAGAACTTTACGGAAAACTATCAATCTTACCAAGAGATTAAAGGTTTTACCGATTCTCGTTTATTAACATCAAGCGGAACAGGGATAAACTTAACATTGGGTACTATCTACAAACCTAATGATATGATTCGTTTTGGTTTATCAGTAGTTACGCCAACTTGGTATGATGTGGAAGAAACCAGTTCATATTCAAGACTTGTCAATGTTGATGAAACAAAAGGAATTAATTTAGGGGCAAATCCCGATAAAAATATTATGAATAGATTAGTTGGTATTGGATATAAAATCGTTCAAAGAAGTAATGTGTATTATATCACCAGTATTCCGAGACTTTCAACGATGACTTATCAAGATAATTATCAGCTTCGGACACCATTCAAAGCGAATGGGGGTGTGGCGGTATTTTTCAAAAAGAAAGGATTTCTTTCGGCTGATATAGAATATGTGGCTTACAAAGGAATGAACGTAAGTACAACCAATCCTGATTCAGACATTGCTGGTGATTTAGAAAATTCGGCTTCTAACATAAAATTGTTTTACAACAATGTATTGAATATTAAAGTAGGAGGGGAGTATCGGATGGGAAATGTAAGTTTCAGAGGAGGTTTCAATTATATGCCAACTCCGTACAGTACAAATTTCGATAGTGGTAAAACGATTGACCGTTCTCAGAAAATATATTCAGCAGGGCTTGGTTACAGAACCAATGAATTTTATATTGACGTAACTGGAATGTACGGAACAACACAGCAATCATTCACGCCGTATTCATTAGCAAGTTCAGGCGATTACGCTTCGGCAAAAATTGATAATAGCTACGTAAAAGGTTTAGTAAGTTTTGGAATATTCTTTTAAGATAATAGTTCCTATTATACTTTTTACGGAATTGGATTCGTTGAACACGGAAGTCGTCCGGACGACTTCCGTAATTTCCCGTATAAGTCATAGAAGAACCAAGATAATGATAGCCCTTCCCATTTTGACGGCCTCCAAATTTTTGGAGGTCGTTTTGTTTGTAAGCCATCGAAAAAAAGGTAAATTCGTTGTAATACTAAATACTTCAACTATGAACAAACGCTTACTTTCACTTGATGTTTTTCGGGGCATGACGGTCGCCTTGATGATTTTGGTAAATAATGCAGGAGATTGGGCTCATATTTATCTTCCTCTCGAACACGCCGAATGGAACGGCTGTACGCCTACCGATTTAGTCTTTCCATTTTTCCTGTTTATCGTTGGCGTTTCTATTTCTTATGCTTTTCAAGGGAAATCAGCGAATAAAGAAACCATTACAAAGCTTATCATTCGCTCATTAAAACTATTTGGACTGGGCTTATTTCTCTCTCTTTTTCCAGAATTTGATTTTTCCGTAGTGCGTATTCCAGGGG
>JAAFIU010000435.1 GCA_013298805.1 Cytophagales bacterium | reverse complement strand
TTATCTTTGCAATTACTTAACAACGTAACTGATAAAGAAAGTATCAAAAGTAGAAGAAAATTAGCAGGGTGGAATGACCAATATCTAATAAAGCTACTTTCTAATATTTAAATGCGTTTAACCTGTTCATCATTAAAATTCCTGATTTTTGTCATAACACCAATTTTACCCTCCGCTTAATTTTGTAAGAAAAACAATTATGGCAATTTTAATATTCTTTTTAGCCCACTGGTATTTATCTTTATTTTCACAAACCTTCTTTTTACATCGCTACGCTGCTCACCAGATGTTTACGATGTCAAAAAGTTGGGAAAAATTCTTTTATTGGTTCACTTTTGTTACACAAGGTTCATCGTTTTTAAGTCCAAAAGCGTATGGTATTATGCACCGTTTGCATCACGCTTACGCCGACACTGAGAAAGACCCCCATTCACCAAGTTATTCGGATAATCTTTTTCACATGATGTGGAAAACCAAAGATTATTATAACGCTGTTCTACACGACAAAGCTGGGATAGAACCTAAGTTTTTGAAAGGTGTACCCTATTACGCAACAGTTGAAAAATTGGGTGATAAATGGTTTGTCAGAATTGCTTGGGGCGTTTTATATACCTTGTTTTATATGAAATTTGCAACTCACGCATGGGAATATGCTTTGTTGCCAATTCATTTTTTAATGGGGCCCGTACACGGTGTAATCATCAACTGGTTTGCTCATAAATACGGTTATATCAATTTCAAAGTGAATGATACCGCAAAAAATTTATTGCCTTTCGACTTTTTAATGATGGGGGAATCTTACCACAATAATCACCATAAATTAGGAGGAAGAGCAAATTTTGGTATAAAATGGCACGAGTTTGACCCAACATATCCTGTTATTCTGCTTTTGAATTCACTTCATATCATCAAGCTAAAATTAAATAATGACTTAAATTATATGTAAAATTATAATATGGAAATCGACTTAAAGACATTCACACTCACCGAAAAATTAACACAGGAGCAAAAAGATTTTTTCAATAAATACGGATTTATCCATTTCAAAAACTTCATTTCAAAAGAGGTAGTTGAAAATTTCAAAAAAGAAGCTCAACGAGTTGAAAAAGAGTGGTTAGCCTCAGGAATTGACAAAATGAATGGCATCCCATTAAAATTTGGAAAAGACGAGAAAGGGAATCCTATGATTCAACGTTTGTGTTTTCTATCACAACACAGTGGCATTTTACACGAATATTTGCAAGACCCACGCTTAAAAGCACTTTTGGAGCTAATTCCAGATAATGAAAATCGTATTGGTGAAGACGAAAAAGACGGATTAGTTTTCAATCATTACGTAAATGCGGATAACAGTAAATTCTCACAAATGGGTTGGCATACCGACAGCCCAAGGGATTTATTTTTGGGACAAAAAATCTTAAAAATGCTCAATGTCGGAACGCATTTAGATGACTGTCCGATGGAAAATGGCGGTTTGCGTGTTCTTCCTGGAACTCATAATTTAAGCAAAATGAAAGTTTTGTTCTTGAAAAAACAGTTCATCGACCACAAGCCAGACGAGAAAGAAGTAGGCTTAAATATCGAAGCTGGAGACTTGACCGTTCATGATGGGGATTTATGGCACAGAGTAGAAGTTTGTCCTTTTACAGGTGAAAAATCAAGACGTAGAGTAATGTATTTCCCGATTGTTCAAGGAAAATATCAGCCTAAAAATCAACAAAGTAAAACGCCTTTCTACCATAAATTAGGAAAATTGGTAGTGAAATAATTTTTTGAATTATGAAAAAGGACATCGAAAATCGCCAAGACATAGAATTATTAGTAAATAGTTTTTATGCTAAAATACGCCAAAATAAGACTTTAGGGAATATTTTTGATAATATTGCTCAAGTTAATTGGGAAAATCATCTTCCGAAAATGTATAATTTTTGGGCGATGATTTTATTTGGTCAGGAAGGTTATGAAGGGTTTCCACTCAGACCGCATTTAATGATAAATTCACTTCATCAATTAACACCTCAACATTTTAATGAATGGTTGATTATTTTCAACGATACTGTCGATGAACATTTTGACGGAGATAAAGCAATTGAAGTAAAATCAAGAGCCAAAAATATTGCTCTTTCATGGGCGTATAAAATAAATTTTATGAATCAGGAAGTGGTGAGTTAATATGATTAACAACGCAGTCAGTTTTAAAAATCCTGACTGCGTTGTTTTATTTTAAACTGTTTGCGAAAATAACTTCCCTACAATTTGTTCACGTAACATCCTTTTATCAAAGGCCATACAAATATTTCTAATAAATGGTTTTCCAGATTCGTGAACTGTTAATGAGTTTTTAGTAAAACTTAAAAGTCCATCCTTTTCAAAATCTTCTAATTTTTTGAATAAAATATCATTTTCTTCCTCGGTAAAATCATTCTCTTGCCAAGTTGTTGTGAATTGACACATAATATCTAAAATTTGCTG
>JAAFIU010000194.1 GCA_013298805.1 Cytophagales bacterium | reverse complement strand
CTGTCGTGGCTATAAAAATTAGAGAGATGTCCTGTCTCAGCATTTACAATGCCCATTTTGACGTTTGTTCCGCCAATATCAATACCTAAATACTCGATTGCCGCCATTAATTCAGAAAATAGTTAATAGTTAATGTTTATATAGTTCTTGGGAGTCCAAAATTACAGTATATTTTTATATTATTTACCAAGACCTGCACTTTTGAGTTGTTCTACTATTTCAAATACAGCAGGACAGACTTTGGTATTATCTAAAGTCAGGGGTAAAATGCCTGCAATATTTTTCCTGTCAGTGTGCGGATATTCACGACAAGCTTTGGGGCGATAATCATAAATTGAGCAATAATTATCCGACCCTAAAAAGGTGCACGGTGAAGAGTTTAATACATAATCTCCGTCAGAATCAAGGTGTAAATGTTGCTTTACGAGTTCTGCGGGGCGTATTCTGAGATGTTTTGCAATTCTGTCGATATCAATATCTGTAAAAATTGGGCTGGTTGTTTTGCAGCAATTGGCACATTTCAAGCAGTCAATTTTTTCAAAAACCTCGTCGTGTTTAGGATGAAATGCTTGGTCTAAATTTTTGAGTTTTTTATTTTTTAGACGGTCAAAAAATTTTCTATTTTCTGGATATTTTAAACGACTTTCTTCGTTGAATTGGTCGATGGTTTCTTCTGTGTATATCATGGAATGATGTTTGATACCTCAAAATTACTCAATTACCGACACAATCAGTCCAAGAGAAATGATTATGTTCACAAAGACTTTTGTCAATAAACTATTTTTTACGCATGATGAACACTCCAATAACCTTATTTTTAACAATAATTACTATCATATTCTCCTTTCAAGGCTTTCAAAATAAGCGTTTTTTTGATACTTATGCCTTTAATGTTGACGGAATTTTAAAGTATAAAGAGTATTATCGCATGATTTCTTCGGGATTTCTGCACGGCTCTTGGTTTCATTTAATTTTTAATTTGTACACATTTTTCTCATTCGGAGAAAGCCTTGAATCAGTCGTTGGAAGCACAAATTTCTTTTTTATCTATCTAATTAGTTTAATTGGTGGTAACGTTTTAGCCTTAATTATTCACCGTAATGACGGAGCATATACTGCCATTGGTGCGTCTGGAGCCGTTTGTGGGATAATTTTTGCCTCAATTGCTATTTTTCCTGAAATGCAAATTGGAATGTTTTTAATTCCATTGTCAATAAGTAGCTGGATGTACGGTTTACTTTTTGTCTTGATTACGATTTATGGAATAAAGTCGAGAAGGAGTAATATTGGCCACGAAGCCCATTTGGGCGGTGCGTTGATTGGAATGTTGTTGGCGGTGGGTTTATATCCAGAGGTTTTGAAGGAAAATTATTTGCCTATTGTAATGATTATCACTCCGACTTTGGCGTTTATTTTCTTGTTAATATGGCATCCTGATTATTTATTTATCGAAAAATTTTCATTCCGCCAAACGGATTACAAAGACATTGATGCTGAATTTAACGAACGGAAAGCCACACGACAAGAAGAAATTGATGACATTTTGGACAAAATACAGATGAAGGGAATTGAGAGCTTAACGCCACGTGAGAAAGAGGCTTTGGAAAGATTTTCTGGGAAATGATTACTCATCCAAAGTTATATTTTTAGCTAAAACGGATTCTACAAAAATCTTTAAACTTGGATTTTGAGGATAAGAATTTTTAAGCGTTTTAGCTTTTTGAAATCCCTTAGAGATTTTATGGTAATCCTTATATTCTTTTTCAAATTTTCCCGCTTTTTGATGTAGTTTATAGTCACAGTTGTTAGTAACTCCCTGAGTTTTATCAGTGTAGTATAATGGTAATATCCAGCATTCTATTTCATTTACAGAAATCGCAAATAGAATTCTATGATTGTATTTGTCCCAAAAACCTTGTCCAAATTCATTGACAATAATTTGCTCAAATTTCTCTTGTATCTTTTCTGCTAAAATTTCGGGAGAAAACTTTTTTCCTGTTTCGTCCGTCTGCTTTATATCATAGTGAGTTTGTTCAGAAACATCAGTATCTATTTGAATGACAAGATATTGAATGCTTTGAAGAGCACCTCTGAAATCTTCCGAGCGACAATATTCAAAGACTTTGTACCAACCGCCAAATGCTTTAATTGCATTTTCATCGGTTGCTCCACGAATAGGCTGTAAAGTGGTTATTTCATCAGAAATATCATCTTCAAATAAGCCCAGAAGAATATTTTCCAATACTGCATGGTCAGAAGGACCTTCTGCAACGAGTCCAAATAATGGCATAGATTTTAAAAGTTTTTCGGTAATCCTCCAATATAACCTCTCATAAATTGCTCTGAAAGTCGTACAGGGATTTCACCTTCGGGAACAGGCGTAGGTTTAATGCGTTTAGTTTTTGTATGACCATCCTTATTTCTTGAAACTACCAATAATCTCACCTCATCATCATTCAAATTTAAACCATCCAAAATAGCAGGATTATGGGTAGTGAAAATCACCTGTTTATCGTGTTTTTTGGCAAGTTTGGTGAGAATTTTAATGAGTTCAATACACAATTTCGGATTTAAAGAAGCATCAATATTGTCGATGGCGAAGAATTTTGGTGTATATTTTGAAATAAATAAAGCAAAATAAAACATCAAAAATAAAAAGCCTTCGTTTGAACTTCGTTGGTCGAAATACTGTAAGCCTTCTTCCAAAAAACGGTCTTTTATTCTGATTCTTCTTTCGGTAAATACCAAATCTTTCGGAATTTCAAAGCCATCAAACCAATCGATTAATTCTAAGTTTTCGATGATTTCTTGAAATTCTTCGGGCGTTTCTTGGCTCATTACTGATAATAATTTGAATAAACCTTCTCCACGAATTCCTAAGGGTTCAATTTGTGATTCGTCTTCAAATTTTCTTAGAAAGGTGTTTTCTGGGGCGTAGATAAGGAAGTCAGCAAATGTTTTACGCTCATCGAGTTTATAAATTACAATTTCAGTTATAGGTTTAACTTCATTACTTAATTTCTCTATTATGCTATCTATTTCACTTTTATCAGATTTATTATTAATGAGTCCAGAATTGTTAATTAGTTCAGATAACTTCTTTAAATCAAAAGAAATATTGTTTTCGTTGGTAGGAATCATTGTTCTTTTCCAATCTGAAAAAGCCTCATTTTTATTATTAATCTCAAAAAAATATTCATCTATGTTAAAAATTATTTTTAATACGATGGGTATATTTGAATTCAGTTTATTAAATCCACTTCTCATATATATAGGTTCCGTAACTCTAATCCCCCTTGCACTTAAAAATTCATTCCCCAATTTATCGTCCGATGCTGCCGACCCAAAAGCAATTGCTTCCAAAATATTACTTTTCCCACAACCATTTGCTCCAATCAGTACATTTACACGTCCTAATTCAAGGGTGAGGTCTTGTACGGATTTATAATTTTGTATTTTAATTTCTTTTACCATGTTTGTAACCCGATGCTTCTGCATCGGAAAATATAGTCAGTCGATGCGGAAGCATCGAGTTACACTTTCTATTGAAATAAAAAAGGTTCGACAATTTACAAAAAACTGTCGAACCTTTTGAAAATATTATCTTACAGATTATGCTAATTTACCTCTCAAAACACACTCGTCACGGTCTGGACCAGTTGAGATAAAGTTGATTGGTAAGGCTAATTTCTCTTCTAAGAACGCAATATACGCTGAAAGTTCAGCAGGCAATTCTTCAAATTTACGAAGTCCTTCTAATGAACAATTCCATCCTTTTAAAGTCTCATAAACAGGAACAACCGTTGTGTCAGTCATGTCGTAAGGTAATTGTTCGGTAATAGTTCCGTCTGGTAATTGATATGCTGTACAAACGTGGATTTCTTCAAAGATATTCAAAACGTCTGCCTTCATCATCACCAATTGTGTTACGCCATTAATCATCATAGCGTATTTCAAAGCTGGTAAATCAATCCAACCGCAACGTCTTGGGCGACCCGTTGTTGAACCAAATTCACGACCTTCTTGACGCATTCTTTCGCCAACTTCGTCCATTAATTCAGTTGGGAATGGCCCAGAACCCACACGTGTAGCGTAAGCCTTGAAAATTCCGTAAACTTCACCGATATTTTTTGGAGCAACACCTAAACCTGTACAAGCACCTGCCGTAACGGTGTTTGAAGAAGTAACGAATGGATACGAACCAAAATCAACGTCTAATAAAGAACCTTGAGCACCTTCGGCTAAAATAGTTTTATTGTCAGTAAGAGCTTGATTAACAACGTATTCTGAATCAACCAAGTTGAATTTTTTCATAAACTCAACGGCTTCAAAGAATTCAGCCTCAGCGACTGTTAAGTCATATTCAAATTTATAAACATCCAAAATTCCTTTATGAATACTTACTAATTTATCATATTTTGCCTTGAAATTTGGTGAAATCATATCACCAACACGCAATCCTTGACGAGAAATTTTGTCGGTATAAGTTGGTCCAATACCTTTTAAAGTTGAGCCGATTTTGGCATCTCCTTTAGCTTTTTCGTAAGCAGCATCTAACAAACGGTGCGTTGGAAGAATAATAGAAGCTTTTTTAGAAACTTCTAAATTTTGAAGAATATTGAGGTTATATTTTGCTAAACCGTCAATTTCTTTCTTGAAAATAATTGGGTCAAGAACAACGCCATTTCCGATAATATTTTGTACTTCCTGACGAAAAATACCCGATGGAATTTGGTGCAAAACGTGCTTAAAACCATCAAATTCGAGTGTATGCCCAGCATTTGGACCACCCTGAAAACGTGCAACTACTTGATATTTAGGAGCTAAAACATCTACGATTTTACCCTTACCTTCGTCTCCCCACTGCAAACCTAACAATACATCTACTGCCATTTTTTTATTTAGAAGTTCCCCCAAGTTTACGTTAAAAAAGCCTCACCTTATGAGGGGTTGATGAACTTTTTGATGACACAAAGATAAACAATCTAAAAAGAAAATACTTGATAAGATTTTACTTTATCATTTCTCAATTGAAATCAATGTTTAGTGTATCTTCCTTTGAAGAGCTATTTCCATACACCCAACGGATAAGAAATGATGCCATTTGCCGTAATTAGGGAAACGGTTTCTGAAGCTAAGTCTCCGACTAAAAGTAAATCCGTTTCAGATTGATACCCCCTACTTTTTGCTTGATTTTGGACTGATACAATTAAGGTATTTGGTACTTGAATTTTGCCATTTAAGCATGGGCAAGGTTTATCTTTTTTGTAACTGTTGAGTTCGATTAATAATTCTTTTGTGTCATTGGCTTTTTGTTCTTTGCCTGCTGTAATCATTTTGTTCATCCAAGAATTGTACTGTGGGCGATAGGGTTCAAATTCAAAAATTAGGTCTGGGTATTTTCTAATCATTTCTGCTCCGTTTTTGAATAATTGAATATGCCCAGGGTCAATAAATCCTACAAAATTGCCACCCCAAGTCATGCTGTGAAATGCTGTGAGGTCGTTTAAAGGACGATAAAGTGATAAATCATTGGAAATTCTGTTGTGACGAAAAATTGCAAAATCAGCCGCAAAACCAAAATTGTGCATCGAAATAGGAGAGGCAGTTTTGTTTTTTGAAAGATATTTTTGTTGATTAGCCATTGAACGTAAATCAGAAATTACTCTTACTGTTCCGTTCAAGTTTTTCATAATATTGTGAATCGAATCTCTTTTTGAAAGAAAAATAATTCGTTCATCAGCCAATAGTTTTTCCCAACGATTGTACAAATAACGTGGCTGTGCTGCCAATGCCCAAAGATATTCTTGGTCTTGCCAAGTTAATATTAACGATTGATTTACGGATGAATCTACAACCAATGGGCGTTCTTCGTCTGTTGCCATAACGCCGTTCATTTTAACCCGTCCTTGTTTGTCGGCAATGGCTACAAAAACTCTTTTTGGATGCAAATTTTGCCTAAGTAGCGTATCTTTTAAATAAAACGATTGCGAAATGTGTTGAACTGTCAGGTCGTTTATTCGTTGCGTTGTATCACACGTATAATCTTTCCAGTCTGGGGTGTTGTGGAATAATTTATTGGTTCGGTCAATTAAATTACACGCCCAAAGGGAAAGACAAGTTAGGGATATTTTGAAAAAATTTCTCAAAAGTAAAATAGTTAAAAGCATTATAAATTGTGGTTCATCAAGCTAATGAATTCTGAATTTAGTAATAAACAGTGAGAAATTATAATTTGAATTTATTTTGAGGATATTTTGATTTTTTCACGTTGTGCCAAATATAGCCCTGCAATTACGAGTAAAGTGCCTATAAATGTGTAAGTTGTGATGGGTTCATGCAGTATAAATGAGGCATAAATAAATCCAAAAATTGGGCATAAAAATAGCCAAAGAGATGCTTTTACAGGGTCTATTTTTAAGAGGTATAACCATAATTGAACTGCTCCAATTGATACAGGAATGACCAACCAGAATACCGAACCCCAAAAGCGAAAATCGTAAGTATTTGCTGACCAATCCGTGAAAAATAAGGTAATTGGTAATAATAAAATTCCGCCTAAAAGTACCTGCCAACCATTGATTACGACAATTGGAAGTTCCCATTTTTGAGAAGAATAATACACCGTTCCAACTGAATAGGAAAGCATACTGATTGCCAAAATAATTAAGCCTTCTACATCGGCAAAACTGTTTTTGAGTAATGGGTAAGTGGCAATTCCGACGCCAAAAATGCCAAAAATTAAACCCAAAATTTCCGTTTTCTTTACGGGACGACTTAGCCAAAATGCCGATAAAATACTGATAAATAAGGGATTAGTTGCCGTTGATAAACTGCCAATACCTGCCGAAACGTGTTTCATCGCCAAGACAAAGCAACCCAAATAAATACTGACGTTTAAGATTCCATAAATGGTTAATTGTTTCCATTCAGAACCCTTTGGTAGGCGATTTTTCTGGAAAATGTAAGCATACGTGAGCATCAAGATTCCTGCAATGAAAAAGCGACAATTACCAATCACAAAAGGTTGTGCCGATAATAACCCGATTTTTGTAGCTGCCGAAGCCGATGCCCATAACATGGCGAAAATAATGCCTACAAGTAAGTTTTTTATCATAAGTCTTGAGCTGCTTCAGCATCCAAAACGACTAAACTATGTTCTATTTTTTGGAAAATACTGGCAGGGAATAGTTCTGTAATAGATTCAGTAAGTGCTTTTTTGATGACAGGTGCTTTACGTTTTCCGTTGGCAATCAAAATGGGTAATTTTGCTTCTTGTAAATGTGCCAAACCTAAAGTGATTCCTTGCGTCAGGATGGTTGGTTTTGTAAAATATTTTTGTCCAACTTCTTTGGTAATTTCTTCTAAATCAGAAATATGAGCGTAAATATCAAAAGGGGTATTTGGTTCATTCAAGGCAATGTGTCCGTTCATTCCTACGCCTACGAGCATAACATCTAAGCCACCACGAGAGGCAATAAAATTATTAATTTTCGCACATTCTGCTTCTAAATCATCCGCTTTTGCATCAAAATACTGAATACGTTCTGCGGGTAAATTTAGCGGAATAAATAGATTTTGATAAACGCCGTATTTGCACGAACCTTCATCATTTTTATCCATTCCTACCCACTCGTCTAAGCCTACAAATGTACACTCTGTAAAAAGTTGAGGGTCGGCTTTTGCCAAGAATTTGCAAACGCCCATCGGTGTATCGCCCGAAGCAATGCAAATAACGGCGTTGGGTTTTTGTTTCAAAACATCAATGATAATATTGGCAGTAGCCTCAGAAAGTACGTCGTAATTTGGGAATGTTTGGATTGTCATTGTTTGAGGAATAAATATTGAGCCTATTTAAACTTTCTCTTTCGGCTGGGTGCCCCCGGCTAAAACTAAGTCTTTTAGAATCCTTTAAATCAAAATTTTATCAACGTGGCTCTGCTATGTTTCAAAAATTTCAGCTTAAATACTTCAAAAATACAATACTTTATATCTCAAAACAGAAAGTTTAAATAAGTTCATTCATAAAAAAACCACGAGCGTTAAAACTCGTGGTACAATTTACTTCGGAAATTTCATTTTATAATCCACATCCACTCGCCCTTTCGTAATTTTAGCGAGCTTGTTTTTCAACATTCGCTTTTTAATCGGGTTCAAATGGTCAGTGAAAAGAATTCCGTCTATGTGGTCATATTCGTGTTGAATAATACGAGCGGCAAGTCCTTCGTATTCTTCAGTATGCTCTTCCCAGTTTTCATCAAAATATCTAATCGTCACATATTCAGGACGATACACGTCTTCACGAATATCTGGAATTGACAAACAACCTTCTTCAAAACCCCAATCGTCTCCATCTTCTTCTAAGATTTCGGCGTTGATAAAAACCTTTTTGAAATCAACTAATGAAGGGTCTTTGTCACGTTCTTCCAAATCTTCACCTTCATTAAATGGACGACCATCCACCACGAACATACGAATATTTAGCCCGATTTGTGGGGCAGCCAAGCCAACGCCTTTGGCATTGTACATGGTTTCAAACATCTCTTCTGAAAGTTTTTTTACATCAAAAGATTTGTCAATATCAACAGCAACTTTTCTTAAAACGGGGTCTCCGTATGCAACTATGGGGTAAATCATTTTTACTATCTGCTTGAATTTTCGTGCAATTTACGAATTTTT
>JAAFIU010000236.1 GCA_013298805.1 Cytophagales bacterium | reverse complement strand
ATGTGAGAACCATCCACGTCAGCATCCGTCATGATGATTACTTTGTGGTAACGTAATTTATCGGTATTTAAGGCTCTTTCGTCGCCATCTTTTCCGAAACTTACGCCCAAAGCAGTAATCATATTCTTGATTTCTTCACTTTCGTAAATTTTGTATTCTTGAGCTTTTTCAACGTTCAAAATCTTACCTCTCAATGGTAAAATTGCTTGGTAAGCACGGTTACGACCTTGTTTTGCCGTTCCACCTGCTGAGTCACCTTCCACTAAGTATAGTTCACATACTTTAGGGTCATTGTCTGAACAGTCAGCTAATTTTCCTGGCAATGAATTACCACCCAAAATGGTTTTACGTTGCACCATTTCACGTGCTTTACGAGCAGCGTGACGAGCCTGAGCCGCCAAAATTACTTTTGCTACAATCTGACGAGCTTCTTTCGGGTGTTCTTCTAACCAAGATTCTAACATATCCGACATCGCTGCCGAAACTGCTCCTGAAACTTCACCGTTACCCAATTTGGTTTTGGTTTGTCCTTCAAATTGTGGTTCAGCTACTTTTACCGAAATTACGGCAGTCAAACCTTCACGGAAGTCATCACCAACGATGTCAATTTTTAATTTATCTAAAGCACCTGATTTGTCAGCGTAGTTTTTCAAAGTACGAGTCAACGCACCACGGAAACCCGCTACGTGCGTACCGCCTTCGATAGTATTGATATTGTTTACATAAGATACTACGTTTTCTGAATACGAAGTATTGTACATCATCGCTACTTGAACTGGCACCCCGTTTTTGTCGCCTTCCATGTAAATTGGAGCGTCGATAATTTTATCACGAGTGGCATCCAAATACAGAACGAATTCGCTCAAACCGCCTTCTGAGAAGAATTTATCCCCTTTCGGCTTGCCGTCATCATCTAATTCTCGGAGGTCAGTCAAATTAATAGTGATACCTGCATTCAAGAATGAAAGTTCACGCAAACGACCTGCTACGGTTTCGTATTTGTATTCTGTAACCGTGAAAATTGATTCATCTGGCTTGAAAGTAACGGTTGTTCCGTGACGTTCAGTTGTACCTATTTCTCTTACGGCATATTGTGGAATACCGATTTTATATTCTTGTTCAAATACTTTTCCTTCACGGTAAACGGTAACTTTCAAATCAGTAGAAAGGGCGTTCACACAAGAAACCCCCACACCGTGTAAACCACCTGATACCTTATACGTGTCTTTATCAAACTTACCACCAGCGTGAAGAACCGTCATTACGACTTCCAAGGCTGATTTTTTCTCTTTTGTGTGCATTCCCGTTGGAATACCACGTCCGTTATCTTCTACCGTAATTGAATTATTGGTATTGATGGTAACGCTAATCGTGTCGCAATGTCCCGCAAGGGCTTCATCAATAGAGTTATCGACAACTTCCCAAATAAGGTGGTGAAGACCTTTAAAGCCCGTATCTCCAATATACATGGACGGACGCTTACGCACGGCTTCCAAGCCTTCGAGGACTTGGATATTGTCGGCATCATAATTTGCTCTACTATTTTCTTCTGGTTCTTGAAATTCTGACATATCTTTTGATTGCGGATTTTAGATTTTAGAATGTGGATTGATGGTCCATCTTATCTTCTTTATATCTTTATCCAAATTATTTTAAATCTTTTGATTTTGTTTTAAGATTTTGATTGTTATTTATCTTCGTAATGGTCTTTACATCGAATAATTATAATCTCATCATCTGTTACTTGATAAACTAAACGATGTTTATCTGTTATTCTTCGTGACCAATACCCTGCTAACTCATGTTTTAGAGCTTCTGGCTTTCCAATTCCTTCAAATGGATGTTTTTGCACATCTGCAATTAAGTCAAATATTTTCTTAATGAGTTTCGGTTCTGAAATTAAGAGAGCTTGAATATGATGTTGTGCTTCATCCTCCAAAACTAATTTCCTCATGAGTTAGCTTTTAAGATGGTTTGTGCAACAAATTGTTCCCATTCTTCGGGTGTGTAAGTCGTAAGATTCTTCTTTTCTTTTACGTTTTGTACTGACTTCAATAAAGCTGTTCGACTGGCTTCATTTCTCATCAGATACTCAGTGTCATTATCATACTTCTTTTTTTTTGAACGGATAGGCGTTTCTATCATTGCTTTAAATTCCTCACGTACAGCCATAGGTAGTTTTTTAAATGCAGCATAAAACGCTTGGGCTGTTTGGTGAATTAATACTGACTCTTCCATAAAGACGGCTATTTGCTTTGAAAAAGTAAAAATACAAAAAATCCCTTGTACCAACTAACGTTTGGGCATTTTTGAGCGATTTTTGGGCTAAAAAATGGATATATTTTATCCTTTGAGAATTAGGTTTTAGATACTTATTGTTTCTGCATCATTTTGCTTGTATTATTATACTTATAAAAACTTATTTTATGGAAGTAATAACTTCCTCAAACCCTGTAACTTTGTTAGAAATCAATTGTGCACAAAAAACCATGCCAAGCATATTACTAATCGCTCCTGATGCTTCCAATATTTATCACGTAATTTTGGGGGGATTTAAGACTTTTACACCAGAAATTGAGACAGAGGTAATGTTGCTCACAACGCCTCCTTATCGGTACAAAAATAAGAGGGAAAGGGTAAGGAATTTTTTGTCTAAAATATTGTTGAGCAAAAACGTAAAAGAGCTTTATCATTATCGAATCATTGAAGAAAGACTGGATATTCTTCAAGATAAATATGACCTCATTTTTATCATTCGCCCTGACCTTTTAAGCAATAATAGCCTTTTATCACTAAAATCAAAAACTAACAATTTTATAGCCTATTACTGGGATTCGGTGGTGTTTTTTCCAAGAAAAAATGAGATAATACACTTTTTTGACAAAGTGTATTCTTTTGATAATCAAGACTGTAAAGAAAATGGATTTGAATTTTTAACTAACTTCTACTATTACGAACCCGAACCCGTTGAAACTGATAAAATGGTGTTCTCTATTTCTCATTTAGAAAAAAGAAGATTTCAATTATTCAATGAAATGGGTAAGTTTTTGGAAGAAAATCATATTACGTTCCGTTTCTTGACCAAACAATCAAAAAACAAATTGAAAAGCCCTTACATTGAGTATTTGGAAGAGACAATTCCTTATGCTGAAATGCTACAATTGTTGAATCATTACGAAGTGATTTTGGATATTGCCAAACCGCTTCAAAATGGGCTTTCATTTAGAATTTTTGAAAGCATGGGAATGAATAAAAAAATCATTACCAATAACCGCTCAGTGATGGAGTATGATTTTTATAATCCCAATAATATTTTGGTCGTTGATTTTGATAATTTGACCATACCAAAATCATTTTTTGAAACACCATTTGAGCCTATTGACGAAGTAATCAAGCAGAAATATCACTTACGGTCATTTGTAAAGACTGTTGTGAGCAATATTAAAAACGTATGAATATACTTTACTTAGTCTTTGGTGAAAACCGACACAATCACGCTCAAGCGTATTTTTCCATCTGCTCATTTCTGAGTCAGACTGAGGATTTCGACCGAATTTATATGATGACCGATGCTCCAGATTTTTATAAAAAATTGGAAAATAAGGTACAAATTTTACCAATTAGCCAAGAGCAACTCAGTGATTGGCAAGGAGAATATCAATTCTTTTGGCGTGCAAAAATCAAAGCAATTGAGTATGTTTGTGGACTTCATCCCGATGAGAGTGTTTTGTATTTAGACACAGATACTTTTTTATTTGGCGATATAAAGCAACTAAAAAAGGCTTTGCAAAATCCCGTAATGCACTTAAAAGAAGGTGATTTATCTACTTTGAAAAGTAAAACAGAGAAGTTGATGTGGCAACAAACGGGCAATCAATCTTTTGGCGGAATTACGATAAATCACGCTATGTGGAATGCAGGCGTTGTGGGAATTCCTGCTAATAAAGGCTTATCAATTACGCAATTAGCATTGAGTATTTGTGATGATATGTTGAAAAAAGATGTCACTCGCCGACTCATTGAGCAGTTTGCATTATCGGTGGCCTTATTTGAAACGGGTAAGTTATCGCCCGTGAGTAAATATATTGGACATTATTGGTCTAATAAAGAAGAATGGAATGCTGAAATTCAGAAACTGGTGGCTGATTCGTTTCTCAAGAATAATTCCTTAGAAGATGATATTCAGACAATTGGAAAATTTAATTTTAAGAAAATTGCTATTCATAAGCGAGTACCCAATACACAAAGAAGGTTACGAAAATTGATAAAAAAATGGTTTCCTTCGGAAGATAAAGGATTTGTTTAATTTACAGTAAGACAGGTTTCCAACCTGTCAATAACGCTTTTCTGACAGGTTGAAAACCTGTCTTACCCAAAAATGAAAGTATCAGGATTTACCTTTGTACGGAATGCCATCAAATTTGATTATCCAATTGTGGAAGCCATTACGTCTATTCTCCCGATTTGCGATGAGATGATTGTGTCAGTTGGGAAATCAGACGATGATACGTTGGGTTTAATTAAAAGTATTAGCTCGCCCAAAATCAAAATTATCGAAACCGTTTGGGACGACTCCCTGCGTGAAGGGGGAAAAGTGTTAGCCGTTGAAACTGATAAAGCCTTAGCCGCTGTTTCACCTGATTCGGATTGGTGTTTTTATATTCAGGGTGACGAAGTAGTGCATGAGCAATATTTACCTGCCATCAAAAAAGGAATGCAGGATTATTTAAACGACCCAAAAGTGGAAGGATTGTTGTTGAAATACCTACATTTTTATGGTTCATATCAATACGTGGCTGATTCGCAAAAATGGTATCGACAAGAAATTCGAGTGATTCGGAATAACAAAAATATTTGCTCATATCGTGATGCTCAGGGTTTCAGAACGATTGATAATCAGAAGCTTAATGTAAAAATGATTGATGCTTATATGTATCATTACGGTTGGGTAAAACCGCCCGAAGTGCAAAAAGCAAAGATGAAAAGCTCGATTAATTTCTGGGAAAAAGATGACGTTGCGGAGAAAAAAAAGAAGGAATACGAGGAGACGTTTGATTACTCAGGTATTGATTCACTGGCATCTTTTGAAGGCACCCATCCTGCGGTTATGCAAGCACGACTTGAGCGGGTAAATTGGCAATTTGATTTTAATATTCAGGAGAAAAAGCTTTCTTTCAAAAATAAACTCCGATTTTTAATTGAAAACCTCACGGGCTGGCGAATTGGCGAATACCGTAATTTTCGTTTGTTGAAATAAATAGTAGTGGCGAATAGTATTCGCCAGCATTCCTAATAAATTGGCGAATGCTATTCGCCACTACCAATTACTCCTGCATACTATTCAATTTACGGTAAAATCCGTTTTCATTTTTCAGTAAATCTTCGTGCGTTCCTCTTTCCACAATTTGCCCTTTATTGATTACCAAAATTTCATCAGCATGCTGAATCGTGCTTAATCGGTGGGCAATCACAAGCGTTGTACGGTTTTTCATCAAGGTTGTAAGCGACTCTTGAACCAACTTTTCAGATTCGGTATCTAAAGCAGAAGTAGCTTCGTCCAATATCAAAATAGGAGGATTTTTCAATACCGCACGGGCAATGCTCAAACGCTGACGTTGCCCGCCCGAAAGTCGCCCGCCTCGGTCGCCAATTAATGTTTGATAACCTTCTGATAATTGTTGTACAAAAACATCTGCATTAGCAACTTTTGCCGCTTCAATTATTTGATTTTCAGTGGCTTCTGTTCCAAAAGTGATGTTGTTAGAAACCGTATCATTAAATAAAATGGATTCTTGCGTAACAATACCGATTTGTTTGGTCAAAGATTGAATTTTGATGCCTTTAATATCCACGCCATCTACCAAAATTTGCCCTTCGTTGGGGTCATAAAAACGGGGAACAAGGTCGGCGATGGTAGATTTTCCACCGCCCGATGTTCCAACCAAAGCAATGGTTTTTCCTTTCTGTATTTTGAAAGAAATATTATCCAAAACCTTTCTGCCTGTTTCATAAGAAAAACTCACATTTCTAAATTCAATTTCTTTGTTAAACCCTTGAATTTCAACGGCATTAGGAGTATCTTGAATTTCGGGAACAGTATCAATTAATTTCAAAATTCTTTCTGCCGAAGCAACGCCTCTTTGCACGGTACTAAAAGCGTCAGAAATGGATTTGGCAGGACGCATTACTTGCGAAAACAAGATAATAAACGAAATGAATGTTGATGCCGTCAAGCTATTATCTCCCGCTATTACCAACGAACCACCATACAATAAAATGCCCGCAACAACAGTAACCCCCATTGCTTCCGAAAGCGGAGAGGTCATTTCTTGGCGATAAACCATTCTGAGAACGGCATCTTTATAACTGTAATTTTCCTTTCTAAATTTCTCCGAAACAACCTTCTCGGCATTGAATCCTTTGACGATTCTCATGCCCCCAAAAACTTCGTCGAGGGTACTTACCATTGTACTTTGTAAAGCTTGGACATCACGGGCAGCACGGCGAAGTTTCCCACTAATTAAAGCTATAATTCCACTTGAAAGTGGTAAAATAATAAGTGAAAATAGCGTCAATTTTGTGGACATATTAAACAAAGTCACAAAGTACATTATCAACGTAAAAAACTCTTTAACCGTAGCCGTAAAAGCTCTACCAATAGAATTTTCCACTTCTTGTACGTCCGTTGTGAGGTGAGCCATTAAATTCCCTTTGCGTTCATTATTGAAAAAGCCAAAGTGTAATTTCATCGTTTTCTCAAAAACCGCCTGACGCAATGAGGCAATCGTGCGAG
>JAAFIU010000384.1 GCA_013298805.1 Cytophagales bacterium | reverse complement strand
GGAGGTTGGGCAGCTTATCAGGTTTATAAAAGAGTAATTCGAGTGCCGTTTGTGTCGTTGGTAAATTTAATTGCTGGGCGTGAAGTGGTGAAAGAATTATTGCAAGATAATTTGACGAAAGAAAATTTGACCGTAGAATTATCTAAAATTACGGTAAATGAAACTACTCGTCAGCAACAATTAGATGGATATGCGGAGGTTAAAAATATATTAGGTGAAAAAGGTGCTTCCGAACGTGCGGGTATGTTGATGGTTCAGGAAGTTATGGGAGTTTAGCGTTTATGAGTTATGGAGTTTATGAGGGAGGAGTTTATGAGTTAAGGGTTTACGAGTTAAGAGTTAAGCGGCTATATGTTGGACAAACAGTATTTTATATTGCATTTTTTACTCATAACTATTTGATAATTAACCCATAAATAGCTATTTAACTCATAAACTCATAAACCCTTAACTCATAAACACTCCTAACTCATAAACTCCTAAGCTACGCTTTCTTCCAAATAATTACGAATCCATTCTTTCTTTACGCCACTAACTTGATTGAAAAATTGAGCGATGGTTTTTAAATCTTCGTTAATATTATCACTTGTAAAAAAAGGCTCTCTGATAAGTACTTCTTTTTTAGGATAGTCAAATGCAACCATAACGATAGGAACATCGGCGTTTTTTGCCATATAATAAAATCCAGTTCTAAGTCTGGCTACTTCTTTTCTCGTACCTTCAGGAGCTAAAACGATGTGCAGGTTTTCGTTATCGTGAAACAAATTAGCTACGGCATCGACAACATTATGATTGTGAAAACGGTCAACAGGTTTACCGCCAAGCCAACGGAAAACCCATCCGAATGGGCCTTTAAATAATTCTTCTTTTCCAAGAAAACTCATTTTTACACCAATGGCAGCTCTCGCACCAAGTCCAACGGGGAAATCAACCCAATCAGCATGGGGTGCAACAATTACAATTGTTTTCGGGATATTATTTGGGAAACTACCAACAAGTTTCCAGCCTCTAAGTTTGAAAAGTGATTTGAAGATTATACTAAGCATAATTTTGTGGTCGGGATATTTTTATAAATATAATTATTTCCCGAATAAATTGCCACTTATTTAGCTGAAAAATCTATTTCCATAAATGGATAAGGCGTAAAACATATTATAAAAATGATGAGCGTAAGCCAACCGAGTAGTTTTCTTTTGAAGTCGAGAGGTTCATCAATTTCCACTTCTGGATGATAAATTCCGACAAACTTACCTAAAAATAATGCAAATGGTAAAAAGCCCAAGAAGCCGTGTGAGGTGGCAATTTGAGGGATATAACTGAGTAAAAACTGAGTCAAGACTACACTTAAACTTAATACCCAAGAAGTTATTTGATTTTCGGAAACCCTTGAAAAACAGATTCTTAAAAAGAAAATATATCCTAAAAGCCAAGTAAAAAACTCAGATTCGTCTTTGTATTGTCCAGTCGTTCCAATGTTTTTGATGTCGTTGACTGTTAGTAAACCATAGCCTGCAAAAAGTACAAAAGTGATAAATATAATTGGAGAAACGATATTGAAATTCTTTTTTCCGATTAAGCCGTAAAGGATATGTCCACCGTCTAATTGACCAATTGGAATAAGATTTAAAGCAGTAAAAAATAATGATAAATATCCCGCCCAAATAAATGGGTAGTGCATTATTTCAAAATTTGGCGGTAATAGTCTTTGGTCAGCAACGTAATTTTTAAAGAATTTAAACAATAAATTATCTCCTAAAACTACTTGACCATTCATGAATTTTGTAATCTGTAAGACATCGGTTTTATAATGTTCGCCAAATTTAGCGTATTCTGGATGAATTTTGAAGATGTATTCGAGTGGAGGAAGGTGCGAAAAGCCATAATACAATACAAAAAGAGAAACCACAAAACCTGCTAATGGCCCAGCGATTCCAATATCAAAATATTCTTTGCGTGAACGAGTCTGCCCAATAATACGAATAACTGCCCCCATTGTTCCGATACTCATCGAAATGGCACTCAACCACATGGGAATATAATACGGTAAGGTAACTTTGATATTGTAGTATCGAGCAGTGAAATAATGCCCAAATTCGTGACAAGTGAGGATGGCAAGAAAAGGAATTGAGAATTGAAAACCCTGCCAAAAATCTTCTGGAAAATGAAGAATGGATTCTTTAGGAAGGAAAAAGAAGAATCGCCCTGTGATAGATTCTGCTCCTGCTAATGTGGTAGTAATCAGTGTTGTAACAAAAAGAACTAACTGGATTATCTGGGTTTTGTATTTCATTTTGTAAAAGTGAAAGGTGAAAAGTGAAGGGCAAAAGCTATAAAATATTTTAAATTACCTTTTACCTTTAACCATTCACCTTTTACTCTTTACCATTTTAATTATAAGCTCCCATTCCGCTGAATTTCTCAACACGTTGATTGATTCTTTCGGCTGGAGATATTTGTTGAAGTTCGTTGATGGTATCTAAAATTACTTTTTTAACAATATCAATTGCCAAAGTTGGATTCAAATGAGCGCCTCCCAATGGTTCTGGGATAATGCCATCGACTAAACCATTCCCTTGCATATCGGTTGCGGTAAGTTTCAAGGCTTCGGCAGCTTGTTCCTTAAAATCCCAAGAACGCCAAAGAATTGACGAACAAGATTCTGGAGAGATTACCGAATACCAAGTATTTTCCAACATCAAAACTCTGTCACCAATCGCAATTCCTAAAGCTCCACCTGATGCACCTTCACCGATGATGATACAAATAACAGGTACTTTCAGCATGAACATATCACGAATATTACGGGCAATGGCTTCACCTTGACCACGTTCTTCTGCTTCTAATCCTGGAAATGCCCCTGGTGTATCAATCAAAGTAACGATTGGTTTACCAAATTTCTCCGCCATTTTCATTAAGCGAAGTGCTTTACGGTAACCTTCTGGGTTTGGCATCCCAAAGTTTCTTAATTGACGCTGTTTAGTATTTCTTCCTTTTTGTTGACCAATAAACATAACCGTTTGGTCGCCAATTTTACCAAATCCTCCTACCATCGCTTTATCGTCTGAAACAGTTCTATCCCCGTGAATTTCAATGAATTCATCGCACATTTGTTCGATATAATCAAGGGTATAAGGGCGTTCTGGATGACGAGAAAGCTGAACTCTTTGCCAGCGAGTGAGGTTTGTGAATGTTTCTTTTTTGAGTTCTTCGATGCTGTTTTCTAATTGCGAAGTGGCAGTGGACACATCAACATTATTGTCGATAGCCAATTTTTTCATCTCCGCTAATTTAGTCTCAAGTTCGGCAATCGGTTTTTCAAAATCTAACAATGTACGCATGGGCAGTAAATGAACGGAACGAATCCGTAGGTTAGTGTGGCTACAAAATTAGTCAATAAAGTGAAGTGTGGAGAATTATTTTGAAATTTTTGCAGAAAGGAGAGAAAAAAGATGATTTATGGGCTTCATCGGAGACTTTAGAGAAGGGCTAAATTTACCGTTAT
>JAAFIU010000262.1 GCA_013298805.1 Cytophagales bacterium | reverse complement strand
TTACGGTTCAATTTCTCAAAATATTCCTTCGTCATGCGGGGCAAATTGAGCGAAGAAATAACCGTAGAGCCATTTTTAAGGTATTCTATTTCAGCATCTGTAAGTGGCTGAACCTTCAAAATAACGTTGGCATTAAAAACCTCTTCTGTTGAGTAGGCTATTGTAGCCCCTGCATCAGAATATTGAGTATCGGTAAACTTTGCACCATTTCCTGCACCTGTTTCAATCAAAACCTGATGTCCATTACGTACTAAAAGCCCTACGGCATCGGGTGTTAATGATATGCGGTGTTCTTGCATGGAAACCTCACGAGGAAGACCAATAAAAAGACTTTTGGCATTTTGTTTTGTCCAGACCAATGCTTCCTGCGGCATCAATCCCGACTGGGCAAGCACTTCTTTAAAACCTGAGGGGTGAGACATAATTTGATTTTAGCGTTTTATAGTAAGCGATTTGTGAATACTACAATTGACAAACTTCTGATTTTTTGTAGGATTATATTTTTGCTATTGTATAAAAATACGTTAAACCCCTACTTTTTCCAAATTTACAATTCTTCCTCCATCTTCTTGTACATGAATCTCAATTTTCAAATATTTGGTTGGTAATAGATTCTCAATTTTTGAAGGCCATTCGATAAAACATCTTTCACCCGAATACAAATAATCCTCCACGCCAATATCCATTGCTTCATCTTCATTTTTGATTCGATAAAAATCAAAGTGATAGATATTTTCGCCACGTTTGGTAACGTATTCATTTACCAATGAGAAAGTCGGACTTTGTACGTGACTCGTTACCACTAATACCTCACAAATCGCCTTAACGAGTGTGGTTTTCCCTGCCCCCATTTGTCCTTCAAAAATCCAAACGGGTGTTTTTTGTCCAAAATCAAGAATGGTTTTGGCAACCGTTTTGATTTCTGATAATGAATTGTATTGTATTGATTTTGTGTTCATTGTGGTTTGTTAAATAGATGCCTTCAGGATTACCATGAAATCATCTATCGAAATAATATTAACTTGTGGAAAAGGAGTTTCTTTCAGAACATTAAAATGCCCGTCATTCGTTACAATAAAATCGGCATTACTTGCAATAGCACAATCTACAAACTTATTGTCGTCTGGGTCATTCTTGATAAGTTCAAAAGCGAAATAACGAGTGATTAATACTGAATTAGCCGCATTTTCAATTACTTCAAGTGTATTAGTCGCTAAGAATTGACTGGAATATTTTGAAAGGATTTCTGCATATTCATCTAATATTTCAGTAGTTACACAAATTTCATAACGCTCTTCGATAAAAGATTTAAAAATGAGATGATAGGGGGAACGGTCAGAAACCGAAACCAGTAAAATATTAGTATCTAAAACTATTCTCATTATTTTTTATAAGGTGTACGCAAATGACTGCTTAATAATTCTTGAATTTTAGCATTATCCCAGCCTTCATTATCCCATACTTTGTTGGCTTCTTCGATAGCTTTATCTGCAAAATATTGGGTTATTATCACCTTAATATTTTGCCAATCTGCTACATCAACAGGACGAGTAAACATCTGGAGAAGTTCCAACTGAGGTTCGGTAAGGGGTGCTTGTATCTTTGTCATGTTGCCTTTATTTTAAACAAACTTAGCTTTTTTCAAGTAAAAAATCAAGTTAAAGAATTACCCTAAAAACTGATTCAAATAATTCCTTGCCGTTAAAATAGCAGATTCTACATCTTCTGGCGAACCTTCGTAGGCTTTGTCTTCTACCTCAATGACAACTGGACCTCGGTAGCGAACGTCTGTCAAAGCAGCAAAGAATTTCCCCCATTGAATATCTCCTAAACCCGGCAATTTCGGCGAATGATATTCCAATGGATTTGCCATAATTCCTACTCGATTCAGCTTGTCAAGATATACTTTGGCGTCTTTTAAATGGATATGATGCAAACGCTCACGATAGTCATAAATCGGACGGGTATAATCCATCATTTGCCAAAGTAAATGCGATGGGTCATAATTTAAGCCCAACGTTGCCGACGGAATCATTTCAAACATTTTATCCCAAATTGCTGGCGTTGTTGCTAAATTTTTTCCTCCCGGCCATTCGTCATTCGTGAAAAACATTGGACAGTTTTCAATACCGATTTTCACGTTTTCTTCTTCCGCCAACTTCACAATATCCGTCCAAACTTCTTTAAATTTATCTAAATTGTAAGCAACATTCTTCTGTGGGTCACGTCCGATAAAAGTATTTACAACGGGCACGCCCAATTTTGCCGCCCCTTTAATAATCTTTTTGATGTGGTCAACATAAACGTTAGCCTTTTCTGTATCTGGGTCAAGTGGATTTGGATAATAGCCTAAACCTGAGATAATGATATTTCTGTCGGCAGTGTATTTTTTGATGTATGCCACTTGATTATCGTCTAAAGCCTCCACGTTGATATGGCTAACTCCTGCGTATCTACGAGCGTCCGCATTGTTGGCAGGCCAGCACATTATTTCAACGCATTTAAAATTCTTCTCCGAAACAAAGTCGATAACTTGTTCAAAAGTACGGTCGGCTAAAATAGCACTTACGAGTCCGAGTTGTAACATATTTAGTTGATAATTTTAAGGATTTCCAATTTTTAAATTTCCATTAGTCGCTACATTTATGGTTGTCCCTGTTTTTTTGACAACTTTTTTTGCGAAACAATTTCCTGTTACAGAAATAGTATGTCCATTTATAATAACGTCGTCATTAACGGTAGGAATTCTATTACATGACCATGTATTTACATCATTCCAATTACCAGATGAAACCGTAATCATTTCAGAGCAAGGTGGTATATACACCCATAAATCATTGAGAAATTCATAATTATTATTCTCACCTCCCATCATAAAATACTTATTGGTATTGAACCATCCAAAATTACCTAATCTTGCCCCTGGATTATTAGTTGAAGAACTCACACCCAGAGTTCCATAATTACCCATTGTGCCACCCGTACTACTTCCTTTTAGCCAAGTCCAATTATTTGTGGTAAGGTCATATTCCCAAACATCATCTCTTGAATTAAAACTGGAAATTTTACCATAGCCTCCCATAGCATAAAGTTTATTATTGAAAAACCAACTGCTACCCCCGTATCGTACTCCTATAAAATTAGTAGATGAGCTAACGCCTTGAGTTCCCGTAGTACCTGGGTAATTAGTTAAGTTGCTACCATTAATCCACCTCCAATTATTGGTTAATGAATTATACTCCCATAAATCTGCCAAAAATGCTTGACTGCTTGAAGAGAAGCCCTGTCCACCAAAAATATATGTTTTATTACCATTAACCCATGTAAAATTTTGGTCTCTTGCACCAGGTGTATTGGCAGTTGAGGCAATGCCCATTGTTCCATAAACACCATACTGCCCTGTGGAATTTGAACCTTTAATCCACCTCCAATTATTACTCGTTGGGTCATATTCCCATAAATCATTATGATATAATGTAGCTAAACCATTATAAGCACTACCTCCGAATAAATAAAGTTTATTATCATATACCCAAGAACTACTTGCTCTTCTTGCCCCTGGAGTGTTTGATGATGATGCTACACCAACAGTTCCATAAATACCTAACTGATAAGTAGTATTTGCTCCTTTTAACCAAGTCCAATTGTTGGTGACTGGATTATATTCCCATAAATCATTGAAATATCCAGTATTTCCAGAACCTCCCATTAAGTACAACTTATTGTTATATACCCAAGTAGAACTTTGAAATCTTGCTCCTGGAGTATTGGTACTGGTTGATATTCCTTTTGTTCCATAAGAACCAGATTGATTAGTGGTATTTGCTCCTTTTAGCCACGTCCAATTGTTTGTAGCAGGGTCATATACCCATAAATCGTTAAAGAATCCATTGGGATTATACCCTCCCATTAGATATAGTTTATTATTTAAAATCCAAGTGGCAGAATTTTCTCTTGCTTCTGGAACGTTAGTAGCTGATGACACTCCAATTATACCATAAGAACCTACTTGATTAGTGGTATTTGCACCCTTAACCCAAGTCCAATCATTGGCGTTTTGTTGGGAATAAGATTGATACAAAAAAGTAGTAGAAATTATTATTGACAATAGAACCTTTTTCATAGGGGTTAAATCTAAAAGTGTTGAAATTTACTAAGAGAAATATTTACAAAACCGACAACCCAGCATCTAAATATTTCAGAGCGTCTCCTTGAAAATGATGGTAAAACTTACCCATTGGTGAATTCCCAAGGCGAACGATTACGGTATTTTTGTCTTTCACGGCATAAACGTACTGTCCAAAAAGTCCATTCATCATAGGTACTGTTCTCCCCCCTCTATTCAGAATCCAATACTGAAATCCGTAGTAATCAACTGGATTGTTGCCTTCGGTTGGGTCTTTTAAATAGGTAGCTGGACTGGTTGCTTCTTTGATGTACTTTTCAGAGACAATCTGTTTATCGTTCCATTTGCCATTATTCAAAATTAATTGTCCGAAACGAGCATAGTCACGGGCAATTCCGTTGAAACAGCAAAATGATTTTTCGTGATTCTTACCACCATCTAATAACCAAAGAGCATCTTTTTCGGCTCCCATTGGTTGTAAAAAACGCTCTGAAACTAAAGTCGAAATATTTTTACCGAATACTTTTTCTACCACCAAGCCCAAAACTTGTGTATCACCCGAACGATATTCCCAATTCACGCCTGATGGTTCTTTATATTCAAAATTATCAACCACGTATTGCTCGTCGTCGCCATAATACCCCATTGCATTGAGAGAGAAATAACCTTTATCTTTTTCAAGCCAACTTGTTCCCGACGACATCGTGAGTAAATTTCTAATCGTAATTTTCTCTTTGCCTCCCTCTTTGAATGACGGTATAAAATCTCCAACTGATTGGTCGAGTGATTTGATTTTGCCTTCGTCTAAAGCAATGCCAATCAATAAAGAAATCATACTTTTTGCCGCTGAGAATGAGCCACTTAATGAATCCTTTCCGTGACCGTCCCAGTAGTGTTCATACTTGATTTTACCGTCTTGAATAACTAAAAAAGCAATGGTATGATTATCTTCCAAAACCTTCATCAAAGAATCTGGAATTTCTTTTTTATTGTAGCTTGAATCAATTCCCCAAGGTTGTGGTTGAGCAGAAGCTTTTACAACCCTCGTTGGATGTGTCCTAAAATCGAAAATAGAATGTTTCCCCCAAGAGGCAAAATTACGAAGGTGGGCAAATTTGTTCGTAAACGTTAGCCCATAAGCAGCTACGCAGAAAAATATTAAACCAAATGAGAATTTTTTCATGGTTACGAAAATGGTTTTAGTAGTTTATAGTAAGTAAATGAATGATTAGAAAGTTTAAAATCAATAGTCATAATCTAAGCCCAACACATTTTTCAACTCCACTAAAGCAGGATTTTTTTCTGCTAAAAATCTAAATTTATCGGCTTGGGTATAAATTAGTGTATTATTTTCTTGTTCCATTACGGTAGTTTCCAACTGCACTTTCGAGTTCTGAAGCGATTTCCGCAAATACGTAATCATTTCATTTCTCAGCGTTCCCGAAATTTTCTCTAATTGAATTTCATTATCAACTTCCAAATGAATAACTGTTCCCTTTAACGTAAATTTTCGATTGAAAATCACGTATTCAGTCATTCGGTTTTCCATTTGTAAATCATTCGTGAACCTATCCCAAGCAAGCCTTAGTTCATCAAATGAAAAAACTTTATCTTGCTGAATTACAGGTTCTTGTACCTGCGAAACTTGCTGGACAACATCTTGTTGAGCCAATGGTTTTATAATTGCCGAGGTACTTCTCAATTTCCCAATATTTGGAACTGGGGGAATTGTTGCCGTTGGTTGTGGATTAGTTACTGGGGCTTGGTTATTAGTTACTGTTCCTTGATTACTGCTAACTGCTAACTGATGACTGTTTACTGCCACCTGCTCCCCGCTAACTACTTTCCCACGCCATCGCCCTCCGTGGCGGGTAATGTCGCTAAATTTAAAATATTGGCAATATTTGCC
>JAAFIU010000073.1 GCA_013298805.1 Cytophagales bacterium | reverse complement strand
GCATCACTGTATGCTTTCTTTTCAGAATAAGCATCCCCAATTAATGAATACGCACGAGCTTGTACTAATAAATCTGAACTACTGAATGATTTCAATTGCTCAATAGCAGTGTCATATTTACCTTCTTTTAAGTTGGCAACACCAGCATAAAAATTAGCTAAATTACCCGTATTTCCACCGAAATCTGAAGCAATTTTAGACATTTCTTTCGCTGCTACTTTATTTGAATCTGCTTCAAATTTATACACAGCTCCAAACAACTTAGCTTGTCCTTCCTCATCTTGCGAAGCAGAATAATATTTGTACCCGAAATAGCCAAATAGACCTATTACTAAAGCACCTACTACACCATAGATTAGCGTTTTGTTTTTTTCTACAGTTGTTTGAACTACACTTATTTCGTGTTGCAATTCATGTTGCAAACCCTCAGGGGTTTCCAAAAATTCAAGCGGTGATTTTTCTTCTTTCTTTGCCATTTGTTGGTTTATTGTTATTGTTAATGGTTAATCGTCTTTGTAAGGAATTGAGAATGAGTTTAAAAGACAATTAACTTATTGAAAGTTCCTGATTAAAAATCGGACTGCAAAATTATGAAAACTCTTGGAATATTCCACGTTTGGAATGAATCTTTTAAGTTCTAAGTCAAAAAGAATGCCAATGTTAGAGAATAGAGGTTAGATTATAGAGTTTAGAGAATAGATGATAAAGGTTAGGTTAAATAGTGATGTTGTTTATTTATACTCTAATATCTGTAATCTGTTCTCTAATCTCTAACAAATCATCTTCCTCTCAGCCAATTCTCTGGATTTATCTTATCAAAATTTTTCCAAACTTGAAAGTTAATTTCTGATGTTCCGTCATTGTCGGTAGCAACTACGCCAATTTTTTGCCCAGAATTAATCTTTTGCCCTGTCGATACATTCACGTTTGATAATTTACTATAAACCGTAAAATAGTCTCCATGTTGAACCGCAACAATCATATTTGCTCCTGGAATTGATACCACCGACTGCACAATGCCTTCATAAACCACTTTTACGTCATTACCCGCACTGGTTTGAATATCTACGCCATTATTATTGGTTTTGATGCCCTTCAAAACAGGGTGATTGTGAACTCCAAAATGGTCAGAGATAAACCCAGAACCCACAGGCCAAGGCATTCGTCCACGTAAGGCAGAAAATGAGGTTGCCAATTTTGTTTCTTCGGCAGTCATGGCAATGGTTTTATTATTCGTAACTTCTGGTTTATTGGTTTTATTAACATCATTACTACGACTATTGCGTTCACGTTCTTGTCGTTCTTGTGAACGTCTGATTTCTCGTTCCACAATCTGAGCAATCATATTTTCTAATCGTTCAACGGCTTGTTTATTACTGGCTAATTGACTTTGTAGCACTTTTTCTTTCTGACTCAATTGAGAAACAACGTCCGATTGTTTGCCTTTCAAAACCTGTAAATTTTGTGTTTCAGTAATTTTTTCTCGTAAAACAGATGCTTGTTCTTGCTTTTTTTGTAAAACATTTACTTGTTCAGCTAACAATTCAGTTCTGACTTTTTCAATCAAAGCGGCTTGTTTTTCACGAGCTTCCGAATACTGTTGGAGGTATTTATAACGCCTAACTAATTGATTGAAGTTGGCTGATGAAAACAAAAAACTCAATTTGTTAAACTTGTTACTGGTTTTTGCCGAAGCGAATATCATTTTGGCATATTCTGCTTTGAGTTTTTCTAAATTGCCAGATAACTCAGTCGTCACACGGGTGAGTTCTTGAGCCTCATTTTCAAGGAGTTGCTGATTTTCAGAAATAATGTCAATTTGTCGAGTTTGCTTATTAATTCGCTCTCCGATGGCATTCAATTTACCTACACTTACCTCTTTTTTCTGTTCCGTTTTTTCAATAATTTTATTGATTTCTTGAATTTTTTGGAGGTTTTCACGTTTGGCAGCTTCTAACCTTGCACGCCGTGTAGATTTTCGTCTGTTCTGCCCGAAACCGCCGAAAATGGATAAACACAACAAAACAAGAAGCAGTCCAGAAATAAATTTCGGGGCTGCTTTAAATGTGATGATATGTAAAATACTTTTTTTGATGGGTTATATTTTTTACTGAAATTTAAACGGAAATTCTAAAGGGGTATCAGACAACTCAACTTTTGTGTGTTTTAATTGAATCAAAGTTTGATAAAATTTCTGGTCATCTGGCGATTGTACGTCAAGAGTCAATACACTTGTATAAGGGAAAAGGTATTGGTTTAGCGTTGTAAAATCTTCAAAATCGAGTGTCATTTTCCGTTTAGTTGGCAATTGGTCTTCAAGCATGACCTTTTTCAACTTTCTGTCAAACTCTCCCACATAATTATCCACGGTTACTTTTCCTTCATTTTGTCTTAAAAGGAAAAAGCCCTTTTCTTTTGATACTTTATATTTCTTTTTGATAGGTTGGCTACCCACAATTGCAGATTGAATGATATTATAATTTAGCTCAAAGTTATATTCTTGACTTAATTCAATGAAACTATATTTATGATATTCCTTTTTAAATGTCTTTGTATTCATAGCAAAAATAAATGCTGAATCTTGAGTTATTAATGCACGGGCAACTTCCCCAACAATTCCATAAGTTACTGATAGCCAAATAATACTATCTTTTTTCATTCTGATATTTGCAGCAACATTTTGGGTTTCACCTTTAGTAGTAATTGCCACTTTTGATTTAGCCTTCAAATATTTAAAATCAATCTCATCAATATTCACTTTTTCGTCCTCATTTTCAACAGTTTTTACTACTACCAAAATGGAATCTTTAAAAATGGGCGGTACTTGTGTTACTTGAAGAGAATCTTTAACTTCTGGTGCATTAGCCGCAGTTTGGTTAATCTGCTGACGTTTACAAGAAGCAAAGAAAAGTATTGATGCAAGAAAGAATAAAATGGATTTGTTCATTTTTGGGGTTATTTTTGAGTAACACAGGTTTACTCAATCAGCTTCATTTCAGCTATTTTTTGATTAATTAAGGTACTCGTTGCTCCAATAGTTTTAGCCTTTTTCCATTGTTCAACGGCTTTATCTTTTTCGCCTAATTGATACAATACATCGCCATAATGTTCTATAATAGTACCACTATTGCTTTTATTTTGTTCAACGGCTTTTTCTAAAAACACTTTAGCTTTTTTGTAGTCTTTCATCACATACAATACCCATGCGTAGGTATCTAAATATGTGCCATTGTCGGGATGTTTTTCGACTAATCTTTCTGCCATTTGAGCGGCAAGTTCTAATTTTTCTTTTCTCAAAGATAAGAAATAACTGTAATTATTAAGAACATGGTCATTGTTTGGGTCTTCTTTCAAAGCAGCTTCGTAGGCATCGTCCGACTTTTCGTGTTTGTTTAAGCTATTATATGTATCTCCTAACAGAGCATAAATGTGTTGCGTCAAATCTGAACCTTCGGGTGCCAGTCGGCGGGCTTCTTCCAACGACTCTACGGCTTTGGCATTATTCCGTTTTTGATAATATGCAGAGCCATTCAAATACCAAAATGCAGATTGGTTTGGAAAAACTTCAATCGCTTCCTCACTGTGAACAATGGCACTATCTACTTGTCGTAATCGAAAATCCATATTGATGATATTTCCCCAAACATCATGGACTGATTTATCTAAACGGGCAGCTTTTACGTATTCGTCTCTTGCTTCTTTTTCATCACCTTTTTGAAGCAATAAATCACCATAAATAGCATGAGATTTTGGGTCGTTAGGGTTCTGTTTTACCAACGATTTTACCAAATTAAAAGCCGTTTCTCTTGATTTTTCATCCTTCACCATGCTCATATACCCCATCAAGATTCGGGCTTTGGTGGTGGCATCCAAATTATTATCAGCAAAAGCTAATTCTAATTCACGATTACACTTTTCCATATCGCCTTTTTCTTGGTACAATTGTGCTAACATGACGTGAGCTTGGGCATTATCAGGATTGATTTTTAAGATTTTCTCAAGGTACGGAATCGCTTTTTCAGTTTGCTTATTAGACATTAACAGTTCCGCTTGGTCGATGCTAAATTCAATTTCTTCGGGGTCAGACGAAACTAATTTTTCACCTTCTTTTACGGCATCATCAACTTTGCCCATTTTCATCAACACCATTTGCTTCTGACGAGTTACTTCTTCATTAACGCCCATGATGCGTTCCGCACGGTCGTAAGATTTTAAGGCTTCATCATATTGATTATCAAAAATATACACCGCCGCTTGTTCAACGTGGTATTCTGCTTTGGAAGGATTTTGAGCAATTAAATTTTGGTAAACTTTAGCTGCTTCTTCGTATTTATGCTTACGAACGTACAAATCAGCCAATAGTTCTCCATAATTAGCATTTTCGGGGTCTTGTTGTACTGCTTTTTCAGCATAAAGAAGAGCTTTGTCTTCCTCTTTTAATTTTTGATAATTATTGGATAATGCGTAAAAAACACCGCTATTATCGGGCGTAATTTCGAGGGCTTTTTGATAAGATGGAATCGCTCTTTCGTAGTCTTCCATCATATAAAATTTCATACCTTCGGTAAAGTACGCCTCAGCTTCTTGAAGTTGCGAAGAAGTATATTCTCCTTTTTTCTTGGAATCTTTCTTTTGAGAAAAGGATAATTGGCTGAATACCAAAAAGATAATCAGAAGGGTGGATATATTTTTATAATTAAATATCATCGAAAGTTACCAGCAAATAAAGAAACACATTAAATATCAAAAATCACTCAAAATCTACTCACTTCATTATTCAATATTTTTGTGTTTAATATAGCTTTTTAGTAGATATGCTAAGAAAAAAGGGTTCTTAAAAATCACGAATCTATTAATAAATCGTATTTTTTTGCAATTTAATAAAAATACGGCTAATAGATTGTATTACAGTATTTCCAGACAAAATATTTGCAATATTTATACCACAGCTAACGAAAAATATTGATTCTTGGTATTTTATTCATTGGATTCCATAAATCTTTGAAAGCCTGACAAAAACAAGTGTATTTTTGCACTAAATTTCACCCAAAACCAATCATGCAACAAGTCAATGACATAATGCTTCAAGCGGCAGAAGCGTTCAAAAAATATCGTAAAATTTCGGGAAAAGGAAAAGCCGATTTTTTAAGAGCAATTGCCGAAGAAATTGAGGCTCTTGGCATAGAGCTAATCCAAACTGCCATGCAAGAAACAAATCTACCCGAGGGACGTTTAGTTGGGGAGCGTGGACGTACCATTTTTCAACTCAAAACTTTTGCTGATTTGTTAGAAGAAGGTTCTTGGGTTGAGGCACGAATTGATACAGCAAATCATCAACGTCAGCCAATTCCGAAAGTAGATTTGCGTAAAATGTTAGTTCCAATTGGCACAGTGGCGGTTTTTGGAGCGAGTAATTTTCCATTTGCCTACTCAACTGCGGGGGGAGATACGGCTTCGGCTTTGGCTGCTGGTTGTCCAGTCGTGGTAAAGGGTCATCCCGCCCACGCCCGTACATCAGCAATGGTTGCGAGTGCTATTTTGAAGGCTGTCGAGCGGACAAATATGCCTAAAGGGGTATTTGCTCATTTGGATAGCGGCGATGGTTTTGAGGTAGGAAAAGCATTAGTGATGCACCCAGAAACAAAAGCCGTTGGTTTTACAGGTTCGTTTGCGGGCGGAAAAGCCTTGTTCGACATGGCGAACCAACGCAAAGAACCAATTCCTGTTTTTTCAGAAATGGGAAGTGTTAATCCTGTCGTTTTGATGCCCGAAAAAATGGCTCAGGATGCTGAAAATGTAGCCTTTATTTATGCCAATTCAATTACCTTGGGCGTTGGACAGTTTTGTACAAATCCAGGATTAATTATTGGAGTTGAAAACGAAAATCTTGAAAAATTCATGGATTTTCTATCTGACGAAATTGAAAAAGTTGCTCCTGCCACCATGCTAAATGCAGGGATTTATAAGAATTTTGAAGGAAAAAAAACGCTTGCTTTGGCACAAGATGGTGTTATCAAAGAATCAGTTTCTAAAGTTGAAAAAACCGCTGAAATTCAAGGTACACCAACGGTTGCGTCTGTAAGTGCGGATGTTTTTCTAAAAAATCCAACGTTACATGAGGAAGTTTTTGGGCCTTTTTCATTGGTAGTAAAATGTAAAGATTTAGCCCAATTAACGGAGGTCTTAGGACATTTGGAAGGACAACTTACAGCAACTTTAATGGCGACAGAATCGGAACTCCAAGCCAACGAAGAAATTGTTGATATTTTAAGAAATATTTCGGGAAGAATAAATTTCAATAACGTGCCAACGGGTGTAGAAGTTTGTTTTGCGATGCAACACGGAGGCCCATTTCCAGCCTCAACCGATGGAAGATTTACCTCTGTTGGCCCCGATGCCATCAAACGTTTTGTGCGTCCTGCCAGCTATCAAAGTTTTCCAGATAGTTTATTGCCCGATGAATTAAAAGAAGCTAATCCCTTGAATATCTGGCGAATGGTGGATAATGAGTGGAAGAAATAAATTTCCTTTTCCAACTAAAATATTGATAATTGTGTCATTCTATTAAAATAAAATTATGAAATATTTATATCTACTTTTAATTTCAATATCTCTATTTTCTTGCAAAGAAGATACTGCTGTTTCTCCTCCGTCTTTGATAGGCTCAACTTGGCTTTTGGTTGAATCAAGAGGGAAAGATTTTGGGGTCTATGCCTCTGTATCACAAGATTTCAAATGGCAAAAATTTGAAAGAGGTGGAAGTGGTGGTTTTGGATATGAATTCAAAAAAGATACAGTTACTGAAATTGATTATCCTTGTCAGAGTTGTTATAGAGCCCCTTTTTATCATAAGGTGACATATATGCGTGAGGATAGTACACTAAAAATAACGTCTAACCGAAATTATTTATTTGTTATTTTTGGGTATAATGAAAATAAAATACTTAGATTAACGAATGATACGTTGGTGATAGGTAGTACAAATATTGGTAGAGAGGGCGGTACGTATAATGAATTCAAACTTGTTAAATGGAAATAATCTTTATCAAAACACAATTAAAAAACGCTGTAAAAGCCTCTAATCCAGAACTTTTACAGCGTTTTTGGTTTTAACCATTATTAAACAATTGAGTTAATACTTTTAAACCTTATTTTTGTGTAAATCTTGATAAAATTTGAGATTAATAATCAGTAGAAACCCAAGAAATGAGTGTAGAAATAAAATATTTGAGTAAATTAAGAGATGACAAAACCTTCGTATATATTTACACAGACAGTTATAGTGAAGCCGATTATGGCTTTATTATTGACTTTAACGAAGAGTTTTTAGTCCTTAAAAAGTTTAATGAAGAAAGTTTATTCGATGGAATTTCAATTCTGAGAAGGGATAATATTACCCGAATAAATTGGGGAGGTAATGATATTGAAAATACCTTCAAGTTGATTTTCAAGAAAGAATACGAATCGGAAGTAAAAAATATCAATTTAGAGTCGATTGAAACCGTTATAAAATCTGCTTTTGATAATTTTAATCACCTAACCGTCAGAATCCAAGATATTGACAATAGCGTTTATATTATCGGTCAATTAGAAGATATTGACGAAGAGACCATTGTCGTAAATGCTTTCGGTACAAAATCAACCTTAGATAGAAGTCATCTAATGGTTTCTCTCGAAAACATTACCCGAGTAGATGCAGGCGGAATTTACGAACGAAATTTGCAGATATTATTTGATAAAAAAGCACAATCATGAGACAATTAACAATTTCAATACCTGATAATCACGCCTCTTTTTTTCTAAAAGTGGTTAAAGCCTTTGATTTCGTAAAGGTTGAAAAAAATATTAAGGTAGAAGAACCTTCTTTATCGGCTGAACAAAAGCGGATTCTTGATGGAATTTCAGAGGCTGTAAATGAAGTAAATTTACATAAAAAGGGCATAAAAAAAATGCAAACTTTTGACGAAATGATAGCTGAATTTAAAGAAGAGGGGCTTATACCATGAAAATAAATTCTTCTCAATTCTTTAAAAAAGAGCTTAAACCATTAGTTAAAAAGTACCGTTCTCTTATCAATGAAGTAATCGAATTGTCGGAATCTCTTCTTGAAAATCCCATTCAAGGCGATTCGCTAACGTTTAATTGTTATAAAATCCGTCTCGCTATTAAATCAAAAGGAAAGGGGAAAAGAGGTGGTGCAAGAGTGATTACACATTTTCATATAAAAGATGATGAGATTTACCTCATATCAATTTATGATAAATCAGAACAAGAAGACATTTCAGATAAAGAATTATTGAGACGTTTAAAAGCCTTAGATTTGGCGTGAACGCAAATTATATGCAAAAAAGAAGAATAGCCATTCTTGGCTCAACGGGTTCGATAGGCACACAGGCATTAGAAGTCATCGAAGCGAATCCAGATAGTTTTGAAGTAGAAATTTTAACAGCTCAAAACAACGCCGATTTATTGATTGAGCAGAGCATAAAGTTCAATCCCAATTGCGTAGTTATTACCAACGAAACCCTTTACGACAAAGTTTTTACGGCTCTTTCGCATACCGACGTGAAGGTTTACGCAGGTATGAAAGCCGTTGAGGATGTCGTACAAATGGATACCGTTGATATCGTTTTGACTTCAATGGTTGGTTATGCAGGACTTTTACCGACCATCAAAGCCATTGAAGCAGGCAAACATATTGCCCTTGCTAACAAAGAAACATTGGTTGTGGCAGGAGAAATCATCACCAAACTTGCCGAAGAAAAAGGTGTAAATATTTATCCCGTAGATTCTGAACATTCTGCTATTTTTCAATGTTTAGTCGGAGAGTTTCATAATCCAATTGAAAAGATAATTTTGACGGCTTCAGGTGGCCCTTTTCGTGGAAAACAGCGAGCGGATTTAGAAACTGTTACAAAAGCTCAGGCATTGAAGCATCCAAACTGGGTAATGGGAGCAAAAATTACCATTGATTCTGCCAGTTTGATGAATAAAGGTTTGGAAGTAATTGAAGCCAAATGGCTTTTTGGTTTGCAAGCTTCTCAAATTGAGGTCGTAGTGCATCCGCAATCAATTATTCATTCCTTGGTTCAGTTTGAAGACGGTTCGATGAAGGCTCAAATGGGTTTACCCGATATGAAATTGCCGATTCAATTTGCCTTAGGTTTTCCGAATAGACTAAAATCAGATTTTCCACGTTTTGACTTCACAAAATATCCGTCTCTCACATTTGAACAGCCCGATAAAAAAACATTTCGTAACTTGCAATTAGCTTTTGACGCAATGGAAAAAGGCGGAAATTTACCTTGTATCATGAATGCCGCCAACGAAGTAGCCGTTGAAGCATTTTTACAAGATAAAATAGGTTTCTTAGCCATGTCAGATTTCATTGAAACTTGTATGACGAAAGTATCGTTTATTCAAAAACCAAGCATTGATGATTACGTTCAAACGGATGATGAAACAAGACGGTTTGCGAAGGAATTGCTTTAAATAGATAAATTAGTAAATTTTAAAACAAATAAAAACAATACAATTATCTGAAAATTAGATTATTAATATAGCTTTTGTCTTACTAATAACTGTTTACTGGTAACTGATAACTGAAAATAATGGAAGGTTTAGTAATGGCGGGACAGTTGATTTTAGCACTGTCAATTTTAGTTAGTTTGCACGAATTTGGGCATTATATCACGGCAAAGTGGTTCAAAATGCGAGTAGATAAATTTTATCTTTTCTTCGATTTTTTATTCCCTGTTCCTACGGTTTTAAATTTTTCTTTGTTCAAAAAGAAAGTAGGTGATACAGAATACGGTATCGGTTGGTTTCCGTTGGGAGGCTATGTTTCAATCGCAGGAATGATTGACGAAACTCAAGATGCGTCGAAATTGGCAACTACCCCAGAACCTTGGGAATTCAGAGGAAAACCTGCTTGGCAGCGTTTAATCGTAATGTTGGGCGGAATTATCGTCAATCTTATTTTGGGAGTTGCTATCTTCTGGGGAATTCGCTACCATTCTGGCAATAATTACGTAACGCTTTCAGAAGCGAATAAGCAAGGTATCTATGCAGGTAAAATTGCTCAAGAGGTGGGTTTTAAAACTGGGGATAAAATTTTAGAGGTAAATGGTAGAGTTCCTGTTCGTTTTGATGAAGTTACCAAATTAATTATGGAGGATGACGCCAAATACACGATTGAACGTAACGGAGAAACCAAAGACATTACACTTCCTAAAGGCTTCTTAGACCAATTAGCAAACGGCAAAAAAGGTGAATTTATTCAAGAAGGTTTACCATTTGATGTGAAAGAAGTTTTGGAGAGTGAAGGTGGTGGCGGTGCTTTCAAAGCAGGTTTAAAAGTAGGAGATAAGTTTGTTAGTTTTGCGGGAAAACCATTAAAATTCTACCAAGAATTAGCTCCAATTTTGATGGAAAATAAGGGTAAAGTTGTATCTGCGATTATTGATAGAAAAGGTGCTTTAGATACATTGAAAATAAGTGTTTCGAGCGAAGGTAAAATTGGTATTAGACCTAACTCTTTACTGAAAGATACGCACGAAGATTATACAATTGGACAAGCATTCAATGCAGGTTTTGTGGAAGCATTTGCCGTTGTAGGAACAAATTTGAAAGGTTTTAAAAAGATTTTTAAAGGTGAAGTTTCTGCTTCAAATGCCGTGAGTGGACCAGTTGGTATTGCCAAAATTTTCGGTGGAAAATGGGATTGGGCTAATTTCTGGTTTTTAACAGGTTTATTATCTATGTCATTAGCCTTTATGAATGCTTTGCCAATTCCTGCTTTAGATGGTGGACACGCTATTTTCTTGATTTGGGAAATGATTACGGGCAAAACGCCTTCAATCAGAGTACAAGAAATTGCTCAACAAGTGGGAACTGTTATTCTTTTGGGTTTGATGGTTTTTGCCTTCGGAAACGATATTTTCAAGATTTTCAAGTAACCCTAACCCGATGTTTTCACATCGGAAATAGATGTTTTTTTTTAGAAGAAATAATCATTCCCTTAACTTCCCGAAAGTTTTAAACTTTCGGGAAGTTCCGATAAACCAATTAATAAAACCTGCAAGTCTCAAAAACACTTGCAGGTTTTTGGTTTTAGGAATAGTATTTATTGTTAATACTTCCTTCCTTACTGCTACGCACGACTTCCATACCAGTCTAACCGAAATGCGTTATAACACAAAGTCAAAATCCTTTGAAATCAGTTTTAGAGTTTTTACGGACGATTTGCAAAAAGCACTTTCTGCTACCAATCAAAATCGGAAATTTGTGGTAGAAAATAACGATAAAAATGACGCTTTTGTCGAGGCTTATATTCGCAAACATTTTATTGCGATAAACCCTAAGAATCAAAAGTTCACCATTCAGTATATTGGTAAAGAAAAAGAAGGAGAAGCTACGTGGATATATTTGGAAATGCCTGTAAATGAATCACTTAATGGAGTGAAAATTCAGAATGACATTTTGCTTGATATGTTTGAAGACCAAACTAATATCATCAATCTTTTCTACCAAAATCAAAAGAAATCGTATTTATTTAACTCAAAAAATAAGGTTTTTACCGTTGAAATCTAATCACCAATCAAACTCGTAATTTTACTTAATTATTCTCAATAAATCCGATTTGATTCCTTGCCAATCTTGATTCAAATTTAAGGTTTCAACTCTAATTGTATGTCCTTCGTGCGTGTAGGATAAACGTAATGACTTTTCAGTAGTTGGATAAATCAAAATCCCTTCTGCTCGTTCATCTTCTTGGTTTTTCAAATAGGCAAAAAGTTGATATAGGTGCGGCGAATGGATTTTCTCCGAATTATAATATTGTTGTAAAGTTTGGGTATAATATTTAGCATCAATTATTAGTTTTTTGCCATTCATTTTTATGGAAATATCCGTCTGCATTTTGGGTAAAAACTGAGTGTTTTCTCCCGCCATTTTCCAGTGTAAATCTTCTCGGTAAACCTTCGCTTCGGGAACTTCAATTTTATAAAAATTGCGAATAAACTCTTCAAAGACTCTTGCCATTTGCCTTTCATCTTGGACGAAATCTCTGAAAGCATAATGTCCTTCTATTTGATTTGGCAATAGATTAAAATGTACTAACTCGCTGATATTCAGTAGAAATGAGTATAAAATATTGTGTTGTTGAATTTCTATTCGTCTGAAAAATTCTTCTGAAATCCTAATTTCACTTATCTCATTCATTCGCCACAATACCGCCTTAATTTCATGTCTTAATTTTGCATCTAATCCCTCAGTTCGGTAGAGGTTTATCAGTGTTGTTTTTAGAATTTGATTTGCTAAAATATCGCTCGAAAGTTCATCGTATTCACAAATGGCAAGTCCCTTTATAAATAGGTTTTTTTTGAAAGATTGACTTACATCCAACTTACCTTTGACTCCTTGATAAGTTTCCGTTTGGGATAAATATTGCTGCTCTAAACCTCTTTTTATAAGTGTTTTTGAGCCATTTAGTAAGATTCTTGCTAACAGGTTCACTAAATCAGGCGACTCATCGGTTGAAACTTCAATCAAGTCTCTTTCTTCAAGCCTGTTCCAAGCGTAGCAGAGTAAATAATATATATTTTGAATTGGAATCAATTATCTGATTTATGGTCTAAAAATGCTCTAATAATTTATTGATTTCTCCTTTGGCTTTTTCTTCATTATCAAACCAATATTCTTCTAAAAGCGGGGCAATTTCCAAGTTTATGACTCTTGTATACCACTTTTGTGGAACATCGTTTTTATTAAAATTTGAAAAATAACTATGTCCAATTTGAAATCCTTTTCCAAGATTGCGGTCATTCAAAATTTTATTATTCAATGCTGAAATTCGGGAAGTAATTTTTTCTGCAAACGTCTTCGGCACTCCTTTTGCAATCAAGAAATCAATAAACTTTTGATTAAATAAGGGTTCAAGAGCAATGAATGCAAACCTACGACGCAAAGCGTAATCTATCATCGCCAACGAACGGTCTGCCGTATTCATTGTACCAATAATGTGCAGATTATCAGGTACGTAGAATGGTTCAGAATCTTTATCGCCGTAAGTCAAAGGCATTTCGTTAGCTCTTCCACGTTTATCAGATTCTATCAGTAGCAGTAATTCTCCAAAAATTTTACTCAAATTTCCACGATTAATTTCGTCAATGATAAAAAAATGGTCAATACCTGAATGGCGTTGTGCATGTCGACAAAAATCATAAAAAACGCCATTTTTTAGCTTAAAACCACCGTTATCATCAGGTCGTAAGCCTTGAATAAAATCTTCGTAACTGTAAGATTGGTGAAACTGCACCATTTTGATTCTGAAATCGTCCTGCGTGCCGATTAATGTATAAGCTAAGCGTTTGGCTATAAAAGTTTTTCCAACGCCAGGAGGTCCTTGTAAAATGATATTTTTCTTATATCTGAGGGTATCAATGATGTCATCAAATTTATCATCATCAATAAAAAGGTCGTTTAGGGCTTCTTTACGTTCATAGGGAATTAGAATATCCTCCTTTTGTTGCATTTCTTTCTGATTATCTACAATCGCTTGGATTTCTTCATATTCTTCTTCTGTTAGCTGAAACAAACTTCCTTGATTATTCTTTAGTATTTTAGAATCTTTAAAAAAATGTAGTGCTTTCAAGTCTATCCAATCTATTGGTAGAGGTACTCGCTCTTTCATTTTAAAGGAAATTATTTCACCTAATTTTGTATCTCGATGAAGTGGTTTTACAATTTCAAAAATTCCTTTTACTTGTTTTATAGGTGTAGATTCATAACCAATAACTATATCACCCTGTTGAACCAGTTCAAAGTTACGGTAAATCTGCCTTTTGTTTCCGAACTCATTATACGAAGTATAAAACTGTACTTGGTTGACTTTAAACGAATCAATTGACCAAATTTTCGGATTAGCATTGAGCCACCAATAATTTCGAGTTTTCTTTTCTTGCATTTTGGGTATGAATTTTAACAAATATACTCAAAAGAGCTCGTTTAAAGCATAAAAAAAGCCTTGACTAAGTCAAGGCTTTTTTGTGTTCTCTTTCGAAAGAAAAACTATTTTGATATTACTTCTTAGTAGTATCAGCAGTCATAGCAGCAGCAGTATCAACAACAGCAGCAGTATCAACAGCTACAGTAGTATCAACAGTTACTGAATCAGTTGCAGTAGTTTCAGCTTTTTTCTCAGAACAAGCAGCTAATGACATCATTGAAGCTACTAATGCGAATGCAAAGAATTTTTTCATTTTATGTTAGTTTATTATTTAATTCGAAAATGGATTCACTTTAATGAAAGAGTCTTTAAGTAAAACGAAACTTAAAAGCATAAAAGTCTTGACTTGGTCAAGACTTTTATATGTTCTCTTTCGAAAGAAACTATAATTGATATTACTTCTTAGTAGTATCAGCAGCAGCAGCAGTATCAACAACAGCAACAGTATCAACAGCTACAGTAGTATCAACAACAACTGAATCAGTTGCAGTAGTTTCAGCTTTTTTCTCAGAACAAGCAGCTAATGACATCATTGAAGCTACTAATGCGAATGCAAAGAATTTTTTCATTTCTGTGGTGAATTTGGGTTTGATTTGATACAAATTTATGTACAAGTTTTATTCTGTGCAAGAAATCTTAATGAAATTTTAATAATTATCAAAAGTTCTTTCTTTTTGATTGGTTTTTCTTTGAAAAATACAAAATGAACATTAAAAAGATGTAAAACTTAATGATATTTTCACTTTTTAAAGACTATTTTATTCAGTTTTCTATGTCAACATTCTTAGATAAGTAATATTTTCTGAGTTTTATTATAAAAAAAGGCTTCCGTTTTGAACGAAAGCCTTTTGGATATTCCTATGTTTAAGAATTACGATACCAATCTTTTTAATCTATCGTAAAAACCAGTGCTTCTAAAAGTGAAAGTCTTGTGTAAAATATAATTAAATACAAAACTCACGCCCATTCCTACTACTTGACAACCCAACTCATTAAGATTCATGGGTTTTTCAGAAAACGGCAAAGTTATCATGTTTTTGCCTAATGTTGATTCTACATATTTTAGTGACGTAACGGAGAAAAAAACCGTTATTCCCCAAGAACCTACTGCTACCATCATAAACTTGAGCATCTCCCTGCGAGTTTGATTGGTATTTCGAGCATCAAAGGCAAACATCTTTGTCAGAACAAAACCAACAATAAATGAAATGAGATAAGCCAAAGAAACCGCAGAACTATATGAAAAATGGAATGTATTCCGAAGAATACTCCCAGCTATCAATTGTACTGCTGCTCCCGTTCCTGCTACTAAAAAATAGGCAATGAGGTCTTTTTTATTGATTAAGTCTGATTTTGGCAATGTTAGAATAGTTTTTTGACTAAGTCTGGAGCAATTCCCAAAATGATAGTCAAGGCTGTTGTTAAGATTAGAGTATATCTATAAATGGGTGAAATTTCGATTTTTTCAGTATCTCCATTTCTCATATATGCGGCAATAATTGGTTTGAAATAATAATAAATACCAACGGCTGACATTAATATTGCTATCACCAATAAACCTTTAAATAATACTGAAGGATTGGCAAAGGCATCGGTGAAGATAAAGAATTTACCGAAAAATCCTGCGGTTAATGGTATTCCTGCCAATGATAACATCGAAACGGCTAATACAAACGCCAAGAATGGATTGTTTTTAGCTAAACCGTTTAAGGCGTCAAAACTTTCATCGGGTTTCCCTGCTTTTGCTTTCGCTTCTGAAACAACAATTAATACCGCAAAAGCAGAAATTGTCGCAATCGAATATGCCAATGAGTAAAATAAGATTGAAGAATTGGTTTCAGGACGTTTTGCTAAAACTGTAATTAACAAATAACCAGCGTGAGAGATACTTGAGTAAGCCAACATTCGCTTGAAACTCTGTTGGTAAACTGCGGTAATATTACCAATGATTAACGTTAAGCCTGTGATATAAACTAATGGATTTCCCCAAAGGCCATACATTGCTGGGAACGAAGTTGATAGTAAACGATAAGTTGCTGCGACCCCCGCTGTTTTCACAACGGTTGACATGAAGGCTGTAAATAAAGTTGGCGCTCCGTCGTAAACGTCTGGTGTCCAGAAGTGAAATGGTGCGGCTGAAATTTTAAATAACAAACCTACCATTATCAAAATTGTCCCTGCTAACAAAATTGGTCCATATTGACCTCCCATTTGCCCTTTTGCTTGTGTTACCGCTGTACCAATGCCATTAATATCAAATGAACCTGTTGCTCCATAAACCAATGCTACACCGAAAAGTAGAATACCTGTTGCAAACGACCCCATCAAGAAATACTTTAATGCCGCTTCATTTGAACGTAAATTACGTTTGTCAGAGCCTGTAAGCACATACATTGAAACCGAAAGGATTTCTAACCCAACAAAAAGCATTATTAGGTTTTCGTAAGTAACCATCATAATTGCACCTACTACGGAAAAAAGCATAATTGCGTAATACTCAGCGGGATGAGAGTGTTCTTCATCATCGCCAAAGTGTCTTGAAATAGCAACTACGAATAAGGCTGCGATTAAAATTACCGTGCTAAAATTAATGGATAAGTTATCGGTTTTTAGCATACCGTTAAACCACAAATATTCATGATTCCAGTCTGCAAAGTTTAACCCCAAAGCAATGAGGATAAATATTAAGGTTGCAGGTAGTAAGATTTTACGATTGTTTAAAAACCCTAAAAACAAACTACTTATTCCAAAAAGTGATAATGCTATAATTGCGTTCATAATATCAGTTATCAGTTATCAGTTGTCAGTTATCAGTTATCAGT
>JAAFIU010000300.1 GCA_013298805.1 Cytophagales bacterium | reverse complement strand
AAAAACCTTATGGGGTTGATAGGAGTAGTGTTCACCTCTTCCCATCTCGAACAGAGAAGTTAAGCCTACTGCCGTTGATGATACTGCAATCACATGCGGGAAAGTAAATAAACCCCAAATACTATTATAATCCCCTATTCACATTATCGTGAATAGGGGATTTTTGCGTTTAAGGGAAATTTGAAAAGCAAAAGTGGATGCAAATCGAACTTATTCTGGGATTATATGCCTTCCATGATTTAATACCTTCTAAAAAGTTATCAAATCATGGAAGGTTATTTTTTTTCAATTTGTTGATTGGATCAATTTTTTTCCAATAAATTTATTTATACTCTATCAAATCCCACAAATTACCATATAAATCTTCAAATACGGCTACTATTCCGTAAGGTTCTTGAGCTGGTTCTCGGATGAAATTGATATTTCTTTCACTGAATTTCTTATAATCTTGGTCAAAATTATCGGTTTCTAAAAATAAAAATACTCTGCCTCCAGTCTGGTTTCCCAAACGGCTTTTTTGTTCTTCATTGACAGCTTTTGCCAATAGTAAAGAACAGTTTGAGTCACTATTTGGCGTGATAATTACCCACCTTTTAGTTTCACTCAGTTGAGTATCTTCTAACAATATAAAATCTAATTTCTCTGTATAAAACTTTATTGCATCGTCGTAATCATCAACGACTAAGGCAATATGGACAATTCTTCGGTTCATTTATTTATTCTTCGTTACTTTGTTAAATATTACAGATTTAGACAAATTTATGCAAAATCCTTATATTTCTCTTTTAAAAATTGCTTGGAAGTACGCTCGTAAAGAACGTAAACAATTCGTTCTGATTTATGCCTTATTCGGAATTGCTAATGTGATTTTTGCGATGTACCCTATCATTTTTGGGCAATTTGTTAATGACATTCAGAAAGATAGTAAGAATGCCCTTCATCACGCATTGATATATGCTTTGATTTATGTTGGGTTAAAATTGACAGAATGGGCTTTTCATGGTCCAGCTCGTGTAATGGAACGACAGTTAGCATTTAATTTAAGTCGTAATTATTTACAAGAAGCCTATCATCAAGCATTGCATTTACCCGTTAAATGGCATCAAGACCACCATAGCGGGGCAACGATTAATAGAATCAGGAAGGCTTACGAAGCTCTTAAATATTTTTTCCAAAACGGATTTATGTACGTTCACGCATTGGCAAAATTCGCTTTTTCATTCATCGCTATGTTCTATTACTCGCCCATTTTTGGAGTTACTGGTATTCTAATGGGTGTTTTAACAGTCTGGGTGATTTTTAAGTTTGATAAACCATTTGTGAAAACTTTGGAAGAAGTAAATGAAAAAGAACACGTTATTTCTTCGACACTTTTTGATAGTTTATCCAATATTGTTACGGTGATTACTTTACGATTAGAGAAAAGTATGGAAACGGGTTTGTTATCAAAAGTAAATGAAGTGCTTCCTCCGTTTCGGAAGAACGTGATTATTAATGAATGGAAATGGTTTTTTGCTGATGTTTTGGTTGCTCTAACGTATGCAATTATCGCTTTTGGTTATGTGTATCAAAATTGGCAGCCTAATACCGTTTTTTACGTAGGAGGTTTGGTTACTCTATTGGGATATGTCAATCAATTTACGAGTGTTTTTCATGATGTGGCATGGCAATATACTGAAATTGTGAGGTATAATACAGACGTACAAACCGCCAAAAGTATTCAAGAAGCATATACTGAGAGTCATCGTGCGGAAACTGATGCTGAAATCGCTACTAATTGGCAGAAAATACAAATTAGACATTTAAGTTTTTCACATAGAGAAATTTATGATGCTTCACATGCACCGCAGGGTTTGCATAATGTTGCTATCAATATTGAAAGAGGAAAGAAAATTGCATTTATTGGTGAAAGTGGGAGCGGTAAAAGTACCTTACTTGCTATTTTGAGAGGACTTTATGAACCTGAGTTGGGACTAAAGATGGTGATTGATGGAAATGAATATCAAGATTTACTTTTACTTAATAAGACGGTAACACTATTTCCACAAGAGCCAGAAATCTTTGAAAATAGCATAGAATATAACATAACATTGGGTTTACCATTTGAGGCTGTGGTGATTCAGGCGGTGACGGATGCTGCACAATTTTCGGAAGTTATTAAGCAATTGCCAAATGGATTAGAGTCTAAAATTCAGGAAAAAGGTGTTAATTTATCGGGAGGACAGAAGCAAAGATTGGCTTTAGCAAGAGGTATTTTAGCGGCTCGTGAAAGCGATGTTGTGCTTTTGGATGAACCAACTAGTAGTGTTGACCCCAAAACTGAAGCAATGATTTACGAAAACCTTTTTGATACTTTCAAAGACAAAGCCATTGTTTCCACTTTACACCGTTTGCACCTGTTGAGATATTTCGATTATGTCTATATTTTGGATAAAGGCGTTGTGGTGGATAAAGGAACATTCTTAGACTTGCGAAATAACAGTCCAATTTTTCAGGAATTATGGAAGCATCAAGAAGATATTCGTGAAGAAGCAAATCTTTTATAAGTCAAAAAATAAGCGTTTACGCAAAGAGGTCAGCAAATTTTGCTGACCTCTTTTATTTATAACCTATTCAAAAAAATATTTTATCAATGTTTTGTTTTATTTAAAATAAGTTATCTATATTTGTAGTGTACTATTTATCTATTACACTAAAAATTGAAACTATGATACAAATCAAAAATTTATCTTTTGATTATGGGAAACGAAAACCCGTTTTCCGAAATCTAAACCTCACATTAACCGACGGAAATGTTTATGGCCTTTTAGGCAAAAACGGAGCGGGCAAATCGAGCCTTTTGCGAAATATTGCGGGCTTACTTTTCCCAACCGCTGGCACGTGTACCGTGGATAATTTTAATCCACAAGAACGTTTACCTTCATTTTTGCAGGAATTGTTTTTTCTTCCCGAGGAGTTTCATACGCCTCCCGTAAAAATTAGCGAGTATGTGAATACTTACGCTCCGTTTTATCCGAATTTTTCTCGTCAGCAGTTTAAAGAATATTTAAACGAATTTCAACTTTCTGAAAATGAGAAATTTACGGAGTTATCATTAGGGCAAAAGAAAAAAGCTTTGATTGGTTTTGCTTTGTCAACTAATACAAAAGTGTTGTTGATGGACGAGCCGACTAATGGTCTGGATATTCCTTCTAAAAGTCAATTCAGAAAAATCATTGCTTCTGTGGCGACTGACGAACGAATTATTGTGATTTCTACGCACCAAGTTAGAGATTTGGATTCGTTGATTGACCCCATTATTATTTTGGATAATTCGGAGGTATTGCTTCATGCAAGTACAGAGAAAATAGCGGAGAAGTTGTGTTTCAAAAACGTCACTACGGTAACGAATCACGAACAGGTTTTATATTCTGAGCATTCGTTGAGAGGTTTTGCAATAGTGACAGAAAACATAGAAGAAGCGGATTCTAAGACCGATTTAGAATTGCTTTTCAATGCGACCCTGACGAATCCAAGTAAGATAAAAAAGATGTTTGAGTAATCTTTTCAAATTTACACAATCTATCATTCACTCATTCAAACACTAAACTTCATGAATAATTCATTTAACTATACACGCTTTTCTTTACTCGTAAAACGGCAATGGGTAGAGAATAAAAAGCTTTTTTTAATGGCAAGTTTTGCCCTTTGGGGATTAGGGGTAATTTACTATTCATTAGGTATAAATTGGGAAATGGGGCATATTTCTGATGCCGTTCAGCCTATGTATTTTATTGGAAGTTTATTTATTGGTGGTACTTTTTTTACCAATTATATCTTCAAAGACTTCTCAGACAAAAATGCTTCAACTAATTTTTTATTGATTCCAGCTTCGCATCTTGAGAAACTGTTGAGTGCTTGCCTTTATAGTTTTATCGTCTTTCCAACTGTGTTTCTAATCTTATTTTTTATCACAGACTATTTCTTCGTGAATTTTGCGAATTCGGTACATGAAGGTTTGGTTTTGAAAAACAATCTTCGTGATGAATCATGGAAGGATAACGAATTATGGTATCGTCAATTATTAGAAAAACCTGATATTTTTTTCAAACCACTTATTGGTGCTTGGTTTATAGCCCAAGCCTTCATGATGATTGGCTCGGTTATGTTTATTAGATGGTCGTTTATCAAAACGGCATTTGTTGTTTTTGCAATTATCTTCTCTTTGGCATTATTATCAAATTATGTTTTTGATTTTTTTATTGGTGAGTTTGATAAATTAGCTGAAGGTAGTAAACGAGGAACATTCTTACAGGTACAGCCAACAAAGGACTTCTTGAAAATGTTGACAGGCATAGCGATAAAATATGTTTTCACACCTATTCTATTGTTGATTGCCTTTTTAAAACTTAAAGAAAAACAAGTATAACGATGGAATTTAGAGACAATAAAGCCATATACCTCCAAATAGCCGAGTTTATTTGCGAGCGTATTCTGCTAAAAGAATGGGTGGTGGGGGATAAAATTCCATCGGTTCGGGAGTTGGCAGTTCAATTAGAAGTTAATCCGAATACCGTTGCGAGAACCGTTGAATTTCTCCAACAAAAGGACATTATTTTTACGAAAAGGGGCATGGGGTATTTCGTATCTGACGAAGCCGTTGAGAAAGTGATGGCTTTCAGAAAAGATGAATTTTTACAAAATGACTTACCCTTGTTCTTTAAAAATATCCAATTGCTGGGGATTAATTTTGAGGAACTTCATAAAAGATTTGAGGAGTTTAAAGAAAAGTAATTAGGGGTTAGAATTTAGGCATTAGGATTTTTATTCAAATAAACTGATAGTCAGCCTTTTGAATAAACGAACAATAGTGTTTAAGCTTTATATAACTTCTTAACTCGACATTTTCGCATAATATTTAACAGAAAAATCATGAAAACATCTAATAAATTATTAATTGCCCTTGGAATAGGCTTGATGTTGAGCGTTGTTTCATACGCATATATCTTGCGAGGAGCGTACCAAAAGGCGTTAAAAAATCCAATATCGGCAGAAATAAAAGTACCTTTAAAAACTGTTCAATATCTA
>JAAFIU010000267.1 GCA_013298805.1 Cytophagales bacterium | reverse complement strand
CGAATTTATTAAGATAATATTCGACGAATTCAGGGGTAGGTTTTTCTGGTTTCATAATTTATTCTTCCACAATCTTAACTCCCCAAGCCTCTAAATTTAGATTTGTATCTTTTGAAACAGATTGATTGGAAAGCAGTTCTATACCATTTCCAAATACATACTTAACCTGCTGAGGAACAGCCGAATAATTGAAAATATAGCGAATCGTTTTACCTTGTTGATTTACGCCCGATTTGGTAATAATTGGGAAGGTTAAGCTTTGTTCTGTTTTCCATAGATTGGCTTTTTCCAAAGCATCTTTCATGATTTTTTCGGTCAATGCCGAAGTTGTCATGCAACCCACGTAAGTCGCTAAACCTTTTCCAAACTGATTCTGGGTTACAGCCGCATAATTTCCCCACGATGAATGTTCGTAATACGCTAAAACTTTGGCAGTTGTTGGCGTAATTAATTCCATCCAAGTATTGATTTTATTATTGTCTTTACCAACGCCGAAAGGGTCATTTTTCAAAGAAACATTCTGCGGAATCGTGAATTGACTGTAAGAAATGCCACACGCTTCGTTGATAATGGCAGGTTGAACAGTACTTCTAACCTTTACATTTTCATCCGAAAAGCCACTTTTGAAAGTGTAAACCACGTGTCCGCCATCTTTGACAAATTGGTTCAGTTTCTTCAAAATATCATCCGAAGCAGCATAAAGGGCGGGAACGATTATCAATTTGTAATTGCTCAGTTCTGGGTTTTTCGTTGCATCAATAAAATCCATTCCCACATTCATTTTATACAGAGCATCGTAGTAAGGACGAAGAATATCGTTGTAATTTTCTCTTGCTCCCCAACCAAAACTGAAAGCATTGAAAGCGGTTTGGGCTTCGTTGCTGAAAAGAATGGCAACTTCATTTTTTTTCTTCAGATTGATGAGTTTATCGCTCAATCGGGCAAAATCTTTACCGATAGTTTTGGCTTCGTTGTAAGTTGGATTTGGTTCAAAATCATGGCTCAAAAGTCCTTTCCAATAGGTTTCGGCTGAGTTATGAATAGAATGCCAATGCCAATATTCCAACATATTTGCCCCAGAAGCTAAGTGACTGAACGCTTGTAAACGCAACTGATTTGGATACGGAACCCATTGCGGAAAACCTTGTGCTTCGGTTTCGATGACAAAATAATTTTTGTTTTTCATCGAGCGAGTGATGTCACCACCCAAAGAAATTTCAATTCCCGTCAAAGCGTCTTGCGTTGGATGATAAATGTCTATTCCTGCTACATCTAAGGCTTTTGCCGCCGCAAAGTGATCAACATCAGGTTGAATACCGAAAGAATATCCACGCCATTCAAGGTCAAAATTTTGGGTTACGAACTGATTTGGTTTAGCATATTCTTTTACAATTTTGGTTTGCCAAGCTAAATAATCCGTAACAATTTGACGTTGAAATTTGGCAAATTCCGAGTTCAAACTGGCATTAATTGACGCATTGAAAGTGCCATTTACCACAGGGAAATCGTCCCAATTATTGATTCTATTACTCCAATAATCCAAGCCAAAAGCCTTATTGACAGCCTCTACGGTCTTGAATTTATCTTTCATGTACGTCACAAAAGCCTTCTGGACATTTTCGCTTGCTGTGCCGTAATGCTTGGTTTCATTATCTACTTGGTAACCAATAATGGCAGGGTGGTCTTTAACGTGTTCCATGATTTTACGAATCACTCGCTCGGCATGAAAACGGAAATGTTCATTGGAAATATCCATGTTTTGTCTCGCTCCGTACAGGTTTTTACCTTTGGAAGTAGTTGCCAAAATATCAGGATATTTTTTAGCCAACCAAGTCGGGAAAGCATAAGTTGGCGTACCAATAATGACGCTAATACCGCCTTTGTGCATGGCATTTAGCACACGGTCGATATGCGAAAAATCCCAAACGTTATCTTGTGGCTCAACGGTACTCCACGTAGATTCTGCAATTCTGACTACATTTATTCCTGCATCTTTCATCATTGCCACATCTTTTTCGAGACGTTCGTAAGGCATATATTCGTCGTAATATGCCACACCGAATAATAATGGTAGAGACAAGGCATACCTTGTCTCTACGGGTTTCTGGGCAAAAACGTGATTGAAAAGTGATAAAAGGAGAATAAATAAAAAGTGTTTTTTCATAGGATTGGGATATTGCGAGAATATTGAAAGTATATTTTTAACCAAATAAATTCACGTCAATAAACTCATTTCTGAATTTTCCTTCGGGGTCGTGCTTGGTCATTAAGGTTTTAAATTCTGCTAATTTTTCAATTCTTCCTTGTAAAACCGACGGTTTCAAGGTGAAAATTTTTCCCCAGTGCGGCCGTGGATTGAAAGGAGCGAGGGCTTCTTCGATAAGTGGCAAAAGGGCAGTTACGGCTTCTACTTCTTGTTTCCAAGTGAAGTGAAACGCTACACAAGTTTTCTTGTAAAATGGGCTCATCAATAAATCATCGGCGGCAATGGCTCTGATTTCGGTAATCATTAAATGTGGTGAAACTTTTGCATTCAATTTTTCAATTGCCATAAAACCTTCGTAGGCATTTTCAAAAGGAATGAAAAATTCTGATTGTAATTCTTTACCGCTACTTGGCGTAAAACCCATTCTGAAATGTGGCATACGCTCGTACCAAGGACCTTCAACGCCCATTTGTTCGGTACAATTAATGGCATCGAGTACTTCGATTGGGTGAAGATTTTTAGTAGCTAATTTTGCTCCGAAAAATTCTGGAGCGATTTCTTTCATGTCTTCCGACTTACTTTTTATCCAAACTTCGCTAACGTTTTTCTTTGTCCAGTCGGTAAATAAACTTACACTGTAACCTGCCGACATAATGGCTTCGAAATTCTTTTCTAATTCCGACATTGCTAAGTTTTGATATACCACTTGCTTCATTTTGAAAGTTGGCTGTACATTAAGCGTAATTTTGGTGGCAATTCCCAACGCTCCTAAGTTTACGACTGCACCTAAAAATTCTGCTCCGTCTTTTTCTCTGGTTAAATTGACAACTTCGCCTTTTCCATTTACAAACTCAATTCCAGAAACTGCCGTTGCCAAACTACCATTTTTAATCCCCGAACCATGCGTAGAAGTAGCACACGCACCCGCTACCGAAATGTGAGGTAACGATGCCAAATTGTGCAAGGCAAATCCGCTTTCATCTAATTGTTTACAGAATTCTCCGTACTTGATTCCTGCTCCAACCGTTACCGTTTTTTTCTCTTTATCAATGGAAATAAGTTTGTTGAATTCAGCGGTTGAAATCTGATTTTCAGTGCTATCTGCAATTTTATTGAAACAATGTTTTGTGCCTAAGCCTCTAACTTTTTTGCACTTTTTGATGGTTTCTTGGAGTTCCTCAATCGTTTTTGGCGTAAATAAATTATCGGTACTGTAAGTCAAATTTCCTGCCCAGTTGGTGCGTGGTGCGGCTTTTGCTTTTTCTTTACAGGAAATCAATTGAGGGAACATTGTTCCGACGGTTAAAAGTGAGGTTGCTTTTAGGAATGTTCTTTTTTTCATAGTGGATAAATGAGTTGGTAGTGGATTTGTGATTGAGATGGTTGGATTTTATGCAATGGGTGGACTGTCAATTGGTTATTTCCCTAAATACTAATGCCTAACTGAATTGGTTAGTTATGTTGTACCCAATAAATTCTTTCAGAAGCCAAAATCAAACAAACATGCTTTTGAAGAAAACTGCAAGTTTTCAAATATCTATGTTTTCTATCTTACCCCTATATGGTCTATTTATCTTACCATTGAGGTAGGATAGAAACATTTGATTCAAACGTTCCGTTTGAGCAAATCATTTTGAATCAGTATATAAAAACTGCGATGGGTACAATTTAACTAACCAATTCACCTAACTCCTAACCCCTATTGCAAATAACCTTGCATTTTGAGCCAATTGCCAAAATTATCAATCCAGCCATCGGTCGAAATACCCGTTTTTCTCATGCCAAAACCGTGTCCACCTTTTTCGTAAATATGTAATTCGGCGGGTTGTTTGGCATCGAACCATTTGCGGTAAATATTGATGCTATGAGGCATGAATCCCAATTGGTCGTCGCTGGCAACGGCAATGAAAATGGGTGTTTTTTCTTTGGGCATATTTGTCCCAATGATGGCATTTTCATAAGCGTATATAGGAGCAACGAAATTGGGACGATTATTATCATCCGCACTATAAATAACTGATATGGTGAGCGTTCCACCCGCTGAAAATCCCATAAAACCGATTTTTTTCGGGTCAAGGTTGAACTCTTTAACGTGGTCACGAACGTATTTTACAGCGGTCAAACCGTCTTGTGTCGCTAATGGAATTACGGGAGCATTTTCTTCATCCAATGCCTTGAAATTTCCCATTTTGCCCATCAATTCTTTCACTGGGTCATCGGTAAAACTGCGGGCTACCCGATACTTTAAAACAAATGCCGTAACGCCTTTTGAATTCAACCATTTAGCAACGTCAGTTCCTTCATTATCAATTGAAAGTGTATGAAATGCTCCGCCAGGGGCAACAATTACAGAAGTTCCATTGGGTTTTTCGGGTAAATATGCCGTTATCGTTGGACTCGAAACATTATATACAACCTTGGTATTGAAGATGTTTTTCTCAGAAATGGCTTCTTCCCAAGTCCAATTTTCTGAACCTTTGGCTTTGCCTTCGTAAAGTGAAATGACCTTTTGGGCGTTTGTACTGAATAAAAAACCTACTGTTAAAAGTATGGAAAGAAGGGTTTTCATGGGAATTATGAATTATTAATTATGAGTTAAGAATGATGAATAATGAACCAGTGAGTTATCATCCTTAACTCATAATTTCATTAAATCTTATTTTTCAAATAATCTACGCTACGTTTCAAGGCTACTTCTGGTCCTTTTACCATGTCTTGCTCTACAAAATAATGTTCAACGCCCACTTCTTTTGCTTTTTTAACAATGCCTTGTAAATCAAGAACTCCATCGCCCGCTGAAGCCATTAAAGGAAATAATGGAATCCAGTCGCCCATACCACCACCGTCACCAGCGAATTGTTTTTTCTCTTTCATATCCTTCAAATGCAACATTTTGTAGCGATTTGGATATTTAGTTAGATATTCAACTGGGTCTGCACCACCAGCCGTTGTCCAGAAAATATCCATTTCAAAGAATACCAAATTAGGGTCGGTATTATCCAAAATAATTTGAAGTGGAATTTGTCCGTTCATCGGTTTGATGCCATAACCATGATTATGATACCCGAATTTAATTCCTTGTTTTTTAGCACTTTCTCCAATTTTATTGAAGGAATCTGCAATACGTTTGTAATCATCAAGTGTTTTACGTCTGTCGTCTGGAATGGCAGGAAGCGTCACGTATTTATGTCCCAAAATGTGCGATGCTTCTCCCAATTTATCCATGCTTTGCTCCAAAGTATCAAGGTCAGTATGCGTTCCTGGACTGGTTAAACCGTGGTCATCAAGGATTTTTTTCACTTCTTGGGCAGTTCTTCCGAAATATCCACTACCCGAAAATCCTAACATTTTTCCTGCACCTTCCCAACCTTTTTTGGCTTTCTCAGCACTGAATGGGAATGGCCCAAAAAGCTCTAATTCTTTAAATCCCATGTCGGATAACATCTTGATTCCACCCATATAATCCTCCGAGAGCATTTTTGGGATAGAAAAAAGCTGAATACCTAATTTGTTTTCCTGCTTCAATTCAGCCATGATATTAGCAAAAGGGGTTACCGCCGCCGCAGTTGCTAAAAGGGAAGTATTTTTTAAAAATTCTCTTCTTGTTGTCATGTTATTTTAATTT
>JAAFIU010000004.1 GCA_013298805.1 Cytophagales bacterium | reverse complement strand
AAAAATGTCCGTTTTAAATGCTATTAAAGCCAAATTAATTCACCGTGTAATATCTGTGGTTCAAAGAAAAGAAAAATATGAAAATTCCCAGAATTTTTCTTTGGCTTTATCATAGAAATCCACGGAACGAGGGTTGTGCATAAAATACATAACAGAATTGATGGGATGTTTTTGAATAGTTTTTTCATTGTTTTTGTTTATTGTTACATGGTTTGAAATTATTATAGCTATTAGATTATATGGATTCCGAATATTTCACTACCCCCTCTATTCATCAATCCAATTTTCAAGGATAATATTTTCTATTTTTTCAAGGTGTTTTACATTTCTGGTAGTCATTATCATCTGATTAGCAATTGCTGTACATCCAATAATTAGGTCAAATTCTCCAATCGGAGTCCCTTCTCGTCTAAGTCTTGCCTTCTCTTTTGCATACAATTCTAAACACGTAGTAATGGGTATTATTCTAATTCCAAATGATAATTTTAGATTATTTACATTCTTTCGATTTTGTTCTTTTTTACTTTCTGCACTGTTTTCTACGCCAAATAATAGTTCTGCGATAGTCAGTTCTGAAATAAAGCAGTTTTCAAATCCTACTTCATCTATTTTATTTTGCAGATTAAACTCTCCCTTCAAAAAGTGAACGCAAATATTGGTATCTAAAAGATATTTTTTCATAATTCTATATTTCTTGGAGAGTCATTCCTTGCTTGATAAATTTCTTCAACTATCTCACTACCAGAATTTTCTGATTGCCAAGAGCCAAATAACCTTTTAAATAGTTGCGCTTGTTCATCTATTGTTTCACTACTTTTTTCTGAGAATTTAATACCCATACGCTTTACCAATTCCGTGAGTAAATGGTAGTCATTTTCATTGTCTGTTTCTAAAATTAATGTTTTCATATTGTCTGTTTTTTAGTAAAATTAATTTCAATTAGTAGCTCGCACCTTGAAAGTTACAGGTATTATCAGGCTTCCAGCCTGCATGAATTCGTTAACTTAAGCAAGATGCCTAAAAAAAGTCGTAACTTGCAATATGCTAACTGATGAGTGAGAAATAATTCATAGAATCACAATTTCTAAAATTTACAATCAATCTTCTCATTTTAGCCTTGTCTCGAAAGTGCCTTGATATTTCTTGGGTTTTAGAAAAGAAATCATTTTTAGTCTCACTTTTAGCATGATAATGGATTTTGATTGATTCGCAGTTGTCATGCTGAAATATAGTACTTAATAAAACTCTATCTGATAAACCACATGAATGCCCTAAAATTTCGATATCGTAAGGCTGTTCACAAATAAAATTTAAAAGCTTTTGGTAATTATCAGTTTTGAAATACCAAAAAGACTTAAAGTTATTGAGGAAATCATTAATTTTTAAGTTTTCTATCTTTTCATAGTATTCATCTGTTTCATCTCCAAAACCAAAAATTACAGGATTCTCTTCGTTACTTAATTTTCCATGAATATAAATTAACTCACTTGCGTGTCTGCGTGGAGTTAATTTTAAAAACTTTTCAATAGTATCTGTATAGTTGAAATTCAAAAAAAATACTTTTTTAGGAATTTTTTTGTAAGTACTATTCTCTTGAATAATTTTAGAAAAAATCTCTTCCAATATTATATTTATCTTTCCTTCAACACTTGGTTTAAATTTATTAATTGTGCCTTCTTGAACCTCCATCAAATACTCTTCAAGTTTGTCTCTCAAACACTCAAACTGTTCATTCAATTTTCGAAGTTCTGGAACCCAATCCATACTTGATGAATTATGCTTAATATTATTATAATAAGAGACGACTGATTCATAATATGCATTTTCTATATCAACCCAATTGTATTTTTTATGAGTTTGAATTAGCTTCTCTAAGAATTTTGAAGGCTTTGGAACAAGTAATCTACTACCTAAATCGTCATTAAAATCCTGAATATTTAATAAAGAATATGTTAAATCTGTTGTAGATAATCTAATGTTTTTAGGATTCGAAATTGTGATTAATTTATCTTCATAATTACCAAAATCTTTGACACATCCTCTTATACAATTTGATAAATACCAAAGCATAAAATCATTATAACTCGTTTTAAAGTCATGTGCTAAATCAAAGCCATTACCAATAATTACTAATTTGCTTCTTACTTCTTCCATTATTTTAATTTTTCACATTTCCCTTTATTTCAACTCCTCCTTCAAAAACTTAGCCGTATAACTTCCTTTTACTTTCGCTACTTGCTCTGGTGTACCTTCTGCAATAATGTTTCCGCCTTTTTGTCCGCCTTCTGGACCGATGTCAATTACGTGGTCGGATACTTTGATTACGTCTAAATTATGCTCAATAATCAACACGGTATTGCCTTTGTCTGCCAATCGGTTGAGAACTTCCAAAAGTTTTTTGATGTCTTGAAAATGGAGTCCAGTCGTGGGTTCGTCCAAGATGTACATGGTTTTGCCCGTGTCTCTTTTCGAGAGTTCTTCGGCTAATTTTACCCGTTGGGCTTCTCCTCCCGACAGCGTAGTAGCTTGTTGTCCGATGGTGATATACCCCAAACCTACTTCGTTGAGCATCTGTACTTTACGAGCAATTTTAGGCTGATTTTCAAAGAATTCTACCGCTTGTTCTACCGTCATATCCAACACATCAGCGATTGATTTTCCCTTAAAACGAACTTCCTGCGTTTCACGGTTGAAGCGTTTTCCTTTGCAGGTTTCGCAAGCTACATGAACGTCGGGCAAAAATTCCATTTCGATTTTTTTCATCCCCGCACCTTCGCAATCTTCGCAACGTCCGCCCTTCACATTGAAGCTAAAACGACCCGCTTTGTAGCCTCTAATTTTAGATTCTGGCAACTCCGCATACAAACTACGAATGTCCGTAAACATACCCGTGTATGTGGCAGGATTCGAGCGTGGCGTGCGTCCGATGGGCGATTGGTCAACTTCAATTACCTTGTCCAAATGTTCCAAACCTTCTACCGATTTATGAGGCATGGGTTCTTTTTTGGCGTAAAAAAAGTGACGGTTCAAAATTGGGTACATCGTGTCGTGAATCAGCGAAGATTTCCCTGAACCACTCACGCCCGTTATCGAAATCATTTTCCCCAAAGGCAATTTCAGCGTAACATTTTTCAAATTATTACCCGTTGCTCCTTTGATAATCAGCGTATTACCATTGCCTTTTCGGCGTTGTTTGGGTATGTCAATCCCAATTTTTCCACTCAAAAAATTAGCTGTTGTCGAGTTATTTTTCAAAAATTCTTCGGGTGTGCCTTGTCCCACAATTGCCCCGCCGTGTCGTCCTGCTCCTGGACCAATATCCACAATATAATCCGACTCCAACATCATGTCTTTGTCGTGTTCAACGATAAGAACAGAATTGCCCAAATCACGCAAATCTTTGAGGGCTTGAATCAATTTTACGTTGTCTCGTTGGTGCAAACCGATGCTTGGTTCGTCCATGATATACAGCACGTTGGTCAATTGCGTACCAATTTGCGTAGCCAAACGAATACGTTGGGCTTCTCCGCCCGAAAGTGTTCGTAATGAGCGATTTAGCGTTAAATATTCCAAGCCAATACCCGTCAAAAAACCAATTCTTTTTCTGATTTCCTTCAAAATTTCTTTGGCAATTACATTTTGGCGTTCGTTCATTCTTGGCTCTAAATCGGTGAACCATATTGCCAATTCAGCAATGTCCATTTCGGCTAATTGAGCAATATTTTTATGGTCAATCAAGAAATGAAGCGACTCTTTTTTCAATCTTAAACCTTTGCAATCGGGGCAAGTATTTACGACCATAAAATCTTTTATCCAGTCTTGAATTTTCTCCGAACCCGTTTCTTGCTGACGTTTTAAAAACGTGACAATTCCTTCGTATTTTGTATTCCAATCCGTTCCTTCGTATTTTTTGGAAGGAACAGGCACGGGAGTATCCGTTCCGTAAAGCATCACTTCGATGGCTTCGGCAGGGAATTTTTCGATGGGCGTTTTTAGATTTACTTTGTAAGGTTTCAATAATATCTCCAATTGCTTAAAAATCCACATATCACGGTATTCTCCAATTGGGGCAATTGCTCCTTTTTCAATGCTGAGGGTTTTGTCGGGTAAAATGGATTCTTCGGTAATTTCCTCCACTTTTCCCAAACCTTGACAAGTCGGACACCAACCGTAGGGCGAATTGAATGAGAAATTATTGGGTGAAGGTTCGTCGTAACTAATGCCAGAAACGGGGTCCATCAAGAATTTGGAGAAATTACGAACTTCATTTTTTTCATCACGAGTCATCATGATGCCTTTTCCCTGATTCAAAGCTGTTTGAACGGATTGCGATAAACGGAAACGGTCTTCGGTTTTAACGATAATTCTATCAATAACAATTTCAATATCGTGAATTTTGAAACGGTCGAGTTGCATTTTAGGTTGAATATCCATCACTACGCCATCCACACGCACTTTTGTGTAACCCAATTTCTCAATTTGCACGAATAATTCACGGTAATGCCCTTTACGTCCCTTTACGACGGGAGCAAGAATAATCATTTTTTGGTTTTGATAATCTTGCAGAATTACGTCAATAATTTGGTCGATAGATTGCTTAATCATCTTCTCGCCCGTGACGTAACTAAACGCTTCACCCGCTCTTGCGTAGAACAAACGCATGAAATCGTAAATTTCGGTAACTGTTCCAACCGTCGAGCGTGGATTTTTGGAAGTCGTCTTTTGTTCAATCGAAATTACGGGCGAAAGTCCATTGATTTTATCCACATCTGGGCGTTCCATATTGCCCATAAAACTACGAGCGTAAGCAGAAAAAGACTCCATATAACGGCGTTGTCCTTCCGCATAAATGGTATCAAAAGCTAAGGAAGATTTACCAGAGCCAGATATTCCTGTAAAAACCACCAATTTATTACGTGGAATGGTTAGGTCAATATTTTTAAGATTATGTTCTCTTGCACCAAGAATTTCGATATTCTCGTGTCCTGTAATGTCTGAATTATTATTTGCCATGTAATTTTAACGTAAAACGGAGATATAAAGTTAAAGAAAAGCCCACGTTTTTGGCGTGGGCTTTTTGGGTTTTTATTTGAGTTTAAAGAAGTTTACAAATTTCCTAAAATCCCCAAGACCAAACTTGCGGAATTATAAGCAGCTATTGAGCCAAAAACATTCATATCCACGTGGGCTTTTGAGTTGGCGTTGTCGCTGATGCTCCTGAGAATTAGGCATGGTATTTTTAATTCGTAACAAACTTGGGCAACGGCGGCTCCTTCCATTTCGGTTGCATCGGCTTTGAGTTTGTATTGGAGTTCCTTTACTTTTTCGTCTGAGTTTACGAATACGTCTCCCGTAGCTACGATTCCTGTCATGACTTTTACCTTTCTACCCACAATTTCCTTGTATTTAGTCAGACTTGACACTTTTTGGGCCTTTTGTAGCAAGATTGAATCAGCAGGAAAATAGAGTGGATTTCTGGTTTTATCAGTTGGATTAAAGGTTTGCCACAACACCATGCCCGTAGAGTCAATTTTACCAAAATCGTGCTGAATGGTTGACTTAGCAATAACCATATCCCCTGGCATAATCTCTGGATTTACGCCTCCTGCAATACCCGTGAAAATCAGTTGCTGTGGTTGCCAATTCATCAATAAAATAGTAGTGGTCATGGCGGCATTTACCTTGCCTACGCCCGTAAGAGCAACTACTACCGAACGCCCACGTAATTCGCCCGTGAGAAAACGGATTCCTTTCAGATTTACAATCTGTTTATTTTGAAGTGAGTCTTCCAACAATTTTACTTCGTCACTAAATGCCCCTAAAATAGCCGTTAGTGGTTTCTGAGCTTGAATTTGGAAAGAAAACAATAAAAATAATAAAGCTACTTTTTTCATAAATATAATGAATTACACAATTCTTGTTCTGTATGTATTTGTTGACAAAATTACCATTTACTCATTTTTTAATGCTACTCTACATCAAAAAACAATGTTATTTACTAAATTTAGCAAATAATTAAACACTAAAATAGAATTCTGGTACATTCTACTTACGCCACAAAATTTACAGTCCTTCACCATACAAGTATTATCTCCCATTATTAATCACTAACACATTACACAATGAACTATTCATTGAACCCTTACGGGCAAGCCTTGACGGCGGCTCAAGCGGCTCATTTGCTTCGTAGAACGACCTTTGGTGCTACCCATTCAGAGATAAACACTTTTAAGGGGTTGACTGCCAGTGTGGCTATTCAAAATCTTATCAATAATATTAATTATTCTCCGTCTCCTCCAATAGACTTGAATGAGACCAAAACTACCGCAGGACAAGAATATGTAGATTCGCTGTATGATTCTACGCTTGGTCGAAATTTTGATTTCCGCTATTATTATAAATATTGGTGGATAAACATGATGGCGGCACAAGGAGGAAACCCTTCTATTATTGATAAAATGACTCTTTTTTGGCAAAATCACTTCGTAACAACAGAAGTAGCAGTTGATGAATATAGAGCTATTTATAAGTATTTTATGTTGGTAAGAAGCAGCGTTTTAGGCAATTTCAAAGATTTTGTTCGTGATATTACGAAAGACCCCGCCATGCTGAAATTCTTGAATGGAAATGATAGCACAAAGGGAACGCCAAACGAAAATTATGCTCGTGAATTACAGGAGCTATTTGTGGTAGGAGCAAAAGATTTTGCTGGTAATAGTAATTATACTGAAAATGACGTGAAAGCCGCTGCCCGAGTATTGACTGGTTGGCGATATAGAAATTTTTATTCAAACGGAACAACCTTAGTTGATAGTTATTTTACTTTATCACGGCATGATACGACCCCAAAACAATTTTCTTTGAGTTATCCAGACCCTGCCAATCCGACTTTAGGCACTACTATTTCTACGCCCGTTTCAATTCCTGTGGGTTATAATAATGTGGGAGAAGTGGAAATAGATGATTTACTCAGTATGCTTTTTCGTCACCCCGAAACACCAAAATTTATTTGCCGAAAATTATATCGTTTTTTTGTAAACCCTAATGTTACCCAAGCAATTGAGGATAACATTATTATACCTTTGGCGAATATCTTTAAAAGCCAAGACCCCGTGACTGGAAGAGCTTTTGAGATAAAACCTATTATCCAAAAATTATTGTCTTCCGAACATTTTTATGATATTGGAAACCTCGGAGCAATTATTAAATCGCCCGCTGAATTTACTATTGGTGCTTATCGTTTGTTCAACTTCTCCGTTCCTGTCATTGATGCTAACAATTTGATTAATAGTATCAAAAATCATCGTACTTATGCTCAATATATTTATGACAGAATGAATGAAATGCAAATGGCAGTTCTCGACCAGCCTACGGTTTTTGGGTATGATGCTTATTTTCAAACAGGATATTCAAGAAACTGGATAAATACTTCTCAGGTTGGCTTACGCAATTCATTTACAGATAAATTAGTGACTGGGCGAACACTTGTTTCTGGAATTACGCCATTAATTACCATCAAAATTGATATGTTAGCAATGGTTGACTTAACCAATGTGAATCATAATTCGACAATTCCAGTTCCTGCTAATTATGATGTAACCGATGCTGCTAAAGTTGTAGAATTGGTCACAACTAATTTATTAGCCACCCCACTTACGGCCAATCAAATGACGTTTCTAACCGATACCATTATGCTGTCATTACAACCAAGAACCAGTTGGACAAGTCAGTGGAATGCCTATAAAGCCACTCCTAATACAACTAATACCAATACTGTGAAAACGAAATTAGAAAACCTAATGAAGTATTTACTCAGAATGGCAGAATACAGTATTGGTTAAGAAGTCATACGGGAATGTTGCCTGTAAAAGAAGTTATCAATTAAACACAAAGCTCATAAGCATCAAAATATACAATTATGAAACGTAGAGATTTCCTTGCTGCCACGTCTTCTTTTTTAGTTCCCGTAATGGTGGGCGGAATGGGCGTGAAAGCCTTCGGAGCTAATTCTCCACTTGTACAGTCGTTAATGAAAACAGACGCACTTGCCAAAGACCGTGTTTTAGTAATCATATATCTGAATGGTGGAAATGACGGCTTAAATACCGTTATTCCACTCGACCAATATACCCAATATGGAAATTTAAGAAGCAATATTGCCATACCGCAAGGGTCTGTTTTACCCATTGGTAACGGCTCGACGGGTCTTCATCCAAGTATGACGGGCTTAAAACAGTTGCATGATAATGGGAAATTGGCAGTGGTACATTCGGTGTCATACCCCACGCCAAGTTATTCACATTACAGAGCTACGGATATTTGGATGACGGGTTCGGAGGCAAATATACAGGCAGATACGGGATGGGCAGGTAGATATTTGGAAGACCGCTTTGCTAATTATCCAGTCCCACCCATTACAGACCGTGATAATGCCAATGCCACAATGGAAGACCCTCTGGCAATTCAGATTGGATATTTAACCTCCACAACCGTTTTGGGAAGTAGTCAGTCAATGGCAGTGGCTATCAATGACCCCGCCAGTTATGCCACTTTGGTTGGCGGTGGTAGCGGTGGAACAACTACTGACTTGCCTTGCTGTGAAGCAGGAGATTTAGTTTCGTTTATCCGTCAACAGCAAGCCTTAGCCGTTGGTTATTCTGCTGAGATTACAGCCGCCCATAATGCTGGAAATATTACCCCAGCCCCAACTTATCCAACTGGAAACTCCATTGCCGACCAATTGAAAATTGTGGGAAGATTAGTGGGTGGTGGACTAAAAACAAAAGTGTACTTTCTGACCATTGGCGGATTTGATACTCACTCAACCCAAGTTCAATCAGGGAATAATGTATTGGGGGCTCATGCTACTTTGTTAGGTAAATTATCAGACGGCATTAATGCTTTTCAGGCGGATTTATTACAGAGAGGTATGGAAGACAAAGTGGTTGGATTTACTTTTTCAGAATTTGGAAGAAGAGCCAACTCAAACTCAAGTGCTGGTACTGACCACGGTGTAGCCGCTCCGATGTTTGTTTTTGGCTCAAGTCTAAAACGTCAAATGGTCGGTAGAAATCCAAATATTGGGGGATATTCTAATTTACCAACCGATTTGAATGGAACAACGGGAAATCAAGATTTAAAAATGCAAATCGACTTCCGAAGAATTTATTGGGATATTCTTATCGACTGGTTCGGAAGAAGTAAAACGGATGCTACTTCGCTATTACTCAACAAAACCTTTGATACTGTTTCCTTATTTACCGACGAAGTTTGTACGATAAAAACAGGAAGTTGGCACGATGAAAAAACATGGTCGTGTGGGCGTGTGCCTTTCGCAACTGAAAATGCTCGAATTTGCATTGGTCATACCGTGACTTTGAGTGCCAACGCAAGCATCAAAAATCTTCAAAACTACGGAAATTTGACTATGGCAGCGGGAGTGAAACTTTCAGTTGCGGGGGTTTAAGTATGTCTGAAGTATGATTTATTGGATGACAAGATTTTGGTCTGAACCATGATTTACTTGATGAAAAGATTGTAAGATTATTCTTAGAAAATCATAAAATCCATACATCCAACAAATCTTAGTTCAGACGAAAATACAAATCATAAACTCCATCCTACAAATCGTCGTTCACACAAACAAAAAACGGTCAGATGATTTATTTCACCTGACCGTTTTTTGTGTTTATCTTTAAATCTAATTAATCTTCTAACGTCTCCGCTTGGCGTTGTTTGTTCACTCTTGCCGAAACAATGATACTTATTTCATAAAGCCCCAAAAGTGGTAAGGTTACCAAAAGCTGAGAAATCATATCAGGTGAAGGCGTGATAATTGCCGCAATAATCAAAATCACGACCAAAGCATGACGACGATATTCACGCATGAATTTAGGCGTAAGAATACCCACCATCGACAGCACGTAAGCAATCATCGGTAACTGGAAAGTAATCCCACAAGCTAAAGTCATTGTTGAAAGTAATGAGATATAATCATTAATGTCAAATTGGTTTTGAATAGAATCATCTAATTTGAAGCTCGCCAAAAAGTTTATTGCCATTGGAGAAACCACAAAATACCCAAAACTAACACCCATAAAAAACAATAATGAAACCCAAAATACAGCTCCTCTGGCAGCTTTAGCTTCTTTGGCTTTTAAACCAGGTTTCACAAAACGCCAAATTTCCCAGAAAAAATAAGGAAACGATAGTAATAAACCCACCATAATTGACTGCGTAAGAGCCATCATAAATTGCCCCGAAACCTCACGACTTTGTAATATAAAATCTGCTTGTTTGAAGCATAAACCTTCTACACCCGTCAAATCAGCCAATTTACATAACATACGATTTGTCCAAAATTCTGATTTGGAAGGAGCCATGATAATTCCCCCAAAAATCTCTTTCTGGAAAACCCAAGCTATCGTAGTAAAAACAAAAATGGCAATCAATGAGCGTATGATATGCCAACGTAATTCTTCAAGATGGTCAAGAAAAGACATTTCATTGCCTTCTGTTTCGTCTATTTCGTGTTCAAAATTTTGGTCTAAAGCCATTTGTATTTATAGGGATTGGTTGGTAGTTTTTACCAAATAATGTCAATGATATTTTTATAATTATCAAACTTTTCGTCAATGGTAATGATAGAAAAGCCTTCGTTCATAGCAGTAGCGATAAGTATCTTCATTACATATATTCTTTTAAATCGTCGAGTGGCTCATTAAAATCATCAGGAATAATAAAACTTCCTTTCATTGTTCCAAATTGACGTTTCTCCTTCGTTTTCCCTTCAATTTATAAAGGTTCAACAAAGCTTACAAAAACCTGAACTTTTATATTTGTTTTGGGCAATTCATCTAAAACGATTTGACCATTTTCATAAAAACCCGAAATCATTGTTCCTACCATCGCTTTCGTTATTTTGATTATCTCGTAAAGTTACATCAAAAACACAAAAAACCCCGACAACGTTTTGGATTGTCAGGGTTTTTATGATGTGCTATGATGTAGTATCAAGTATTAAGAGCAAAATCTTCAACATATACTAAATCTTAAGACTTAATACCTGATACTTTGTACTCAAATCTATACATACAACGGAAATGCTTCCATCCATTTGTTTACTTCTGTTCTCACTGAACCAATGAAAGTCTCATTGTCGTGATTCATCAAAACGCTGTCAATTAACTCTACAATGTGCAACATTTCTGCTTCTTTCATACCACGGGTTGTCATGGCAGCCGTTCCTACACGCATACCTGATGTTACAAATGGAGATTTATCATCAAATGGAACCATGTTTTTATTGATGGTAATATCAGCTTTCACTAAAGTATTTTCAGCCAATTTACCAGTCAATCCTTTTGGACGTAAATCAATCAACATCAAGTGATTATCTGTTCCACCAGAGATGATTTTATAGCCTTTATCAACAAAAGCCTGAGACATTACTTTGGCATTTCGTTGAGTTTGTTCTGCATAAAATTGGAAATCATCCGTTAATGCTTCACCGAATGCAATTGCTTTTGCCGCAATAACGTGTTCCAATGGGCCACCTTGCGTTCCTGGGAAAACACCACCGTCTAACAACGCTGACATCATTTTCAATTCACCTTTCAATGTTTTTTGACCGAATGGATTCACAAAGTCATTTCCCATCATAATTAAACCACCACGAGGTCCTCTCAACGTTTTGTGCGTTGTTGTGGTTACGATATGGCAATGTTGCATTGGGTTATTCAACAAACCTTTCGCAATTAATGCCGATGGGTGAGAAATATCCGCTAACAAAATAGCCCCGATTTCGTCTGCAATTGTACGTAAACGAGCATAGTCCCAATCACGTGAATATGCTGAAGCACCACAAATAATCAATCTTGGTTTTTCTTTCAAAGCAGTTGCTTCTACTTTATCCCAGTCAATCAAACCTGTTTCTTCTTCAACTCCGTAGAAAAATGCTTGGAAGTATTTTCCTGAGAAGTTTACGGGTGAACCGTGTGAAAGGTGACCACCATGAGAGAGGTTAAAACCTAAAATTTTATCCCCTGGATTTAAGAATGACAAGAAAACCGCAGCATTTGCCTGAGCTCCAGAGTGAGGCTGAACATTTGCCCAAGTTGCTCCGAAAAGTGCTTTTGCACGCTCAATAGCAATATTTTCTACTTGGTCAACTACTTCACAACCACCGTAATAACGTTTTCCTGGAAGTCCTTCTGCATATTTATTGGTCAAAACAGAGCCTTGGGCTTCCATGACTTGTTTTGAAGTAAAATTCTCAGAAGCAATCAATTCGATTCCGTATTCTTGACGGTGAGCTTCTTGATTAATCAAATTAAAAATTTCGGTATCTCTTTCGAGCGTGAAAGTTGCTGTTGCCATTGGTAAATTCAATGAGTGAATGTTTTAGGAATTAGGTTTTAGGAATTAGGTTTTAGAGGTTAGTTTTTTAAGATTATCCAAAATAAGTAATACTTAAAATACTAAAACCTAACATCTAACTCCTAATACCTCTGAATGAGCAAATATTCTTCAAAAACTTCTTGGAATATTCACAAAATCAAATGATTAGAATGTTTTTCGATGTAAAAATAAGGCTTTAAAATGGATTGTGAAAACAATTTTTTGGAATGTGTTTATCCAATTATTATCGAAATGTTAATTCTTCCAAAGCATTTTGTCAAAACTAAAGCCAAATCAATCTTCGCCACCACGTACTCCCGAAAGAATCGTTGAACCGAAGAACACGGCATTTAAAAATAACTTATTCGTTCCGTACCAAAATGCTCTGAAATTTGGGTTATCGGTCATCACAATCACTTTTCCTGCACCGTAACTCGTAGCTACAACCGATGGCGTATTTTTCATTAATTTCTTGTTACGTTCTGTGATATAGCCACTTACTAAGGGTTCGTTGGTATAAATTAATGGAGCGTTGTATGGGTCTTTTATCTTTTCCAAGAAAATAGTATTGTCTCTGAAAACACTCAAAGTATTTTCCTTAAATCCATAACCAATAGGATGTGTTGGGTCGATTTTTACTTGGAAAATAGCCCCTCCAATTTGCTGAGCCCCTTTGTAACGTTCTGCTAAAGCGTAAGGTTTTGGAGCAGACGTATCGGCTGGAATTGCCTTAATTTTTACGGGAGAAAGTCCTTTAGCTGCAACCCAGTTCACAGCATCCGTCATGGCAATTAACACGCCACCGTTACGCACCCAAGTTTTGATTTTCTCTTCTTCCAGAGTGTTATAATCGCCACTTGAAAGGATTAAAGTATTGTATTTTTCCAAACTCATGCGGTTGGTTTGCGTAATATCTGCCATCGTCAGAGGAAGATTTACACGTGTATCCAACAAGTGCCAAGTTTCTCCCGCATCGTTTGGATTTACATTTAAACCCGTCAACATCAAGGCTTTAGGCTGACGCATAGAAGCGAAATAACTACTCCCTAAATCAATTCCTGTGGGCGTTAGTCCTGTTTTTACGCCATAGAAATTTACGCCATCACGTTCTGCCAAAGTTTGTAAAAGCGTATTGAGTGATTCAAAATTAGCTTGTTGATTTGACCCTACCGTAATTTCAATTGTTCCGTAGCCAAATTCTTTTGTTCCGCCATCAATTACACCCGTAAATGGTTCGGTGGCAACTTTCAATTTGTAGCCTTTTTTCTGTAATTCGTAGGCAGCTCTCGGGGCGAAATAGCTGTTCCATTCAAAAACATATCCGTAGGCACTTTTACCAATTACTTTTCCTTTCGGGAAATCATTAGCGGTCAATTTTGCTCCCAAAGTCAAAGGCGTTTTCACTTCTGAATAAGGCACATTAAAACAATGTGGCATCGACCAAGCCGAAATGTCGTAGAAAAGTGAATCTTCAAAAGTGGTACGTTTTTCAAATATTCCTTGAATTAAACGATACTGAGGCTGATTTAATGGCACAACAAATGATGTTCCTTTTTTGAAAGATTTACCATCTAAGGTTTCATCTTTGGCAACTTCATACACATCAATTTCGTGCTGGCGTAAAATTCGAGTCATTTCCCATACTTTCACGGGGTCATTTCCACCGCCAAAAACGTAAGATTGAATGGGCGAAGTGTTCTTTTCTTGGTAAAAACTACGCTGATAATCCAATAATTCTTGGCGTAAATTTCGAGCCGATTTTAAGGTTGAAAGCGTCGTGGTGAATTGATTTCTAACGGTAAATGCAAAGCTCATGTTTCCGTTTTGCGTTTCCTGTAAATGCCCACGTGAACTGGCTTGTTCAAACAAAATACCGATGCAACCTTGCACGTCGGGGAAAGTTGAGCCTTTTCCGTAGTAAAAATCGTCGTAACCCTCTTTTGTGAAATATAATGAACCGATTTTATCCAAAGCTTCAGCGTGAAATTTGCCAATTTTTTCGGTTAAATCAATGTTCTTTTTGGGCGTAAGTGGGTGTGTACGAGCAGGAATTCCGGGTTGAAAAAAGAATGAAGAATTGGAGCCCATTTCGTGGTGGTCGGTCAAAATATTCGGTTTCCATTCGTGATATTTTTGGATTCTGCCTTTACTTTCTGGATGTTGCGTATAAAGCCAATCACGGTTTAAGTCGAACCAATAGTGGTTATAACGTCCACCAGGCCACATTTCGTTAAGTTCTCGACTGTTGGGGTCAGACACTAAGTTTTGGCTTTTATTGGCATTTACCCAACTCGAAAAACGTTCTCCGCCGTCGGGGTTAATTCTTGGGTCAATTAAAATAACCGTTTCGTTTAAAAGTGAATCTATTTCCCCACCCTGAGCCGCTGCCAAATAATAGGCGGCTAAAACAGAAGCATTCGTTCCGCTGGCTTCATTTCCGTGAACTGAATATCCCATCCAAACGACAATCGGCATATTTTGGGTGTCTAAACTTGCCGATTTTTCGGGTTCGCCCAAAGCGTGGTGGTCGGCTTTGATTTTTTCAATATTCGATAAGTTTTTGGGCGATGAAACCGTCATCAATAACAAAGGACGATTTTCGTAAGTACGACCGTATTCGGTCAATTGTACCCGATTGGAGAGTTCGGCAATTTTCTTGAAATAGCCCACAAGTGCATCGTGCTGAATGTGCCAGTCGCCCACCTGATAGCCCAAATACTGCTGAGGCGTTGGGATTTTGGGGTCATAACTGACATTTTGGGGTAAATAGTAGCTGTTGGGAACTTGCCCGAAACTGAAATGAGCCAGTAGCAAAAACAAAAAAGCGGCGAACCGCTTTTTGTGATTTATGGTAGGTAAATAGTTTTGCATTATTTTGGTTTGTTGGAATGAAATTATGTTACACAATAATAGTCAAAAATTGTTTTTTATCCAACCTGTATTGTTGGGTGAGGATTAAGATTTTTGACCAGTCAAACATAAAAGATGAATAATATTTTGCCAATATGAAAATGGTATTTATCTTTAGGGTACATGCTTTTCAACAATACAAAAAGTACGACAAGAATAGTACAACGAAAAATTGGCAAAGCGCCAAACAATACAAAAAGTACGATAATACTTTCGTATATTTAAGGGTTAGTTGGCAACCGCATGAACACAACCCTCAGATTATAATTATGTTAAAGACTAAGAATATGAAGCTCAAAATTGTAACAACCCTTTTAATCATGTTGCCATTCCTTAATATTATGGCTCAATCTGAAAATGATGGTATGCTAATTACCCAAGCACGTTTAGCTATTGAAAAGTACAAAGATTTTAACGAAGGTATAAATATCTTGAAAAAAGTATCTGTTAATGGACAAAAAGAACCTTTCTACGCTTTGTACATGGCAAAGGCATACGAAGGGCTTAACGATGATAGAAACCAACTTAAATATTTAGAAGAATATACAAAACTTTCCACAATGACTCCTGAATTGATGGAAAAAATCGCAGACTTAAAATACCGATTTAATAAAAAAAATGAAGAAAATTTAAATCTTCTATATAACCACTATTGTAACCAATATTCGGGAAGTTTTGGAGATAATAATGTAAACGACGGAATTGATTACCTAAATAAAGCTATTGAAACAGGTAAATATAATAGCAGAGACTTGTGGGGCTTAGTTTCTGCTTATGCCTATATAGATGATAAAGAGAGATTTATGGTTGCTGTAAAAAACTTCCTCAACGCAGAAAATTACCTTGTTAAACCCAGTATAGATGATATTTTAGATTATTACTCTGTAGCAAAATATTACAACAAACCTTTTTTTGTTGAATTTATTAAAAGTTACCCTAATGCCGATAAGCATTTATCTCATATAAAAGAAAATATAAATTGCATTAGAAAAAGAACTGGCATTTACGTACCGAACCAAACTACTCTTGCGGGAGGTAAAATATCTAAAATAATAGGAAGCTTAGCTGTGAGTTTTAATGATGACTTGGAAATGGAAATAAAAGGCAGTTTTGATTACAAAATTTCTGATTATTCTAAATTAAAAGTTTCTGCTCAAGTTGATAAAGTAGAATATCGAAGCAAAAGATTCACAAATACTTTTGGTAAAGTAGAATATCCAATAACAATATACACAAAAATAGAGGAGTATTTGAGTCTCGGGTTTCATGTTGGAGGTGAGATTCATTTTGAAGGTGATTATGAATGCGATCAATGGGCTAATTTTGAAGAGGATAAAGATGAAAACGGAAATGAGTATTTTTACTTTGCCTATTGTAGGTTCAAAAAACAATAAAGCTATGAAAACAAATTTTTTTCTATTTTTTATCCTATTTTTTTTTACTTCATATTTTCTATCTTTTTCTCAAACTGTTGATAAATCCAAAAATCATACTATAGCAAATGGTAATGTTAAGTGTGGTAATGGCACTACCATAACAGTTTTAGAATTGCTTGCTAAGAGGAGTGTGGTTTTGCCACATCTGCAACTAAACCCCGCAATTCCACAATATTGCACAAAAAACATAAACGAAGAAATAGACATACTTGTTGAACAATTTAGGCAAGAAGACTTAAAAAATATCCATGCTATTGCGAACAATTTCTGCAGCCATGTTGGCGGATGGATTGAGCATCAGGCTGGAGAATGTCAGGCTGGTGGTCCGCCTCCAATTTGTAGTGCTGATCATTGGAAAAAAGTAGGTATAGGAGAAGCAATTCAAGATTTTGAAAGAGAGCAAAAAAAAGTTGCTACTCAAAGAAGCCAGCAAGTTGTAAAAATACAGGAAAACAATATTATTGAAATTTGCAAATGCTGGGTGGAAGACATAGAAAAACAAGAGCAAGAAGCCTTAAACTTGAGCCTTAGTAGTTTTAAAAATAACCAAACATCTAACGATAGCTATTATAACATACCTACCACAAAATTTCCTTGTATGAGTGGTTGCCCACCAAATTATGTGTGTGTCAATGGGTTTTGTGAAAAAGCACGAACAACCGATAATTCGATAAATGCAGTTGAAAACTTGTTATCGATTGGTCAAAAGAATAATCTAAGTAAATCTGTATACGCCGATAAACTGAATAAATATCTATTAGCACTAAAATCTTGGGGTGGAAAATATTTGAATGGCTTGTATTTTTTTCAAAATCATAATATAGTAATGGAAGCAGGGTATAATAATACAAATGCAACAACAATGACCACTGGGCTTCGTAATTATATGTATAGAGTAGAACAAGTTAGTCTTTCTGTAAACCATTTGCATGCATATTACCTTGAAGTCATTAACTCAATGAAAGGTTCGAAATACACTCATTCATTTGAGACAATAAAGGAAGATATTAATAAGGAAAAGCAAAGCCTAAATTTACAGTTGCAAACTTTAAATTTAGCTCATAATGAAATTAGCTTTGACTGTAAAGGGTGTTGCCAGCCTATGTTTAATTATCAACATAGTAATATTATTTCTTATGCTTCTAAACTAATAAATTTCAATTATTTTGATTGAATTGCAATACCCAGCTCACCCTAATTTGCAATCATTCATGGGCTGGTATTGCGTTTTTAACGCTAATAAATGCGACACTTCGCAAGACCAATAATACACTGATTGCAAATCAGTGTAAGCGAGAATATTGTTTGAACTATGATATTTTTGATTTAAAGATTTTAGGATTAAGTAAGAACAACTATTTCCCTGCCGTTGTCTGTGTCTCCACAGACAACAGCAAAAGACGACTCCAATTTATCGTCTGTGGAGACACAGACAATGGCAAAAACTTAATCCTAAAATCTTTAAATCATATCAATCTCAGTTCAGACAATTTTAATGCCCCCAAAACAAAGCCCCAACCGCAAATAAATCAATAATCCATAGCGTTGTGGATACTTCTTTATATTTCCCCGTTCCTACTTTTAGGATTGTCCAAGACAAAAATCCCCAAATAATTCCTTGTGTAATTGAGTACGAAAATGGTATTAAAATCATTGCTAAAAAGGCAGGAATGGCATCGTCTAATTTCGACCAATTGATTTTCCTGCCGTTGTCTGTGTCTCCACAGACGACTCCAATTTATCGTCTGTGGAGACACAGACAATGGCAAAACAGCAAAAAAAGCGAGTACATCAAACATCGAATAACGAAAATCGTTAATGCCCCCAAAACAAAGTCCCAACCGCAAATAAATCAATAATCCATAGCGTTGTGGATACTTCTTTATATTTTCCTGTTCCAACTTTTAGGATTGTCCAAGACAGAAATCCCCAAATAATTCCTTGTGTAATTGAGTACGAAAATGGTATTAAAATCATCGCTAAAAAGGCAGGAATGGCATCGTCTAATTTCGACCAATTGATTTTTGTAATGGGTTTTACCATAAAAACACCCACAATTACCAAAGCAGGAGCAGTAGCAATGGCTGGAATGATGGACAATAAAGGCGACAAAAACATGAAGGGCAAAAACAAAATTCCTGCCGTGATGGCAGTCAGTCCATGTCGTCCGCCTTGTTCAATTCCCACCGCCGATTCTATGTATGCCGTTCCCGGACTTGTCCCTAAAATTCCCGCTAATAAAGTGGCAATGGCATCGGTCAAAAGAGATTGATTAACATTGCGAGGTTCGCCGTTTTCATCGTATAAATAAGCCGCTTCGGCAAGTCCAACGAAGGTTGAAAGACTATCAAACAAATCCGTAAAAACAAAGGCAAAAACCACAGGAATTAGAGAGAATTTCAATGAACCCCAAAGGTCTAATTGTCCGATTAAACTAAAATCAGGTTTGGCAAAAATTCCTTGATAATTGACTAATGCTTTTTGTCCAAAATTTACGGCTGAAGCATCTCCCCAATATCGTCCAATCGGAATGGCGAGTAAGGTTGTGAGTACAATTCCGATGATAATTCCGCCTTGTACTTTACGAATTATCAGGATTGAAGTCAGAAATAAACCGAATAAAAACGTTAAAACAATCGGGTCTTTCACATTGGCAATGCTAATTAACGTGGCAGGGTTTGCTACAATAAATTTAGCATTTTCAAAACCTATTAAGCTGATAAACAAGCCAATACCTGCCGAAATGGCAAAACGCAAAGGTTTGGGAATAGCTTTGACGATGTGCGTTCTGACGTTGAAAATGGACAAAATCATGAACAAAACACCCGCCCAAAACACAGCACCCAAAGCCACTTGATAACTAATGCCCATTCCTTTGACGGCAGTGAAAGTGAAAAAGGCATTCATACCCATTCCAGGAGCTACCACAATCGGGTTTTTGGCGTACAAACCCATCATCACACTACAAAAAAACGAAAGCAAAACGGTAGCAGTTAGCACCGCAGGGAAAGGCATTCCCGTCTGAGAAAGTATCGCTGGATTGACCACGATAATGTACATCGTGGCTAAAAATGAGCTTACGCCCGCAAGTATTTCAGTTTTTTGGGTGGTTGGAGACATATTTAATTGAGCGAATTGATGAATTGTGATTGAGCGAATAGTTCTTCCAATAAATTTAATCAAAGATTTTTTGATAGGCTAATCAATATGTGGTATCTTGAGAAAGTAGGCTTTAGTTATCAATATTTTTGCAATAACTTTTTACATTAAAGACTGAATGCGTTTTTACGGTCGCCGTCATTTTGAACGACGGCGACCGTTGGGACTCCAATACGCTTTCTACAAATCCCAATATCGAATTACAAACATCGAACATCAAAAAATATGGCAAAGCATCTTGAAACTGGTAAAAAAGCCGAAGATTTAGCAACTCAATTTTTGGAAGAAAAAGGCTATGAAATTATAGCTCGAAATTATCGTTCGGGAAGAGGAGAGATTGATATTATCGTAAAAAAGGATATTTTTTTAGTGTTCGTAGAAGTAAAATCATTGACAAACACTAAATTTGGCAACCCCGAAATCAGCGTAACACCCAATAAAGTAAAATTGGTAACGAAGGCAGCGGAGAATTATGTTTTCCAAAACAATTGGCTACAACAAATACGTTTTGATATAATTTCTGTGATTTTTAAAACAGAGGAAAATGTCGAAATAACTCATTTTGAAGATGCTTTTTACTAAGGGAATGATGAATTATGAGTGATAAGTTATGAGTTTTACTCTTTCGATTATCGCTTTATTTATAACTCATCATTCATAACTCAAAAACAATGCTCAAAAAAGAACGATATAAACAACTGATTAGCTATTTTTCTGAAAATTTCCCGATTGCAGAAACCGAATTGGCTTACCGAAATCCTTACGAATTATTGGTTGCTGTGTCTTTGTCGGCTCAATGTACCGATAAGCGTGTGAACATCGTTACGCCTCCCCTTTTCGAGCGATTTCCTGATGCGGAATCCCTTTCAAAAGCTGAATTTGACGAAGTATTTTCATACATCCGTTCTATTTCGTACCCAAACAACAAAGCCAAACATTTGATTGGCATGGCTCAACGGTTGGTCAAAGAATATCATTCGGAAGTACCCAGTTCGATTGAAGAACTGCAAACCCTTCCGGGAGTTGGTAGAAAAACGGCAAATGTTATCGTTTCGGTCATTTATAATCAGCCCGCTATGGCAGTTGATACGCACGTTTTTAGGGTTTCGCATCGGATTGGTTTAGTACCGAAATCGGCGACGACTCCACTGGCGGTCGAGAAAGAATTAATCAAATATATTCCGAAAGAATCTGTACCCGTTGCCCATCATTGGCTCATTTTACACGGGCGTTACATCTGCGTAGCTCGCTCGCCAAAATGCGGAGAATGTGCCTTGAAAGGCTTATGCAAGCATTTTGAAGCATTGGAAAGAAAAGTAATGAAAGCGGCTGAGAAGCAAGCAGCGAAATAGCGATTAGTCCCTAAGGTAGTCTGCATTTTGAACGCTGACTACCTTATTAGCGTCTTCGTGCCTTAGTGGCAAAACCAAAACATACCTCAAAAATGATTGATTATTTACAACAAAATTGGATTGAAGTTGCAGGAATTATTACCTCCGTTCTTTGCGTTTGGCTCAATACTCAGCAAAATATTTGGGGTTGGTTTTGGGCAATTGTTGCCTCTGGGATTTATGCTGTAACCTTTTTTCAGTCTAAATTATATTCCGATATGGAATTGCAGTTGGTGTTTATCGTTTTGAGTATTTACGGTTGGTACGAATGGAAATTTGGCGGAAAGCAACAAACAACTTTAACTGTTAGCAAAATTCCCACACAAATCGCTATCATTTGTTCGGGATTTTTAGTCACATTTACCTTAGTTTCGGGTTATATTCACAGTAAAAATACCGATGCAAGTTTACCATATTTGGATTCATTCCTCACCGCTATGAGTTTAGTAGCAACGTGGATGGCTGCCCGTAAATATCTGGAAAACTGGATGGTATGGATTGTAGCAAACGTTTTTTATGTAGGAATGTACTTCTCAAAAGGACTTATCGGGACGAGTGTTTTGTATTTTATTCTGATTTTATTACCCATCAAAGGAATTTATGATTGGCGTAAATCTATGACAGAGCCTCAGTAGCTTCCTTCAAAAAAACACCATCTGTTTTTACTTCCAAAATTACATCTCTACCCACAGGCATAGCCCAATTTTCGGGTTCATGCCCAACAGGGAAACCGTAACAAACAGGGAAATCATAATCTGCAACAGCTTCTTGAATAATCTCATTGGCCGTTTTTCCGAAGGGAACATTATTGTCTTGACAATCTGAGAAATGTCCAACTATTAAACCTGCTAAATTCTGCAATTTGCCTGCCCGTTTCAACTGAATCATCATACGGTCGATACTGTACAAATATTCATTGACATCTTCCAAAAATAGAATCTTACCGTCGTAATTAATATCCGATTTTGAACCGAAAATATGTGATAAAATAGCTAAATTCCCACCAATTAATTGTCCTTTGGCAAAACCTAAACGATTCATTTCTTGAGAATTGACTTCATAGTTCAGTATTTCTCCAAATAATATTTTCTTCAGACTTTCTAACGAATATTCGCCCCCTTCTTGCAGGAATAATTTAGGCATCGTGGCGTGCAAGCTTTCAATGTTAAGCGTATGAATGTGGGACAAAACAGCAGTAATATCCGAAAATCCAACGACCCATTTTGGCGATTTTTGAAAAATAGAAAAATCAATAAAATCTAATAATCGAGAACTTCCATAACCTCCACGAGCTGAGAAAATTGCCTTTATTTCTGGATTATCCAGCATAACCTGAAAGTCATTCGCACGGACATTATCAGTACCCGCAAATTGGTGGTATTCACTCATCACAGAGTCCCCAATAATTACCTTCAAGCCCCATACTTCTTCCATCAATTCGATGGCAGGTTTTAGAGCTTCAAAATCAACTTTGCAGGCTAATGCTACAATGCCTAAGGAATCACCTTTTTGTAATGGAGTTGGTCGCAAAATATGAGAGTTTTAGTTTTTGTAAAATTACGGAGACTTGTTACTATTTCAAATTCAGAAGACTTATGATTTAGAAATCAACGTCAAAAACTGAAAAAAACTACTGTTTAATTTGTATCGAAAGCTCATACTAATTAACCCAAATAATCACGCTATGGAATCCCACTTTATTCCTCCTCATCAGTCGGAGGCATATACTCACTAATGAGCGAAGCTTCCTGAATATCAGAAATCTTTGTTAAATCTAAAGTAATAATGCCCGCTCCTTCTTTATCACTAAACATGGGCAAAAATTTTGCTCCAACCACAATTTCTTTTGAATGAAACGATGTTCTGGAATGGACAGTTTGGTTAAAGGTATCTTCAGTAGCTCTTATCAAAATCAAAAACTCGGTATCTAATTTTACTAATTCTTCTTTACTTAAACCAAACATTGGGCTTTCTTGGGTGATGGCGTGAACAATTGTCCAGTTGGTCGGGAAGAAATTAACTTTGTTTCGTTCTAAATCTAAGCTAAAATAACGTCTTAAAAATTTACCATCGGGCTGTTTTTCAAGAATCGACATCGCTACTTCTACCTGAAGGTCAATGAGTTGATTGGCTCGTTCATTAACAATTCTGAACATAAAACCTGTAACATCAAGGTATGGAGCAATAATAGCTTTGTCGGAATATAAAATATGAGCAACGGGTTTTGAAAAACGTCCATATAATAAACTGGTCGCCAAGGCAAAAATCAATAAACCTAATAAAGACTCGACGGCAGCAACCGAACTCGCCCAAAAACCAATGGGTGCTATTCGCCCATAACCAACCGTTGTGAGTGTTTGTGAGGAGAAAAAGAAGGCATCCATTAGCCTACTTTTTACCGAAGTCATATCTGCACCTTGTAAATTTTCGATACCGACTAATTCGTATATTCCCGCAAAAATCAAGTTTAATACTAAATAAAATGAGGCAATTAACTCGAAGAAACGCCGCCAAGAACACACCATTAAACGATTGAAAATATTGAGCCTGCTCCAAAAACTGACTCCTTCACGCTTGACATTGAAACTTCCATCACGATTTAAGAGACGAGTATCAGGGTCGTTTATTTGTGTACCAAAACCTAAATCTCGGCGTTTTTCTTCGGCTTCAACGAGTTTATCTTTTCTCGAACGACGTAAATTCATAATTAAGTAGTTTTAATAAATCTCTAACCGATTTAAACGGTATTTCGTTTCATTATCAATATATCTTCTATCGTTAGAATTGTGGCGTTTAGGGAAAATATTGAAAATCAGTACAAAACATATTTAAAATGAATTATTTTTGTCTGAAATTGCGTTACAATGACTAAGCATTCGTCGTCTAAGGAATGTGTTAGTTTCTAATTATTCATTCAAATGAGAATCCTTATCTTTAGTTTAATATTTTTGGGTATAACCTTTAGTGGTAAAGCTCAAGCTACTACCAATCCTCACGCAGGGCAAAAAATCCATTGGATGACCCTTGAAGAAGCTTTTGCCGCAACGCAAAAAGAACCACGCAAAATTTTGGTTGATGTATATACAGGCTGGTGCGGTTGGTGTAAAGTAATGGATCAACGAACTTTCCCGAATGATAAAGTGGCGAGTTTTGTCAATGAAAAATTCTATGCCGTTAAATTAGACGCCGAAATAAAAGATACCATCAGAATTGGTACGCAAAAATATATTTGGCAAAATGGTTATAATCAGGCGGGAGTTGCTCTTTTACAAGGTAAAATGTCATTCCCAACCATCGTTTACTTAGACGAGAAATTTAACATGATTCAGCCCGTTCCAGGTTTTCAAGAAGCTCCGCAGTTTCATCAAGTAATTACTTTTTTTGGCGATAACCACTACAAAAAAGGAAATTGGGAACAATTTCAAAAAGACATTTATCCAAAACAATATGCAGAAGGAAAGAAATAAATTATCTGCTCAATAATCAAAAGCCTTGCCAACCGCAGGGCTTTTTTTATGAATAAATGAACAAAAAGTACCTTGTCAAACATCCCAAAATATTACCAAAAAGCACTCAAGCTTGTTAATTGCCCCTTTTTCTTGTTTAAGTTCCCTTTCGTTTGTGTTGTGCCTACGTGGTCATATATCTTTGTCTCATTCAAAAAACGTAAATTTTATCACAATAACAGCCATGCAAACTTTCTTAAAAATTGCCTTGTATTTTCATATTGCCGCAGGGTTCCTTGCATTAGTTACGGGACTTATTCCGATGTTCACAAAAAAAGGTGGTAAAGCACACGTACTTTGGGGTAAAGTCTATTTTTGGGCGATGTTTGTAGTTGCTCTCACGGCTCTGATGCGTTTTCAGATGAAATTAAACCTCATTTTCTTAGCAGGAATAGCAGTTTTTAGTTTTTATAATACCTTCACAGGCGTGCGATTAGTGCATCGTAAAGAGCATGGAAAACCTATTTTTATAGATTGGTTTGCTTCAATTTTAGGTGTTATTTGTTCTTTAGGGATGGTTTATTTTAGTTACTTAGCTTATAAAATAGACAATGTTTTTTATATCGTTTTATTCCTTGTTTTCGGGATATTCATGTTCGTTTTAGTATTTGAAGATTTAAGAATTTTTGCAGGAAGCAAATCCATTGAAAGTGCAGAAGGTACGCCCGTTCCTGTTCGTTATTGGTTTCAAAACCACATTTCACGCATGGGAGGGTCATATATTGCTACGGTAACGGCATTTTTAGTGGTGAATAATCCGCCTTATATTCCAGGTTTAGTGGTTTGGCTTGCCCCAGGTGTTATCGGTGGAGTTATTATTAGTAGAACTCGTGCGTATTATCACAAGAAATTTGCAAAAACGACGATGTAATTCGTTAATCGTAATTTTTCTATCTGACGACTTCTTTGTATTTTGAGGAGATTTTAAAAATTCCTCGAAAATGAAAAACCAAATACCTCCTCACCAAAAGCACCAAGAAGACCGATTACGCTTTCAAGTAGAACGGATGATTTTATTTACTGATGCCGTTTTTGCCATTGCTATTACGCTTTTGATTTTGGAAATAAAAGTACCCAATTTGGATTATGTAGGTTTAACAAGTGCTAAAATTAAAGATGCCATTTTTGCATTTCCAGCTATCTTTACTTGGGTCGGTTTTATCATTAGCTTTTGGGTAATTGCTCTTTATTGGATTGACCATCATCGTACTTTCAAATACGTAGATGATTATGATGGAAAATTGGTATTCCTAAACCTTCTTTTTTTGATGTCAATTGGCATAATGCCTTTTACCTCAGCACTTTACAGCAAGTATATTGGGTTTGATTTTCCAACACAATTGTACTGTTATAACGTTGCATTTACAGGATTTGTGAAACTTTGGATATGGTATTATATTGCTAATCCGAAAAATAAAATTTGTCATATGCCCATTGAAAGCATCAGTAAAAAGTACCATACTTACCGTTCTTGGATTGCTCCTTTGGTATTTGTACTGACGGCAATTTTTGCTTCTTATACTATCTGGTCGAGATTCTTTTTTGTTCTAATTTTTATCATTCAAGTGGTTTTAGGCTTCTATTTTCAAAAGAAATATGGTTTGAAGGATAGGTTTAAGTGAGGTCTTAAAGTGGGTCTGAACTACGATTTATCAGATTAATGGATTTCAAGATTTTTTAAAATTGATAAATCTTAAAATTTAATCATCCCAAAAATCTTAGAAGCTGTTTAGGTTAATTTTTTGAACGTGAAAAAGATAGGTTTTTGAGTGAAAATTATTCATAAAATTTAAGCATAACAGCGTTACGTTTCAATTTTATGGATGATTTGTAGCCAAAAAAATACTTTTTTTAATTCGAATAAATTAACCTAAACAGCTTCTTAGTTCAGACAACTATCATCTACTTCATTTTTCTACGTGCCTTTTTGGCTTCTGTTAATAACTTTTTGGCTTCGTCACGTTGGGCAGCTTTGCGGTCAGTATCATCAATAACCTGCTTGAAATACTCAATGGCGGTATCATAGTCTTTTTCCTGTGAAGCTATTTTTCCCAAAGCCAACATCGACGACCAATAATATCCAGAGTTGGTTGTGCCTGTATTTTTGGCAAAATCCAATGTTTTCTGATAATATTCTTTGGCAGTTTTGAAGTCTTTATCGTAGTTATAAGCGTAATATGCCAAAATATATGCGGCGTATCGTCCACTCACGCCTTCATAACCTGGGTAATGTTCTTCAATTTTAGTTAAAATGCTTCTCGATAGTTCTTTAGCTTCATTTATTCTTCCCGAAACGAAGGCACAACGAGCGTGAAAACGATGAAAGAACGGATTGTCTGGATATGCCTCGTGGGTATATTTCGATAAATCTAAGGCTTTATCGTTCATGTTTTCTAAGCCATAAATTTGCAAAAGAAAGTAACGAGCTTCGGTACGTGTGTAAAACGCATTATAACTTACTTTTTCTAATTGCTTGATTCCCTTTGGTTTATCTCCCTTCGGGAATAGCCAAAGTACAGGGCGAAGCAATGGGTAATTTTCTTTTACGTAATAAAAATAGTAATTGTAAAGTCCATCTCCGAACATCAATTCTGGACTAAAATCAGCAAAACTTCTTGATTTATCTAAATATTTCAAGGCATTTTTTGCCGCAAAAGTAGCCTTCGACCAATGCTTTCTTTCTGAATATAAGCGACCTTTAAATGCAAACGCTGCCGCCATAATAAATGCTGCTTCGGGGTTTTCAGAATCGTCCCAAATCTTCATGGCTTTGTCAATACTTTTATCCATGTAACCCAAACATTTTTCGTCGTAAAGAGCATTTTCGGTATTTGGTACAATTTTCCACCATTCCATTAGTCCCAACAAAAAGTCTGGAAGTGGATGGTCTGGATATTTTACTTTTAAGTAACCAAACTCCCTTTCTGCTTCGTTGAACTTGAAATTATACATGTGGTTGATTGCGGTTGTTGCCTCAATTTGTACTTCATTCGTGAGCAATAACATCCCTTTTGAGCGTTCTTTTTCGGCTTTTTCGGTGTCTTTCCACCACTGAGCCGTTGCCATTTGCGACTGTACCAATAAGCACAAACAAAGGGTAAATATTTTGATGATAAGATGAGATTTCAATATACTGTTCATGTCAGAGTTTCTTTCTTTCTTTTTGTGCAAAATTAACGAAAACCCGTGGCAAAAAGTATTTCAACAGAACTTGTTGATAGGTAAAGATTTTTTTAGCCAAAGCCTATTTCTTATTTTTGTTAAAACTGAATCAACATTTATGAAACCAACTATTCAAGTACACGATAAACATTTTGAAGTTTTTATTGAAAAATCAGCTATCGAAGACCGTATCGTTGCCTTAGCAGCAAGTATTAACAAAGATTATGAAGGCAAAAAACCGCTTTTCTTAGCTATTCTCAATGGCTCATTTATGTTTGCCGCCGAACTGATGAAGTCGGTAACAGTTACCTGCGAAATTACCTTTTTGAGAGTATCTTCTTACCAAGCCACGGAATCGTCGGGGAAGGTGCATCAAATTTTAGGACTTACAGAAAACATCGAAGGTCGGGATATTATTGTGGTAGAAGACATTGTAGATACAGGATTAACCATGATTGAAATTAAACAGCAATTAATGGCTCAAAACCCCGCTTCATTGTCCGTTGTAACACTTTTTCAAAAACCAGAAGCTCTAAAACAACCACTTGAAGTAGAATACGTAGGTTTTGAAATTGAGAAAAAATTTGTATTGGGTTATGGATTGGACTATGACGGTTTAGGTAGAAATTTATCGGATTTATATGTGCTTTGTCCTGCCTAAACGTTAATGTTTTGTTAACAGATAATTTCTACAAAAAAGCCTCGTTAAACAGAAAACCAAACAAATAAACCAATGAACAGATTAACAAAAATTCTTGCAATGAGTATCTTAATGCTCGCAACAGCTTTTGTGAGCAATGCACAAACTATGGAAAAGCCACTCGTTAAAAAAATCGAAGTAAACGGCAGTGCCGAACAAGAAGTTCTGCCCGATGAAATTTATGTTAGTGTTTCGCTTCGTGAATATTTCAAAGACAAAGACAACAAAAATAAAGTTGACATTATGGTTTTGGAAAAACAACTCCAAAAAGCCGTAGAAGAAGCTGGAATTCCTAAAGAAAATTTTACTATCGGAGCAATCAACGGTTATCGTGAATGGTGGGGAAAAAAGAAACCAACGACGTTTTTGGAAACTAAAAGTTATGTGCTAAAAGTAGCGAATTTATACAAAATTGACGGTATCGTTTCTAAAGTTGACGAAAAAGGCGTAGCAGGAATTAATATCGACCGCTACGAGTTTTCTAAAATTGAACAACTTCGTCGTGACATCAAAATTAAGGCTTTGCAAGCGGCTAAAGAAAAAGCCAAATATCTTTTAGAAGGCATAGGTGAACAATTGGGAGAAGCCATTGAAATCACCGAAATTGACAATGGTTATACGCCACAACCTGTCTATTCAAACATGATGATGCGTAGTGCCAAAATGGATATGGCTGCTGATGCAATGCCTGAAAGCACGATTGACGTACAAAAAATTAAAGTTCGTTATGAAATGAAAGCAGTTTTTAAGATAAAATAATATGATTTAATCTTATCTTAGTAGCACGATTCTATGAGTCGTGCTATTTTTATTTATTACCTTATTAGATTTCAACCCAAGACTATGTTTTTAGAAAAAGATTTCACACAGATTCATGAATTAGGAATTGATTTAGAGACTGTTTACCAACAAATCAGCGATTTTAAAGAGGGCTTTCCTTTCATGCAATTACAAAAAGCGGCTACACCAAAAGACGGCGTAACGCAATTATCAGAAGAAGAATTATCAGAATTGAAATCTCTTTATGAAAGTAAGGTCGCAAAACTAAGCCCTTTAAAATTTGTACCAGCTTCGGGAGCAGCCACCAGAATGTTCAAGTCTTTATTTTCTTTCTTGGAAGAAGGTAAATCGGATAAATCAACCGACCAATTCTTCGATAAATTATCAGAATTTGCCTTTGCCGAAGACTTAAAAAAGGTCGTTCCAGAAGGGGCTGACAATACAACTATTGCCGATTATTATCTTACCAAAAAAGGCTTAGAATACGGTTCTTTACCAAAAGGATTATTGAAATTTCATAAGTACGAAAGTGGCTCAAGAACAGCTTTGGAAGAGCATTTGGTAGAAGGAGCAAATTATGCCAACAACAATGGCAAAGTTAAATTACACTTCACGGTTTCGCCTGAGCATTTGAGCCGTTTCTTGAAATTGTTGAACAAAGTTGTGCCTGATTATGAAGTTGCTTACGATGTTAAATACGATATTTCGTTCTCAGAACAACGTCGTTCAACCGATACCATTGCGGTAAATATGGACAATACGCCTTTCCGTGAAAAAGATGGTTCATTGTTGTTTCGTCCAGCAGGACACGGTGCTTTGTTGGCAAACTTAAATGATATTTCGGCGGATATTGTCTTCATCAAAAACATTGATAATGTCGTTCCTGACCGCATTAAACAACCTACGGTTTCTTATAAAAAAGCCTTAGCAGGTGTTTTGTTGAAATACCAAGACCGTATTTTTGACTATCAATACCAACTGAAAGAATGGGCTTCAGAGCCACTTTTATTAGAGCTTTCGCACTTTTTTGAAGATGACCTTTGTGTGTTGCCTCCAATTGGCTACGAAGGATTTAATCACAATGAAAAAATGATGTATTTCCAGAAAAAGCTCAATCGTCCTTTGCGTGTTTGTGGCGTTGTAAAAAACACTGGCGAACCTGGAGGTGGGCCATTCTGGTGTAAAAATGCGGATGGAACAACTTCTTTACAAATTGTAGAATCGGCTCAAGTTGATATGGACGATGAAGCACAAAAAGCGATTTTTAATAATTCAACGCACTTTAATCCAGTGGATTTGATTTGCTCAATGAAAAATTATCGCAACGAAAAATTTGATTTATTGAAATATCGTGACCCTAAAACAGGATTCGTTACTCAAAAATCAAAAGACGGACAAGACCTTAAAGCACAAGAACTTCCAGGACTTTGGAATGGCTCAATGGCTGACTGGAATACCATTTTTGTGGAAGTTCCTTTGATAACTTTCAACCCAGTGAAAACGGTGAATGATTTATTGAGAGAGGAACATCAGTAAGAATTATTTTGAATACGGAAGTCGTCCTTTGAAAGGACGACTTCCGTAAAACCATAGTTAAATATCATTTTCCAAAACGTACCATAATTCATCATTGTGATACGTTTTGATTTTTATTACTGCTGGATTTTTACGCAGTTACCACTGGTTCAAACGCCCACGTTTGAACTAATTTGAGCGTCCACGCTCACGTAAACTATGAATAAAACCCCACTGGTTCAAACACCTATGTTTGAACTAATTTGAGCGTCCCCGTTCACGTAAATTATGGATAAATCGTCCCTCCGAAAATATTATCTCACAAAACGTAAAACGCTTTCTCACGAAAAAATTGAAACTAAAAGTGAGCAAATTAAAGACCTTTTTTTTCAGGAAATCAATCTTGAAACGATAGCGTATTTACATATTTTCCTCCCGATAAAAAAACAAAATGAAATAAATACCTTTTTGATAATCAAAGAATTAAAACAATATTCTCCCCAAATAAAAATTATTGTTTCAAAGATTATTCCTTCCACTTTTGAAATGCAACACTTTCTTTTTGATGAAGAAAATCTAACTGAAAATCATTGGGGAATTTTAGAGCCTTCGGGAGAAAATTTAGTAGAAATTCAACCCAATCAAGTTGACATGGTAATCATTCCACTGCTCATTTTTGACCAACAAGGCAATAGAGTTGGGTACGGTAAAGGGTTTTACGATAGATTTTTACAGCAATGTCGCCCAGAAACCTTGAAAATTGGCGTTTGCCTCGAAGAGCCAATCGAACGAATTTCAGACGTTAATAAATTTGACATAAAAATGGATTTTTGCATTTCACCCACAAATATTTACAGATTTTGAAATTATTTAACATGCTGATAATCAATATATTAAATCTTTAATATTTACTATCTAAAAGCTAAACGCTAATTTCTCTTTTCTCTTCCAATTTTATAGAGTAATTTTGCGGACTTTTTCAATTATCGTATAGCCGTGAAAATCAGGATATTAATTTTCTTTTTAGTCTGTTTTTATTCTCAATCATTCGGGCAGATTGAAAAAAAAGCACTATACCCAATAGAAATAAAACAAAAAATTTGGAATACTAAATTTATCTACGACCGCCAAACTATTGAAAATCCTTTGGCATTACAAATTCCATTGTTGCAGGCAAGGGATATCGAAGTAAATGTTGAATTTTTGACCTTCAAAAAACAACGTAAGCTGGTTCAAACTATCAATTTACTCTCGGCAGGTTTTTCACTTTATACTGTTTTTAATCGTGAAAAAGTCTCAAATGGAGCATATTGGAGCGTTTTAGGAGGAACAACTTTACTTTCAAGTTATTTGAATTTTAAGTCGAACAAACATTTAGTAAAAGCAATAAAACGTTACAACGAAGTTATCACAGATAACAAATTAGGCTTGGTTTTTGATAAATCTTTTAATAATCAGGTAATCATTGGAGTTGGGTTTGTGCATAGTTTTTAAGTTACCACGAAAATCTTAACATTAGTAATTTCCTCATCATATTAAAGACATGATGAAAACGATAGATAAAACTTTAATTTTCTTTTTTCACTATGTGCCTTTGTGCCTTTATAGCCTCAGTCACTTTTTAATAATCAATTAATTACAATGAAAGTAGCAGTAGTCGGAGCCACAGGTTTGGTCGGTGGCGAAATCCTTAAAGTATTGGCGGAACGTAATTTCCCCGTAACAGAACTTATTCCAGTTGCCTCTGAGCGTTCAGTGGGTAAACAGGTTGAGTTTAAGGGTAAACAATATACCGTAGTCGGTTTTGACGATGCTATCAAGATGAAACCTGACGTAGCAATTTTCTCAGCGGGTGGTGGTACATCATTAGCATTAGCTCCAAAGTTTGCGGAAGCAGGTATCACAGTTGTTGATAATTCATCGGCTTGGAGAATGGACCCAACGAAGAAATTGGTTGTTCCAGAAATCAATGCTCACACACTTACAGCAGAAGATAAAATCATTGCAAACCCCAACTGTTCAACAATTCAGATGGTGGTAGTAATGAATCCATTACATAAAAAATACAAAATCAAACGTGTTGTTGTTTCTACCTATCAGTCAGTTACGGGTACAGGAAAGGCAGCGGTTGACCAACTTTTTGCAGAGCGTGAGGGTCGTACAGACGTTCCTGCGGTATATCCACACAAAATTGACTTAAACGTTTTGCCACACATTGACGTATTCTTGGACAATGGTTATACCAAAGAAGAAATGAAAATGGTGAACGAAACGAAGAAAATCATGATGGATGACTCGATTCAGGTAACTGCAACTACGGTTCGTATTCCTACGATTGGTGGTCACTCAGAATCAGTGAATATTGAGTTTGAAAATGATTTTGACGTAGAAGAAATGAAGAGCATTTTAGCCGCAGAAGAAGGTGTAATCTTACAAGATGACCCTAAAAATGCTGTTTATCCAATGCCAATCAATGCACACGGAAAGGATGAGGTTTTTGTAGGACGTATTCGTCGTGATTTAACTCAGCCCAATACCGTAAATATGTGGATTGTAGCTGATAATTTGCGTAAAGGAGCTGCTACCAATGCAGTACAAATTTGCGAAGCTTTAGCTAAAAACGGTCTTATTTAGTGATTAATAAGGTTTGATTTATTATTTATATAGAGACAAGGCACATTGCTTTGTCTCTTTTTTTTGTGGGTTTTAGATAATAACGTAGTCAGCGTTTTGAACGCTGACCACGTTGAGGGCTTCTAAATTGACTTTACTTTATAAACCTTTTCTTATTTTTTTACGTTAAAATCATACTAAACATTCAGCAAATGGAAAACGAAGAAATTCAAGATAATAAACTCGACCGAATCATTGAAGCCCGCATGAAATTGAAGGCAAGGTTTGAGGAAAAAATGAAATTAACGCCTTCAATGGCAGATGAAAAACCACAAGGGAAAGGGCCAATTAATCGTCATGGAATGCCCAATACGCCCGTTGGTCAAACACTTACGACCAAATGGCCTGTCCTTGACTTGGGTTATCAGCCAAAAATTCCATTGGATAAATGGCGTTTGATTATTGACGGAGAAGTAGAAAATCCTGTGATTTTGACTTGGGACGATTTCATGGCTTTGCCCCAAACAGAAGACGTTTCTGATTTTCACTGCGTAACTACTTGGTCGAAATTGGACATGGTTTGGAAAGGCGTGAGTTTAATTGACTTGGCGGCATTGGTACAACCCAAAGAAACCGCTACGCACATTATGTGTTACGGCTATGATACTTATACAACAAACGTATCGTTAGAAGAAGCCTTGAAACCTGACGTTCTATTGGGGCATACCGTTGACGATCAGCCACTTGCGGTAGAACACGGAGGGCCTTTACGTATGATTACGCCACAATTGTACGCATGGAAAGGCTCGAAATGGATAAAAAGATTGGAATTTATGCCTAAAAACAAATTAGGTTTTTGGGAAGAAAGAGGCTATTCAAATACGGCATATCCTTGGAGAAACGACAGATACAGTTGATTAATTGCGATTGAGTGGTTTGTGAATGAGTGATTATTTAAAAAAATCACTCAATCACATCCCAATTCACTCAATCACCATTATTAAAGCCCCATCGCCTCAATTAATTTTACATTCCCTGATTTTAACCTCATTTTTTCATCAAAAATATTCATTTTTAGTAACCATTCTTCAAATTCGGGAGCAGGTCTTTTCCCTAATAAATGCCTTATATAAAGTGCATCGTGAAATGATGTGCTTTGATAATGTAACATCACATCGTCCGCCCCTGGAATTCCCATGATAAAATTACAACCTGCTGTTCCTAAGAGGGTTAATAAAGTATCCATATCGTCTTGGTCGGCTTCGGCGTGATTGGTATAGCAAACATCAACGCCCATTGGAAGCCCTAATAATTTACCGCAAAAATGGTCTTCTAATCCCGCCCGAATGATTTGTTTTCCATCGTACAGATATTCTGGACCGATAAATCCCACGACGGTATTTACCAAAAGTGGATTAAAATGTCTCGCCACCGCATACGCACGAGTTTCGCAGGTTTGTTGGTCGAGACCGTGATGAGCATTTGCCGAAAGCGAACTTCCCTGTCCCGTTTCAAAATACATCAAATTATTGCCAACTGTACCACGATTAAGCGAAAGTCCCGCTTCGTAACCTTCCTGCAAAATATTCAAATTAACGCCAAAAGAAGTATTGGTTGCTTCCGTTCCACCAATCGACTGAAAGACCAAATCTACGGGAGCATTGCGTTCAATGGCTTGAATAGTGGTGGTAATATGACTCAAAATGCAGGATTGCATCGGAATTTCAAACTTTTGACGAACAGCATCCAACATTTCCAAAAGCCGAATTACCGTTGGAATATTATCCGTTGCAGGATTGATGCCGATAACCGCATCGCCACTTCCATAAAAAAGTCCATCAATCATACTGGCGGCAATTCCCCGAAAATCGTCCGTTGGATGATTGGGTTGTAAGCGAGTCGAAAACCGTCCTTGCAAACCAATCGTTGTTCGGAATTTGGTAATAACCTCACATTTTGAAGCCACCGTAATCAAATCTTGTACTCGCATAATTTTGCTTACCGCCGCCACCATTTCGGGGGTTAATCCCTTTTGCAAACCCGTAAGTATTTGTTTATCAACGGTTTCTTGCAAAAGGAAATCTCTAAAATCTCCAACCGTCAAATGACTTATGGGAGCAAATGCTTGCTCGTCGTGCGTATCAATAATGAGCCGAGTTATTTCATCTTTTTCATACGGAATCAGATGTTCGGTCAAGAAGGTTTTGAGGGAAATATCCGCCAAAGCCATTTGAGCAGCCACTCTTTCCTGAGCAGATTTTGCCGCTACACCCGCCAACTCATCCCCCGACCGCCGAGGCGTTGCCTTCGCCATCAAAGTTTTGAGGTCAGGAAAATTGTAGGTAATATTTTTAATGGTTTCTTGATACATTTTTGGAAAGATTTTAATACAAAGAAAAGAGATTTTGCCATCTTACTTATCAAAGTATCATGAAAAATGGATAATCTTTCCGAGTATTTAGACAATCTTCTAAATATTTTTAACAAAACATTTGGAAGTAAATAATTTTATTTAGATATTTGTCTAAATATTTATCTAAAAACATTTACAGCTATGAAAAATTCCAAAACTTTATTAATAATAGCAATCATATTAGCTTATATTTCACCATTGATTGTGGTCATTTTATTCCATGATAAACCTTTTTTTGAATCATTTCTCAGCTTTGCAGAAGGATTTATTGCAATGACTTTTGTAATATATTTGGGGAAATTAGTAGAAATTGTCAAGAGTCTCTATAAACCTGAAAACACTGAATTTGAAAGACTTAACTTACGATTGAGAACAATTTGGGCTATCTTTTGTGTATTGACTTCTATACTTTTACTTTATTATTCATTCAATTACACGCCCAATTTAGGTTATAATGCCTTTTTTATTCTTTTCGGAATATTCCTGATGATACAAGGAAATTACCAGAGTGTTTTACCTAAGAAAATGGGATTAAACAGTTTTGCCGCCACTTATGCCGATACTTACGGTGATGCTTTTTACAAGAAATCTCAAAAACTTACTGGCAAATTTGAATTCTATTTTGGCTTATTGGTGGTAACTATTTTCTTGATTTTACCAAATACCATACAAGTTGTTGTTGGCGGAATATTTGGGATTCTCATACTATATTATTTAGGCTCATGGGTCATTATTTACAAAAACACCCAAATTATTGCCGAATCTGAAGCTAAAAATAAAACCTCATGAATATACTTTTTAAAGCCCTAAATGATACTACCCGACGTGAGATTTTGGAAATGCTCAAAGACGGAGACATGAATGCGGGCGATATTGCCGATAAATTTAATATGACAAAACCCAGTATTTCGCATCACCTCGATTTACTGAAACAAGCCGATTTGGTCGTAGCCGTCAAGAAAGGGCAATTTGTAGAATATTCCCTCAATATGACGGTAATGGACGAGATTATGGCTTGGTTTGTTCAGTTTAAAACACAATAATTCCATACTTAAAACGACTTTCAATTATGAAAATCAAAGAATTAGCAATCAAACTTTCACTTTGTATCATACCAATATTGCTCTGTATTATAGCCCATTTAATTGCTCAAGACGCTGAAAATAGCAAATCAGATTTTTTACTTTCTGGCATTTCAACTTTTAATGCTACGATAATCGTCATGTATATTTTTTTAGGAAGAGATAGAATGATTAATGGAGATGAAAAAATGTTGTACTTAGCAAAAAAGGTTGACTCTCTAATTATTCTGAATCAAATCAGTGTAGGCATTATTTTGATTTTATTTTACACCAAATTTTCAGGAGTAATTAGTCTAACAGAGGCTTATGCTTTTATCTTATTGATTCTGTACGGCAACTATTATTCATTAAGACCGATGCCAACGGAAAGTGTTTCTATCTACTTTGAAGATGAAGATATATGGCGAAAATATTGCAAACTAAGAGGGCGTTTATTCTTTATATTTGGAGTGATAGGTTTATCACTAACAATTTATTATTCACCAGAAGGGCTTGGTAGAAAATCAACATTGATTATTTTCGGAACGATGTCAATAACCTTCATTCTCTCCTACTTCTACGCCAAAAGAGAATATTTAAGAAAATTTGACCGTTAAATATTTCCCAAATAACAATTTCCAATTCCCATCACCGTTATTCTACAAAATAACACTAAATTGTGCCTGTACTAAAGAAATAATTTCTCGTGGTACAAATTTACCCCCACTAATCTAAATAAAAACACTTCTGTCGGGGTCAGGAGAACTCTATTTAAAATGAAAAAAATCACTACACTGGTTGCAGGTTTGGCGTTGGGGCTTCTTTCCAACCATGCAACTTTGGCTCAAGAAGATTTGAGCAAAATGCTTCTTCCGATGGATTCTCGTGTGAAAACGGGCGTTCTTCCTAACGGTTTAAAATACTACATCATGAAAAATGCTGAACCCAAAAATCGGGCTCAGTTGCGTTTGGCTGTTAAAGCGGGTTCTGTTTTGGAAACTGACGAGCAACAAGGGCTTGCTCACTTTATGGAACACATGAATTTTAACGGCACAAAAAATTTCCCTAAAAATGAATTGGTTAATTTCCTGCAAAAATCTGGGGTTCGCTTCGGAGCAGATTTGAATGCTTACACAGGTTTTGACGAAACGGTTTATATGTTGCCCGTTCCAACGGATTCAATAGAAGTTTTCAAAAAAGGAATGCAAATTTTGGAAGACTGGGCTCATAATGCCACCCTCGACCCTACCGAAATTGATAAAGAAAGAGGGGTAGTTTTGGAAGAATCTCGCACGGGAAAAGGCGCTCAAGTACGTATGCGTGATAAGTTTTTCCCTATAATCCTCAACAATTCTCAATACGCCAAACGCCTACCAATTGGAAAAGATACGGTCCTAAAAACGTTCAAATATGAAGTGCTGAATCAATTCCACAAAGACTTCTATCGTCCTGATTTAGAGGCGGTTGCTGTTGTTGGAGATATTGATGTGGCAATGGTTGAAAAAATGATTATCGAAAAATTTAGCGGTATTCAAAACCCTGCAAATGAGAAGGAAAGAATCAAATATACCATTCCTTTAACGGGAGGAACAGACGTTGCCATCGTAACTGACCCAGAGCAACCTTATACCGTTATTCAAGTAATGTGTAAGCAAGCCAAACGCAAGGATGTAACTTATCAAGACCGCCGTGATGGAATGCTTCGTTCATTGTTCAATCAAATGTTATCGGCTCGTATTCAAGAACTTACCCAAAAAGCTGACCCTCCTTTTCTTTTTGGAAATGCCAGTTATGGAGGATTTTTGGGTGGTGTAGGTAATCTTGATGCCTTCAATTCAATTGCCGTAGCCAAAGGCGGAAATATTGAAAAAGCCTTAGTTGCCGTTTTGGAAGAAACCGAAAAAGCCAAAAAGTTTGGTTTTACTACTTCGGAATTAGCTCGTGCCAAAACCGATTATATGGTTGCACAAGAAAAATCATTTAAGGAAAAAGACAAAACCCCTTCTGAACAAATTGTAGGTGGTTTAGTGGGAGCGTTCACAGAAAATGAAAACCTTACTTCTCCCGATTTCAGTTTTGATTTTACCAAAAAATATTTGGAAGGCGTAAAATTAGAAGAAGTTAACGCTTTAAGTAATCAATTAATTACTTCCGAAAATCGTTCGGTAATTTTATTAGCTCCCGAAAAAGACAAAGCAACTTTACCAACCGAAGCCCAACTTAGAGAATGGTTGAATACTGCGGGGAAAAATGTAACGGCTTATGTGGACAATACGATTAATAAACCATTAATTGCCAAATTGCCAACGGGTTCAAAAGTCGTTGCAAGCAAACAAATTCCAGAAGTGGGCATTACAGAATTGACTTTTGCCAATGGTGTAAAAGCGGTTTTAAAACCAACTGACTTCAAAAATGACGAAATCCTGATTGGTGCATACAGCATGGGTGGCACAAACCTTTATACCGATAAAGATGCAGACAATGCTTCTTTGGCTTCCACGATTGTTTCGATAAGTGGTTTGGGGGAATTTTCAGCCGTTAATTTACAAAAAATGATGACTGGAAAAGTAGCACAAGTTACCCCTTACATCACAGAAACTTCTGAAAATATCACTGGTTCAACCAATCCAAAAGACCTTGAAACAGCTTTGCAATTGATATACAGCAACTTCACACAACCCCGTTTTGATAGTGATGTTATTAAAGGTTTTGTAGCAAACGTGGGTAGTTTTTTAGAAAATCAGCAAAAAACATTAACACCCGAAAAAGTCTATAAAGACTCTTTAGAGGTAATTTTGAGTAATTATGCTCCTCGAAATTTTCCATTAACCGTTGAGCGTTTCAATAAAGTTGATGTAAATCGTGCTTTTGAAATTTATAAAGAACGTTACGCCGATGCTTCTGATTTTACGTTTTTATTGGTTGGAAATTTCAAAAATGAGGAGATTAAACCTTTGTTAGAGAAGTATTTAGGAGGTTTACCGTCAATAAAACGCAAGGAAACATTCAAAGATTTAGGCATTCGTACCCCAAAAGGCAAAGTTGAAAAAACACTTTACAAAGGCTCAGAACCTAAAGCTCGGGTAACAATGGTTTGGTCGGGTGATGCTGAAATTACGCCAGAAAACGAAACGCAAGTAGAAGCACTTTCGGAAGTTTTGGAAATAAAATTGACAGAAAAATTACGTGAAGAAGAATCTGGTGTTTATGGTGTGGGCGTAAGTGGTTCAACGGCTAAAATTCCTGCAAAACGTTACAGTTTCAAAATTGGCTTCCAATGCGCCCCTGAGAATGTGGAGAAATTGGTAAATAGAACAATGGCAGAAATTCAAAAAATCAAAGATTCTGGAGCAGAAGCAACTGATATTGAGAAGTTTAAAGCAGAAACAAAACGTCAAACAGAAACGCAATTACGTGATAATGGCTTCTGGTTAGGTTATTTACAAGGACAATACCAAGATGGCGAAGACGTAAAAGAAGTATTGAAAGAAGACGAAATGTTGAAAAAAGTGACGGTAGAAAGTACCAAAACCGCTGCTAAAAAATACTTCGCTGAAAACATGATTAAGGTAATTATGTTGCCAGAGAAGAAGTAAAAATGTAACTCGAAGTTTTACTTCGAAAATTCCCAAATGGTCGAAGTAAAACTTCGAGTTACATTTTATCCAAGAACCAACTCACTCGCACGAAGCAAATCGCTCGTCGTGATTTCAGAGAAAGATTCTTCGGGTTTTCCAGTTATGTGAATCGTTTTTACGCCTGCTTTTTTCCCAGCTTTAATATCTCGGTGAGCATCACCAATCATCCACGAAGTATTACGGTCAATTTTATATTTTGCAATGGCCTTTTCAATCATCAGCGAATCAGGCTTACGAGTCAACGAAGCCGTTGTAAATTTCTCGTGATGCGGACTGAAATAAATATCATCTAATAAATTGCCACATTGCTCTTGAAAATAATTATGACACATTAAAACATCTTCACGAGTATAAATTCCCTTCGCAATTCCCGACTGATTGGTAATCACAATCAATAAATATCCTGCCGCTTTTAATTTTTGGAGAGCCTCAATAGTGCCTTCTGGAATAATTAAATCTTCAAGACGATATACATAATCGACTCTATCCACATTTAATACGCCATCACGGTCTAAGAAAATACATTTGTTCATAGTATTGTTTTTTGTGCAAAAATTTTGATTAGCATAAGTTTTCAAGAAATTTTACTTAGACAAATCAAATAAATAGGTATTCAAAAATATGAATATATAATTATTTTTTTGTACAAAATATATAAATTAATTGTAAAAGACAAATTTGTTCACAAAAAAACGCAGACTTTTTGATATTAGTCTGCGTTTTTCAAATTAATTATCAAGTGGTATAAAAGCGAATAATGGTCAATTATAAACTAATAAACTGATAATTAGGGATTTATATCAGGGAAAACCATCGTAAAATAATCTTTATAAAACCACGGAAAATCTATTTGACAGGTTGGAAATCTGTCCTACTTCACTAACCTTCAAGAGCCATATTATTCTCGTATTGTAACTTTACCAAATTAGCGTAAATTCCGCCTTCAATTGAGATTAGAGCATCATGCGAGCCTTTTTCGGCAACTTCGCCTTCCTTCAATACATAAATGGTATCTACATTACGAATAGTTGCTAAACGGTGTGCAATGATGATTGTCGTGCGGTTTTGCATCAACACATCTAAGGCATCTTGCACCAATTTCTCCGATTCAGAATCTAAAGCACTCGTTGCTTCGTCCAAAATCAAAATGGCTGGGTCTTTCAAAATGGCACGGGCAATGGCAATTCTTTGGCGTTGCCCACCCGATAATTTCACGCCACGCTCACCCACAATCGTTTGAAATTGCTCAGGGAAAGAATCAATAAAGTCGAAGGCATTGGCTTTTTTAGCGGTAGCAATCACTTCACCTTCGGAAGCATTCGGATTTCCGTAAGAGATATTCTCATAAATCGTCCCTCCAAAAAGCATTACTTCTTGTGGAACAATGGCAATTTTTTTACGTAATTCCGTTAAATCATAATCATTAATATTCTTTCCTTCGACCAAAATTTCACCGCCCGAAAGTTTATAATAACGCATCAATAGCTGAACAATCGTTGATTTTCCAGCTCCCGAATAACCCACCAAACCAATTTTTTCACCTGATTTTACTTCTAAGGATATATTCTTCAAAACTTCCATGTCTGGACGAGATGGATACGAAAATGCAACATTTTTGTAAGCAATTTTAGGGGTCGAAGTTTCTACGACTTCTGGCTTCTGACTTACGATTTTTTCATCTACATTTATTTCCGATTTCTCATCCAAAATTTCTAATATTCTTTCTGATGCTCCAATCGTTCTTTGGATTTGGGCATACATATCACCCAAGCCACCCACAGAGCCACCGATGAAACCAGTGTAGATAATAAACGTGAAAAGGTCTTTAAAGGCTAATTCGCCCTGCAAAACCAAGTTCCCTCCGTACCAAACCACGCCCACAACGCCCCCGAAAAGTACGAAGATGATAAATGAGATAAAACCGCCTCTGAATGTTGCTGCTTTCAAAGCATAATCAACCACTTTTTGAACCGATGAACTATATCTTTTTACTTCTAAGGCTTCGTTGGTAAAGGCTTTTACGACATTGATAGACTGCAACGTTTCTTCCACAATAATATTAGTTGAAGCCAATTCGTCTTGCACTTTTTTTGAATTTTTACGAATAAATCTTCCGAAAATAATGGCGGCAACTACCAAAAATGGAAACGTCATCAACATAAAAAGTGTCAATTTGCTCGATAAATACGAAATCAAAATGATACCGCCCACGAGCGTAAAAATCTGACGAAAAAGTTCAGCTAAGGTAATTGAAAGTACATCTTGTAATTGCGTAATATCCGTCGTAATACGGCTCATGAGTTCACCAACACGGTTTTTCTCGAAAAATGGAACGGGTAACGTAATAATTTTGGTGTAAAGAGCCTTGCGTAAATCTCGCATTGATTGCTCCGAAACTCTCGTGAAAGTATAAACCCTAAAAAACGAGAAAGCCGCTTGTAAAATCAGTAAAACAATGAAGAGAATCGTAACGTCATTGAGCGTTAAATGAACAGACTCAGGATTTAGATAATGTTTTAGTCTAAGCCCTACTCCAGCATTGGGAAGGCTTGGCAAAGTATCTTTAACTACTTTCTGTGGCGAAACAATCGCTCCAACCATTTGTCCCATCAACAAGGGAATACTCATGGAAGTTATTTGCGAAAGAACTAAAAATATAAATCCGATGAAGAATGTTCCTTTGTAGGGAAGCGTAAATCTAAAAATATTTAAGGCTTTGTTGAAACCTTCTTTACTCAATTTTTTCTTGTCTTCTGGAGCTACTTCTGCCCCGAAATTGCGTTTTGCCATTTTTTGCGTGGTATTTATTCCTTAAATCAAAACCGTAAAACATACGAAGTAGTTCGAGTTTTAGCTTGTGATTTACCAATAATGAAGTGCAAAATTAGGCTAAAAGAGGATTTTTAAATAAAATATTGGCCACAAAGGCACGAAGGCACAGAGAAAAGGAATTCTTATACAAGAATATTTAAAGTTTATATAGACAAAAGAGTGGATGGATTGGTTGAAACAATAGGTGGTTTTCAAGTAATATTTGTAGATTTACACATCAGGAAACATAAAATATGGCTAATTCTCTTCTAAATATTGACTTAAATGGACGCTATACTTACGCAGATTATTTAAAATGGTCTTTAGAAGAAAACGTAGAATTGATAAAGGGTAAGGTTTTCAGAATGTCACCCGCCCCGCTTAGTCAGCATCAAATTTTAGTACATAGATTAGACGTAGAGTTGGGCTATTATCTCAAAAAAAAGACTTGCCAAGTATTCCCAGCCCCTTTTGATGTACGACTCATAACTGATGGATTATTCAGCGATGAACAAATTACAACCGTCGTGCAGCCTGATTTATGTATTGTTTGTGACCCTTCAAAAATAGACAGACGTGGCTGTTTGGGTTCACCTGATATGGTTATTGAGATACTTTCAAGTTCAACAGCCAAAAAAGACCTTGACGAAAAATATCATCTTTACGAAGAATCGGGCGTAAAAGAATATTGGGTCGTTTTCCCTGACGAAAAGATAATCAGCGTTTATTTACTGAATCAAGAAAAAGTCAAATACGAATTATTGAAACACTTTGAGAAAGGAGAGAAAGTCAAGGTGAATGTTTTGGAAGATTTGGTGATAGATTTAGATGATATTTTTGATTGAAAACTTTAACTTAGCAGGAACTTATAACAATCTGCCAAATTAAAGTTTTCAACCAAAAAATTATTTCAAGTCTATAATATTGGTAAAATCCATATCCGTAAAATCAAGATTTTCACCTGCCATTGCCCAAATAAACGAATAATTGGTAGTTCCTGCACCTGAATGAATTGACCAAGGCGGCGACAAAATTGCTTGATGATTTGCCACAACTAAGTGACGAGTTTCCTGTGGTTGTCCCATTAAATGGAAAACTCGGTGTGCTTCATCAAGGTCAAAATACAAATATGCTTCCATACGACGGTCGTGTACGTGAGCAGGCATGGTATTCCAAATACTTCCTGATTTCAGAACGGTCAAACCCATCACCACCTGGCAACTCTGGATTCCGTCACGGTGAATATATTTATAAATAGTACGTTCATTAGCCGTTTCTGCACTGCCCAACGACACTGGCGATGCTTCTTCTTTACTCATTTTACGAGTTGGATACGTTTGATGAGCAGGAGCAGACAATAAGAAATATTGAGCTGGTCTATCGGCAGAATTACTTTTGAAAGTAACCGATTTAGAACCTTTCCCGATGTAAAGAGCATCTAATTTGGACAATGCGAAAGTCTCGCCATCAACCGTAATTTCACCATCTCCCCCAACGTTAATGATACCAATTTCACGACGTTCTAAGAAATAGTCTGATTTCAAGTTATCATAAGTTGGCAAATCTAAAGCCGTATAAACAGGCATTGCTCCTCCTAAAATAACACGGTCATAATGAGTATAATACAAGACAATTTCATTGTTACGAAAATTTGATTCAATCAAAAAGTTGTCTCTAAGTTGTTGAGTATTAAACCCCTGTGCTTCACGCTGGCTTATGGCTTGATAGATTTGCATAATATAATGTTAGAATTTTATAAAAATTTGAGGAATCTTCCCCAAAGTAATATTATTTTGTACTAATAAAAGCCACAGCATTTCTTTTTATACTGAATTTGTGAAACTGATATTTATCAATATTCACGAAAAAAGCCTAATCCCCAAGCTTTTAAACTTGGGGATTAGGCTTTCAATATTAAATAAATTGATTACCAACCACGTCCTTCATGGTGTTCGTGGTGACGTTTTCTGTCTCCATATCCATCATATCCTCTGCCATATCCATTATTATTTCCGTAACCATTATTATATCTGTTATTGTATCCATTTCCACGATTTTGATAGATGTTACGTACATCATAAGGATTGCGTGGGTCTATTGGATAGTAACGATTCGCCCAAGTTTGACGATTTTGGCAATAATCAAAAGGGTTGCCATTATAGCGATAATCATTGTCATTCCAACGTCCATGACGACTTTGGTCATACACTGGACGTGGGTCAAACGGATTTCGTGGGTCGTAATACTGGCTACGAGTATCAAATGGGTTACGATTATCAAATGAATAATTTCCGTATTGATTTCCCTGACGACGACCATATAAATCATCATCATTTCCATAATAACTACCACCGTTATTTGGGTTATTATTGTATCCTCCTTGTTGATTATTATATCCCCGTTGTTGCTTATACCCACCATTTTGTTGTGGATAATCATTGCCTCTTTGTTGAGGATATTCTTCTCGACGATTGCCTTGAAAATTATCATTTCCATTGAGCGTTTGGGCATTTAAAGCAGTTGTTAATCCAAATAAAGTAATTAACGCACTCATTATTTTAGTTTTCATGGCTGTACGATTTTAAATTGATTGGAGAATAAAATGCGAAGAGCGATTTGAGATAAGTGAAAAAGACCTAATATCTTACGTTATTTTCTTTCGCAAACCTTAACATTTTCAATATAACAAAGTGGCATTAGTGCTTGCTTGCTCGCTTTTTCGCTTTTTCGCTAATCGCTTTTCGTTATAATTTAACTATTTCTTACCAAAACTGAACGAAATATATGCTTGAACACCTGTGTTACGCATTTGAAAGTAGTTAGACAAATTAGTGTTATTACCGAATGAAAAATCTTTATTTACGTTGGTCATGCCTAAATAATAACGTCCGCCAAGCGATACTTTATCCGATGCTTTATATTCTACTCCTGCCACTGCCCCTGCATCAATATCTTTAAATATTCCGTTATAAGCAACTGAAAATAAATTAGCAACACCCACTCTTGAATTAACCATATAACTTATTTGTGGACCAACCTGTAACTGTAAATCTTCAGTGACTGGAAAAGTTGCTAACAAGGGAACTGACAAATAGTGAATATTTATATTTCCAAGACTTGCCACATTAAATCCTTGCATTGAATATAAAAGCTCTGGTTGGAAGCCTATTTTATCACTCAACTTCAAATCTTTGATGACAATACCTGCATGAAAAGTTTCTTTTGGCGTAAAAATATTCCCTGGCTCAGGTGAAACAAGTACGTCTGAATGAGTATATCCTATTTTGAAAGCAACACTTTGAGCGTTGATTTTAGCGAAAGCAAAAACTGAAAGGGCAATGGCTGCAATTAATTTTTTCATGACTTCTATGCGTTTACGTTTGGTTTAAATCTGGAAATTTGAACTTATAACGCAGAAAGTCTTCGGAGGTCTCCTAATAAAATGTTAATGCTTGTTAAGGAAATGTTAATGGAACGAAATATGGAAAGTTCAAGTCTATTAAATACTAAAAAGGTTTCCTTGAATAACAAAGAAACCTCTGGATAACTTACTGATTTACTGAAAATTAAACATCTTTGTTAGCTTGATTTTTCTTATCTACATTCATTTGATAAAAATATGACCCTAAAAGTCCTAACCCTCCAAAAATAAATATCATGGAAAAATGAGCGACTTCTTCATCAATATGTGTTAATGCCTCCAATAAAGAACCCATCAATAAGCCGATACCCAAACCAATCAATATAAATCCCCAACGTAATGAGTGACTTGGATTAACAGGATTAGACATTTTTTGTGGTGGAGTCATTCCTTTGGCAATCATTGCCATTTTTTCGTCATTTTCGTACTTGCGTAAAAAAACAATCATCGTAAAAACGCCTAATGTTCCAGTGATTGGAATTAAAAGAGCAACTATCGGTACTAAGTTTCCATCTATCATGGTCGTAAATATTTTATAATTGTTAAATAAATTGATTTCTGGTGATATGATGTAACTTGTATTAGAAAGGTTACAGTGGAGGGTGAAAATATTTGTCTGAATTTGGATTCGTGGGATTTATGGATTTTTAGGATTTGAAAGTCGTAGAACAATCCTAAAAATCCATAAATCTGAATACGGTGCGACATTTCGCAATCTCAGTTCAGACAAAAGCTCAGACAATATTTTCTCTGTAACCTTTTTCAACCAACCCGCATCTAACAAATGTGAAAACCAACGAAACAGATAATTCTATCATTGAACGCATTTTAGCTGGCGATAAGTCGGGGTACAAAGACCTTGCTAATCGCCACAAAGACTATGCGTTTACGGTGGCGTACAAAATTGCGGGAACACGGGAAGATGCCGAAGAAATTGCTCAAGATGCTTTCATTCAAGCTTTTCAGGCATTACCAAGTTTTAATCAAGAAGCAAAGTTTACGACTTGGTTTTATAGAATTGTGTTTAATACTGCTTTGATGTTTAAGCGTAAAAATCGAATTCACACCGAAGATATTGAAGCCTCACAATCGGCTCAATTTGTTTCAGCCGATACTGATAACGACCTAAAAATCAAGGAACAGCGAAAATATATTCAGCAAGCTCTCAATCATTTACTACCCGATGACGTTACGATAATAACCTTATTCTATCTAAAAGAACAATCTTTAGAAGAAATAGCCCAAGTAGTCGGAGTCTCTGCCGAAACCATTAAAGTAAAACTTTGCCGAGCCAGAAAAAAACTGGCTGAAGAAATGAAGCGAATCTTGGGAAAAGAAGTAAAAACATTAATGTAGTGAATAGAAAATCACTCAATTAAAATGAAAGACGAAGATATTTTTGATATTCTTGACGGCATTGCTTCGGAAGAAACGATGCTTCAACACCATAAAATGCTCGCTGAAAGTGCTGAATATCAGTCTCTTTTCAACGAGTATACACAGACTCACGCATTATTAATGGATGTGAGCATAGAAAAAACAGCGGTTAATTTTACGGATAAACTCATTGACCGTTGGGAGCTTTCGCAAGAGGTTATAACCGTCCGCAAAACCAGTAAATTGCCCATTTACTTCTTGTCGTTGATGGCAGTGTTGTTTGTTTGTCTATTTGCTGCCGTTTTACCAATGCTCAATAACCAAGCCATCCAAGTTGATTTGAGCAAGCCTTTGAGAATTTTACAAGACAAAGAATTTACCCGTTTATTCTTGATAATCAATGTATTAGTTGCCTTATTTTTTATTGATAAAAGAGTTTTAAAGCCTTATTTTCAACGTAGAATGGGTGTGTAAAACAAAAACGGCAACCCTTTGGAAGTTGCCGTTTTTAATATTATTTTCCTAAAATCTACACCAACAAAGCATCCACTTTCACTTCCACAAATTCCTCTTTGTCAGCCTCACAAACAGGGCAACAATAATCTTTTGGTAAATCCAAAAACTTCACCCCTACTGCAATATTATTAACTGAATCGCCAAAACGTTCATCATAAATGGTAAAACAAATTTTACACTGATGCACCTTAACCAATTGTAAATCAGAAGATTTACGTGCTTTTTCTTTTACAAAAGTTACTTCTTGTTTAGAACTTTGAGCATAAAAGCGTTTGGAAAGTCTTTGTAAAATTTCGGGAACGTGAGCCTTATTGACTCCATTTTCAAAAAGTATTAATTCACGAGTGTTTGGATTGAAGTCTGAGGTGTGATAAATATCAAAAACACTGGAAAGTCCGCCAAATATTTTACGTTTTTTAATCACAACAGAACCAAAAACCTCTGATTTTGAGCGAGTTTGTACAGCAAAACTTAAACCAAAAGTACGAACATCTTCATCGTCAAATTCTCTAATAATTGATTTTTTCAAGGCTAAACCTTCAAGAGAAAGGTCTTCAACCTGCCAATTAAGTTCATTTGCGGCATGACGCACATTAATGGTATACTTACCTAAAAGTGCATCCCAAAGACCACGATGTTTTTTCTCAATTCCCTTAATAATCAGAGATTTCCACGGTGTTGTACAGATTTGACCTACTTTTGTTTCGAGACAAACATCACAAATTTCTTGTAAAAAATCAATCGAAAAAGTTTCATTTCTTCGGTAAATACCCAACCAAGTTTTATCTCCGTAACGATTAAAACCTTCGTAATAAGGCAATGAAAACTGAGGTAATTTTAAATCTTCACGAATTACCTGCGAGATAATTTCACCTTGAGCAATTACTTTTTCATAAACTTCATTTTCATCCATTTCTGGATTGTCCCAAATTACTTCTTCAATTCTTTTAGATATTTTAGGGATTTCCAAAGTATAAATTAGAATTGGAAAACGGAAAATTCGGTTCGTTTGCTTCGGACGTACATATAAGTACCAAAAATTTTGGGTATTTGAAGCAATGAAATTAAGATTTCCCGTAAAAAATGGCGTAAATGATTGTTGAAAATCTGAAATATTCACCTTCAATTTGGGCTGATAATCAAACCCGTCAAAAATGTCCTTATAAATTCCTTCCGAAATCCACTGCCCGGTCGGGAATACTTCTTCAGCACAATAAGAAGAAATAATATTAGGAAAACTATCCGTATCAATTTCAAAGTCAATATTAGAATTATACAATTTATTTTTTAAATCTAATATTCCACTTCCACGCACAGTTTCAGCCTTTACATACATCAACAATTGCTGTCTTGCTCCAAAACTAATGTCTCTTACCCCTGCTTCACGAGCGGCTAAAAGGATGTACTGTAATGTTCCAGGAGAAACAATTCCTCCCATTAGGTTTATTTTCAATAATGAATAGTCTTTCATAATACTCTGCGGGTTGATATGCTACATTATTAAATCGTTATCTCCACTCTAAAGTTAGTAATAATTACTTAATATACTGAAAATCAGAATAATGTATTTTTAAATTTTAGCATATCACTATTCTAACAATTAATATAAATTTGATTTTTAGAATAGTATTATTTTGTGAAATATAATTTTTTTTAGAAGAACTTTCTTGAAAAAGTTAAAATTTTATCGCTTTTGTGCTTGAGTTTCAAAATCAATTTTATAAGTTTACATCGTCAAACGATTGACACAGATGTATTTCTGAGCTTTTAATTGAATTAAAAAACAAGTTTTGTAAGCCTTGTGAATTCATTTTTTGACACATAAATATCTTTAACAAAGTAACGTTCGAGTTAGAAATATTTTAGATTTCAGAAAAATAAATTCTTAGAAATATACAAATTTAGTTTAACAAATAAATCTATCATCTGGTGTTTAACATTATAGTTTTAAGAGACTAAAAACAAGTTAAATTTCCCATAAATAAAAAACATTTAATATCATGAACAAGAACACAGTAAAAGCATTTATCGTAGCGATAGCTATGGTTTGCACATCAAACTTAACTTCATTCGCAGGAACAACAAACGACGAAGCATCTGCTTCAGTAAAAACTAAAATTGCTCAAGTAAACAAATCTTTGAGTTTCAATATTTGGGTGGAAAACTCAGCAAGCAAAAAAGTAATGGTTGTTGTTTTGGACGCTGACAAAAACGAAATCTATCGTGAATACGTAGGTTCAAAAGCAGTTAAATTTGCTAAAACACTTGATTTTTCAAATTTGAGCGATGGTAAATATACTATCGAAGTTATTCGTTCAAATGTTGATGTAGTTGATTCAAAAACTTTTGAAATTAAAACGAATCAAACTGTAAATCGTGACATCGTTGTGGCTATTCGTTAGTCATTGTAAATTGATGTTACTATGATTTTAACCTCAGAATCAATACTTAGGGAAGTTTATCGAGAGATTACTTCCCTATTTTTGTATACTTGATGTTGGGTTACATGACTTCTATTAATTCTTCTGACAACTCTTTTTCCAAAATTGCTCTTACTTCTGGGCGACAACTTCCGCAACCTGTTCCTGCACCTGTGGTAGCACATAAAGCGGTAAAATCTTTACAACCTCCTGAAATACAAGATTTTAAATTACCTTCGCCAACGTTATTGCACGAACAAACCAATTTTCCCATTACAGGGTCAGCTTTTCTACCACTTCTTAACAATTCTAAACGCTTATCCGACAATTCGATACCGTTGGCAATCAAATCTTTAAATTCTAAAAATTCCGATTTATCACCAATCAGGGTTGCTCCAACTAATTTATCATTGTGAATGATACATTTTTTATAATATCTTTTTGCTTTATCAATAAAGATAATCTCCTCATAATCAGGCACCTTTGGCGTTTCGATAATTCCCATTGAGCATAATTGAACTCCTTGAATTTTCATGATATTTACCGACAATGAGCCTTTGTAATAACTCGCCCAATCACCTGCAATATATTTGGCAATCACGTCGGCTTGTTGTTCGGCGGCGGCTGTAATTCCCCACATTTCGCCACGCCATTGAGCAATTTCACCTGCGGCAAAAATATCTGGATCGGAAGTCTGTAAATAATCATTTACAACCACTCCACGATTCACTTCCAATCCTGCGGCACGAGCAATTTCTACATTTGGTGTCGTTCCAATGGCAAAAACCGCAATTTGAGCATCTATTTTTCGTCCTGATTTTAAGCGAACGCCTTCAAATTTATCCGTTCCATAAAAGGCTGAAACTTCATCATTATAATAAACATCAATACCTAAATTGACAATTTCTTCATGGAGTAAATCAGAGCCTAACTGGTCTAATTGTCTATCCATAAAACGGCTAATACGCTGAACAATGGTCACTTTTACGTTGACTTCACGCAATGATGCCGCCAATTCTAAGCCTAATAAACCACCGCCAACGATTAAAGCGTGAGGATTTTCTTGACTCATAAACGGCTTCATACTGTCCGCATCTAATCGAGAGCGCATATTGAAAATCCCGGGAATTCTTGGAACAGACGGAGGCATAAACGCCCGTGAACCCATTCCTAAAATCAGGCGGTCGTAAGTGTGTTCATTTCCTTCCGAATCAATGATAATTTTATTCTTTCTATCAATATTTACAATCTCTAAACCTTTGTGAACCTGAATATTAGCATCAGCAAATTGGTCTTCCCGTAATTTTACCAATTGTTCCCATTCTTGAGCTCCAGAAATATAATCAGGCAACATAACACGGTTATAAAACGGATAAATCTCTTTTGAAAACACATGAATTTCATCAGTTTTATTCAGATTTCGGTACGAATTAATGAATCCTAATCCCGCAGAACCCGCCCCGATAATCACAATTTTCTCCACAGGTTTTACATACGCACGTATTTGCACGGCTGAGAACTTAAAATCTGGCTCTTTTGAGCGTGCATCTATCAAAGTATTTGTTAAACTATTAGCTCTTCCAAAAGCATTTCCTAAGATTTTTCCAAAGTGCATTGGCATAAAACAAACGCCTTCTTTAATATCTTCGGTAATTTTTGCCTTTACTTGATTTCTCCCTCTAATACTTTCAATTTCAATTACTTGACCATCAACAATGCCTCTTTTTTGAGCATCATTCGGGTGAATTTCAACGTAAGGTTGGGCAATATGCTGATTCAATTTGTTAACCTTCCCCGTTTTGGTCATGGTATGCCATTGGTCACGAATACGACCCGTTGTCAGAATTAGAGGAAAGTCTTCCGTTAATTTTTCTGATAAATTTTCATCAGGCACGGCATGGATTTTAGCTCTTTGATTTAAGGTGTAGAACTTGCTGTCTGTAAACAAGCGTCTTGTGCCGAAATACGATTCCCGATGTTCGAGGTTCGATGTTCGAGGTTCTTGATTCGTTATTTGTGATTCAGTATTTGATTTTGGGGTTTCGCCACTCCGAACATCAAGCATCGAGTCTCGAACATCGACAAATGGCCATTGAACACTACGTTTTTCTTTCAAAACATCGTAATTAAGCCCTGTAATATTTATGTTTGTTCCTTTGGTTGAAAGACAATGTTCGTCGTATATTTCACTGTTATTCTGATAGTTAAAAGATTCTCCAAAGCCCATTTTATGAGCAAATCTTTTAATAATTTCGGTATCGTCTAAAGCTTCACCTGGGGCATCAATTACTTTCGGCAAATAAGTAATTCTTCTTTCGGAATTCGTAAAAACTGAATCTTTTTCAGCCCAAGCTGCCGCAGGAAGTACCACATCGGCATATTTTACGGTATCTGAACGGTTAGAAATATCTTGAACCACCACAAATTTGGCATTTTGGAGTCCTTTTTCTACCATATTAATATCTGGCAAGCTCACCATTGGGTTGGTTGTGACAATCCAAATGGCTTTCATTCTGCCATCGGCAAGGGCTTGGAACATTTCGGTTGCCGAAAACCCCGGTTTATCCGAAATTTTTGCGCCTCCCCAAAACGCTTGAACCTCCTCACGGTGAGCAGGATTCAATAAATCTCGATGAGCAGGTAGCATATTTGCCAAACCTCCTACTTCACGTCCACCCATGGCGTTGGGTTGTCCGGTCAATGAAAAAGGACCATTGCCTTCTTTGCCAATTCTACCTGTAATCAAATGTAAATCAATGAGTGACAGGTTTTTATTAACCCCAACTACCGACTGATTCAAGCCCATTGTCCACATCGAGAGAAAACCTTTTGACTCGTGAATATATTGAGCAGCTAATAAAATATCGCTTTCTGCAACACCACAGATTACCGAAGCTTCGGAAAGCGTTCGGGTAAAAACTTGTTCACGGTAAGCTTCAAAACCGTCGGTATGATTAGTGATAAAATCGTTGTCAATCCAATTATTTTCAATGAGAATTCTACCGATAATATTGGTCAGAACGATGTCAGTTCCGGGATTGAGTTGTAAATGTAAATCGGCTTGTGATGCTGTTTGAGTACGCCTTGGGTCGATGACGATAATTTTAACATTGGGATTTGCTTGTTTGTGAGCCTCCACTCGTCGCCAAATGATTGGGTGACACCAAGCAGGATTTGCCCCCGTTACAAAAAAGCAATCCGCCAATTCAATATCGTCATAACAAACAGGCACAGAATCTTCGCCTAAAGTAAGCTTATAACCTACTACCGCCGATGACATACATAGACGAGAGTTAGTATCAATATTGTTTGAGCCAATAAAACCTTTGATGAGTTTATTAATGATATAATATTCTTCGGTAGAACATTGTCCAGATACATAAAAGCCTACTGAATCTGGGCCATATTTTTGGATAAAAGTTTTGAAAATTGCTGCTGTTCGGTCAAGAGCAGTATCCCAACTTACTCTTTGCAGGGGCATATTTCGGTTAAAACGCATTTCTGGATACAGCAATCTGTCTGACTTATCATTGACGGTATAATGCAGATTCATTCCTTTTGAACAAAGCATTCCTTTACTTGAAGGGTGGTCTTTGTCACCTTCTACGTAAATTTTACCGTTGTCAATTTTGGTAATTTCAACTCCACAACCAACCCCACAATATGAGCAGGTAGATTTATATTTAGTTTGATTCAAATTGCTCATAAGGGAAAGTAGTGATTAGAAATTCTCAAGACAGTAAACAGGTTTATTATAGATAAAGCGAATTATTACTCATTGGCCGCTCGCCCAATGTCATTAAGTTAAGGAAATAAGTCAGAATTTATAACAGTAGCGGCTGCCGCAAGGAATAAAGAATGGAGAAGTAAAATATCCTCTGTAAAACTTCTAAAATCTACATTCCTTATTCAGAATTCTTAATTCAAAAACCTTAACTTAATGACATTGGGCGAGCGACAGAGTAAGTGATTTAAGTTTAATAATTTACTCCTTAGTCTTCAATTGAAAATTTATCAAATAATAATGTCAATAATTCATCATGAATACGGATATATTCTGGGTCGTGAGCAATATCTTTTTTGTTACGTGGTCTTGGCAAGTTGATGTCAACAATTTTCTTGATGGTAGCTTCTGGCCCATTATTCATTACCACTACTCTATCCGACAAGAAAATAGCTTCTTCGATATCGTGCGTCACCATGACAATCGTTTTATTACGGTTATCTAAATTCCAAAGTTTCAATAATTCGATGTGCATTGAGCCTTTTGTGAGTGCATCTAAGGCTCCGAAAGGTTCGTCCAACAATAAGATACTCGGATTGATAGCAAAAGCACGAGCAATGGCTACTCGCTGTTTCATTCCTCCCGAAAGTTGTCCCGGCAATTTGTCTTTGTGTTGGGTCAGATTAACCATTTTCAGGTTTTCTTCCACCAACTCATGTTTTTCGATGGAAGTTTTATCTTTGAAAACAGAATCAACCGCTTCGTAGATATTTTTGTAAACCGTTAACCAAGGCAAAAGTGAATAGTTTTGGAAAACAATTCCTCTGTCTGGCCCAGGCCCTTTTACTGTGTTACCATTCGCAAGAACTTCTCCTTTTGAAGGTGAAACCATGCCCGAAATGGTATTCATCAAAGTTGATTTACCACAACCTGAGTGACCGATAAGTGCTACAATTTCACCTTTTTTAATGTCAAGACTAATGTCTTTAATAGCGGTAAATGTACCTTTTGAGCCTTTGAATGAAACGGTTACATCTTTGATGCTAACTGAAGTTTCATTGGCATTTATTTTATGAAAGTCATTCGCTGAATCAACGAATTGAACTGAAGTTTCGATGTTTGTCATATTTTCAAGTATTAGGTATTAGGTACAAAGTATTAAGTAAAATTGAAGAAGACTCTGTAATACGAATACTTCCTTAATACATAATACTTGATACGTAATACAGGTTTTACTTTCCTTCCCAAGAGAATAAATTTTGTAAAGCATTGAAGCCTTTGTCTAAAAGCAAACCCACACCGCCAATAATCAGAATGGCAACAAGGATTTTTTCTAAAGACAAACCATTCCAACTATCCCAAACAAAAAAGCCAATTCCTACGCCACCCGATAGCATTTCGCCCGCTACAATTACAACCCATGCAATCCCAATTGAAAGACGTAAGCCTGTAAAAATGTGCGGCATTGCGTAAGGAATGACGATTTTTGTTAAATATTTCCATCTTGAAAAACCAAATGCTTTTCCTACATTTTTGTGGTCTTGCGGAATACTCGAAACACCAAAAGCGGTGTTAATCACCGTTGGCCATAAAGACGTAATGGCGATGATAAAAATGGTTGCTCCGCCCGAATCTTTGAAAGCTAAAAGCCCCAATGGAAACCAAGCTAATGGCGAAACTGGTTTCAAAATTTGTACGATTGGATTCAAAAGGCTCATGCCTATTTTAGAAGCTCCCATCAACATTCCCATCGGAATGGCAATGATACTACCTAATAAAAACCCCGTAAAGACTCTACCAATTGAACTGAATAGGTTATTCCCAATTCCTTTATCGTTTGGCCCTCTATCGTAAAATGGTTCTGCCATCAATTCTTTGAAAACGGCCCATGTTGAAACTGGACTTGGAATTTCGGCTTTAGTAATGACAGAAATCAATTGCCAAAGTCCGATTAAAATTGCCATACTTCCTAAAAAGTAAGCAATGCTGATTGCTGATTTTTTTATCATGATTTTAAAATTTACCGCAAAGACGAATGGACGCTATGATTTTTTTATTTTAAAAATTACCGCAAAGACGAATGGATGCTATGATTTTTTTATTCTAAATTTCTTTGCGTCCTCGTGTCCTTGCGGTTCATTAAACCTATTTTTTCGTTGCCTTCAAATAATCACCAATATTAGCAGGGTCAAAATTAACATCGTAAGTCGTTTTGAACGGCTTCATATCTGGTTGAATTGGTACCTGCATTTCTTTGGCTACTTCGGCAAACAAATCATCAAGAATCAATTTCTCGGTAATTGCTTTGTAGTTTGGTTCAGCTTTCAAATATCCAAAACGAACATATTGAGCTAAAAACCACATAGCGTGAGATTTACGAGGTGTTGAAACAAGTCCATTGTTATAAAAAGTCATGTAATCATCTTTGTATTTCTGTACACCCAAATCACAACCTAAATCGTTTGAACCTAATAAACGAGATTCGATAGCTGCCAACGGAGCATTTACGTAGTATGGTTTTGTCAACCAACCAGCGGCTTTTTTACGATTTCCCATGTTATCTAACCACTTGCAAGCTTCAATGATTGCTTTCATTACTTTTTTCAAATCCTCTTTGTCTTCTGCTGCAAATTTTGAATTTACCACTAAGGCTTTTTCTGGATGATGTTTCCAAATATCTTGTGACGCAATTTGCGTAAAACCAACGCCTTGTGCTGCTGCAACGCCATTCCAAGGTTCTCCAACGCAAAAACCTTCCATGTTATCTACACGCATATTCGCAACCATTTGTGGCGGTGGAATAGTGATAATACCCACTGATTTTTGGTTAATTCCTGCGGCTGCCATCCAGTTTCTTAACCAAATATCGTGTGTTCCACCTGGGAAAGTCATGGCAAAAGTTACTTCTTTGCGAGACTGAACATTCTTAACTGCGGCAGCCACTTTATTGACTTCTTTGAAGCCTACCAATCCACAAAAATCTTTTGAAAGGGTAATGGCTTGTCCATTATTATTCAAAACCATCGCAATTTTCATTTCTGAACCTGCTTTTCCACCGATACCCGTATAAACCGAAAGTGGCATTGAGAATAGACAGTGAGCCCCATCCAATTCTCCGTTCAATACTTTATCTCTAATATTTGCCCAAGATGCTTCTTTTGAAAGTTCTACATCAACACCATATTTGGCGAAAAGCCCTAATTCTTTGGCTGCCACTAATGGAGCACAATCTGTCAATGGAATAAATCCTAATTTAATTTTTCGTGCTGGCGGTGTAATCTTAAATGAAGATACCACCGTGAGTAGTGCCATTAGACACAAAAATGATACTGATTTTTTTAACAGAGTTTGCATAATTTTCTTTATTTAAAATTTATAAATACCCCCAAAAACCGACCCCCATCGAGTTTTGGAACAGTTTAGCAGTTATCAGTAAACAGTTATCAGTAAACAGTTATAAATTAATAGTACCAATAAGCTACTCTAAATTTACTGATAACTGCTTACTGATAACTGTTATTTAATCGCTACTGGTTTTGCGTAAAAGAAGTCTGGACGAATGTTAATCATTAAATACAACCACGTTCCCGTTTTATCAAAATTCTTTGCTGCTGCATCAGTTGTGGCTTGTCCTTTGGCAAAAGTCATATTATCAGTTGCCATCATCACAGAATAACCTAATTCGATATTGGTAAATTTATTCATGTTGTAATTCAATAAGAAGTCTATTTCGTTTCCTAAATCTGTTCCAACAAGCGTTCCGTCGCCTTTTGTGGTTGCTTTATTCAAGGCAAATGTGTGATAATCAACCCCAAACGTTAGCATATTGCTCGTATATTTTGCTTTTAAATAACCGTTGTTTAAACCTCCTGCGGGAGAGTTAGTACCTACGTAAAAGTAATCCATGTATCCCCAGTGACGGTGTGGTGTTCCGTACAATGGGTCAAAACGATTATTGTATCCTGTTGAAGCCTTGTAATTATTGGTTGCACTTGAACCGTCGTTTCCAGAAAGAACGTCATATCCCAAAGTAAATGCCCACTTTCTTTTTTGGTAGGTTGCTGCCAATGTATAGTGGTAAGCATCCATGTCATTTCCTTCACGGTCTTTACCAGTTTGTCCATAATACGCACCTTGTAAAGCGATTTTACCAAAACCAGAAGCATTTCCCAAAGTATGATTAACCATTAAACCATAAGTAGTACGGCTTCTTGATTGTGCGTAATCATAAGTATCTGTTGCACCCGAAGAAACGAACCTTCTACCATATACGTAACCCGTTCCAGCACTTCCAACTGAGTCTAAACGATAAGCACTAAAGTCATCTTGGAATAATAAACCCGAAAATTTAGTTTGGTTAAACTTACGACTTATGTATAAACTCTTGAATGATTTATAATCTTGTGAGGCTCCGTTGGTTGATGGAGGATTAACCCATGCCAATGCACCACCCGTTTTTACACTGTTTGCTCCGACACCGCCACCTACTGTCAATGGAATAATTCCTGCTGGCGTTGGCACTAATACACCCGTTGAAGTACGAGTAAAGGCATTTACGTTTGCGGGTACATATCCTGTTCCAACAGTTCCAAAACCATCTGTATTTTGTCCGAAAGCATACCCTGCGTCTATTTGCCATCCGTGGTGAACGGCTTTTAAAAGTACCATGTCATGGCGACGACCTTGCTGTAACCAATCTAAATTTCCGATTAAACGAACGTCATCATAAATCAATTCTTGACGACCAATTTTAACCGTTAATAAGTCAACCGCTTTGAATTTTACCGTTGTATCGGCTTTATTCGCAAGCGTAACTTCTGCCCAACCTTCGTGCAACATTAATTTTGCCCCATCTGCATTTGAGATAGACGAAGCGTCTTGTCCCCATACTCGAACATCTTGAACAGCCGCTCCGAAGAGAACTCTATCCCATTTGTAACCAAAATTCAATCTTGTTCTTTGTGAAGTAAATGCGGCTGACTTTGAATCAGTTGGCACTAAATTACCAAGTCCATTACGGATTTCAGTTCTTGTTCTTACTTGTCCCGTAAGGGTGAACTGAGCCTTCATTGTGAATTGAGTACAAATACTCAAAAATAAGAATAGGGCTAATTTAGAAATGTGAAAATTTTTCATACATTTGTGATTGATTGTGAAATTTTAACAGAGTTAAGCAATTTGTGCCTAAACAAGACCCCCATCTTGTTTGGGCTTTTTTATAGTTTAGCTTTGAGTAATAAGTAATAAATTACTGCATAACTCATCGCTGGAAACTCACTCATTAAGCGACAGCCAAAACAGCATTTGTTTCAGCCAATTGCTTTTTGTCAAATTTGATTAAAGCGGTTATTGCTCCAATCACTGCTACGGCAAATCCGATGTACATAAAAGCTTGAGCGTAAGAAATCGTTTCTGATTTGAAAAGAAAACCTGCTAAAACTCCACCTAAATTTCCACCTGCTCCTACAATTCCTGCCACTGAACCTACATTTTTAGTATTGATAAATGGTACAATTGCATAAGTTGCTCCGTTTGCCATTTTCAAGAATAAAGCAAAACCTAACATTGCCATCACTGCCATTGCAATTGAACCTGTTTGAGCAAAAAGAATAATTCCAAATCCTTCCATGACCAACAAACCTGCTAACAACCAGCCTTTTCCTCTCATTCCGTAAGTGCTACCTACTTTGTCGGCTACGATACCACCAACGGCACGAGCGAAGATGTTCATAAAACCAAACACACCTGCTAAAAGTCCTGCCGTTTTAAGGTCGCATGAGAAGTTTTCAGAGAAATAAAGTGCCGCTACGTTATCAAAAGTGATTTCAATCCCAAAACACGCTCCGTAAGCTATAAACAAAATCCAAGTACGATAATCAGAAGCTGCCGAAATAAATGAACCTTTCGCTTGTGTTGTTGTGTCACGCTCAATTTCTGAATAATTACCTGCTGGCGTATCTTTCGTGAATTTATAGTAAACAAAAGCCATTACTATTAACATTGCACCTGGTAGAATCATGGCATAACGCCAAGCTTGAGGATTTGAATATCCCAAGCCAACAAAACCTGCTAAAACTAATGGCATAACCATATTGGTAATTCCTCCACCAAGATTTCCCCAACCACCTGCAACTGCATTGGCAGTTCCTTTGATTTTAGGAGCAAACATTGCCGAAGTATGATATTGTGTAATAACGAAGGATGCTCCAATAACGCCTATGGCTAAACGAAACAATAAAAAACTCTCATAACTTTCTGCCAAGCCAATGGTCATTACTGGAATTGACCCAAAAACCAACAACCAAGTGTAAGTCAATCGTGGACCAATCGTATCGCAAAGGCGACCGATAAGCAAGCGTGCAAAAATTGTTGCTGAAACCGACGCAATGATGATATTACCGATTTGACTTTTTGTTAGTCCGAGGTCATCTTTTACGATTTTCATTAATGGAGCAATACCGAACCATCCGAAGAAGCAAAAGAAAAAGGTAATCCAAGTAATGTGAAAAGTTTGCATTTGTATCCCTTTGAAAGAAAATACGTTGAGCGAGTCCAAAGGTTTTTGAGAATTATTCATAATCTATATTTTTATAAATGCTTGATAAAATCTGTAATCTAAATTTTGTTTGTATATGCCAATACATCAGCAAATTTTTCACTTAAACTAACCACTTCACCGATAACGATAACGGCAGGATTTGATATTTTTTCAGTTATTGTTTTTTCGACAATCGTGGAAACTGTTCCTACTACTGATTTTACATTTCTGCGAGTTCCGTTCTGAATAATTGCCATTGGCATTTCAGCTTTTCCGTTTTCTACAAATATTTCGCAAATTTCAGATAGCTTACTCATTCCCATCAGAATCACAATCGTGGCACTTGACTGAGCGGCTAATGAAATATCTCTCGACAATTCTCCTTTTTTAGTTGTTCCTGTTATCACCCAAAAACTTTCCGAAAAACCTCTACTGGTTACTGGTATTCCCACCGAAGCAGGTGCCGCAATGGCTGAGGTCACTCCCGAAACAATTTCACATTCTACATTAAAAGCTTTAGCGTATTCTATTTCTTCAAAGCCTCTTCCAAACACAAATGGGTCACCACCTTTCAATCTTACCACGTGTCCGTATTCCAAAGCAAGTGTTACAATCTTATAATTAATTTCTTCTTGTGTGTAAACATATTTTCCTAAACGTTTACCTACATAAATTCTTAAAGCATCTGGTCTGGCATATTCCAATAATTCTTCATTGGCAAGAGCATCGTATAAAATCACATCAGCCGTCTTAATAGCTCTTATTCCTTTTAGGGTAATTAGCTCAATATCCCCTGGGCCAGCACCAATTAAAGTTAATCTTGGAATATTCATATTATTAAGTTTTTTTACTCTGTATTTGACTGATCATAAATACTTAGTATTGATTTCGATACAAAAGTTGCATAAAAATGTTAAAATCCAAAATTTAAGTTCATTTTTTAATTAATTTTTTCAAAATAATTGCAAATTATCAATTTTTAGGTTTAAATTTGAACCATAAATCAAGCATTTATCAGAAAATTATCAAAAACAGGTTATAAAATAAATGCAATTATTAAATTGTTAAATTTTATCTTGAAATAGTCATAAACACTCAATTTAAAGATATACATAACTTAAATAACTAAAGAAGTATGAGTAATTAAGACGATTGAATATCTGATAAGTATTTATACTCAATATTAAAATATTGCTTATTTATTAGCTTCAAAAAACACTTAATACCTTCTTATTTATTAATCATTTTGACAAAATCTTAATATGAAAAAGAAAATTGTTGTCGTTGGAAATGGAATGGTAGGCTATAAGTTTTGTGAAAAACTCATAGCCAAAGACATAGCTAAGAAATTTGAAATAATCGTTTTCGGAGAAGAAATTCGTCCTGCTTACGACCGTGTACATTTATCAGAATACTTTGCTGGAAAAACAGTTGAAGATTTGACAATGGCACCAACATCGTGGTATGCAGAAAACGATATTAATCTAATATTATCAGACCCAATTGTAGATATTGACCGTGAAGCAAAAACGGTTCGTTCGCATCATGGCTTGGTTAAAGGATACGATTATTTAGTAATGGCAACGGGGTCGGGAGCATTTGTGCCACCAATTCCAGGCGTTGAAAAAGATGGTGTTTTTGTTTACAGAACCATTGAAGATTTGGATTTGATGCAAAACCACGCCAAAAAAGCAACCAAAGGAGCAGTAATTGGCGGCGGTCTTTTAGGCTTGGAAGCAGCAAAAGCTCTTTTAGACTTAGGCTTGAAAGAAGTTCACGTGATAGAATTTGCTTCGAGACTAATGCCAAGACAAATTGATGAAGCGGGTTCGAGAGTTTTACAAGCAAAATTAGAAACACTGGGTTTACAAATCCATTTGAATAAAAATACGCAAGAAATTGTGGGTGATGGCATTATCGAAGCCATGCAGTTTGCGGACGGTTCTCGTTTGGATGTTGATATGTTGGTAATTTCGGCGGGTATCAAACCACGTGACGAAGTGGCGAAAGTAGCAGGTTTGGAAGTGGGAATTCGTGGTGGAATTGTGGTCAATAATGCTTTACAAACTTCTGACCCAAACATTTTTGCGATTGGAGAATGTGCTTTGGCTCACCACATGATTTATGGTTTGGTTGCCCCAGGTTATGAAATGGCTGAAGTAGTTGCTACTAAAATTATAGGCGGCGAAAAAGAATTCATGCCCTTCGATATGTCAACTAAATTGAAATTAATTGGGGTTGACGTAGCAAGTTTTGGTGATGCTTTCATTCAAGAACCAAACGCTCAGACGATTGTATTTGAAAATTCGGCAAAAGGAATTTACAAAAGAATCAATATTTCCAATGATGGTAAATATTTGTTAGGCGGCGTTCTGGTGGGCGATGCCGAGCAGTATAATATGCTTTTGCAAAATACTAAAAACAAAACCATTCTTCCTGCCGACCCTGAAGATTTGATGCTGGGAGCAAGAGGTGGTTCGGAAGGTGGAGCATCGGGTGTGATGGCATTGCCAGACGAAGCCTTGATTTGTTCTTGCGAAGCCGTTACGAAAGGCGGAATTTGCCACGAAATCATTGAAAATAAAGTTACTACGCTCGACGGCATCAAAAAATGCACAAAAGCAGGAACGGGTTGCGGTGGTTGCGTACCAATGGTGAAAGACTTAATCAACGAAACCATGAAGTCGCAAGGTGTTTTTGTGAGAAATATTCTCTGCGAACACTTTGATTATACTCGCCAAGAATTATTCGATTTAGTTAAAATCAAAGGCTACAAAACTTACAATGACGTTTTAGACCATTTAGGAAAAGGCGATGGTTGCGAAGTTTGTAAACCTGCCGTAGCGTCTATCATTGCCAGTTTATGGAACGAAATGATTTTGGAAAAAGGTAACGCCACCGTCCAAGATTCTAACGACCGTTTCTTGGCCAATATTCAGAAAAACGGTACGTATTCAGTCGTTCCAAGAATTCCAGGGGGAGAAATTACACCTGAGAAATTGATTGTCATCGGGCAAGTTGCTTTAAAATATAATCTCTATACCAAAATTACGGGCGGACAAAGAATAGATTTATTCGGAGCTCACGTGAGTGATTTACCTGAGATTTGGGAAGAATTAGTAAACGCAGGTTTCGAGTCGGGTCATGCTTACGGAAAGTCTTTAAGAACCGTGAAATCATGCGTCGGCTCAACTTGGTGTCGTTTTGGTGTGCAAGATGCCGTCAGTTTTGCCATTGAAGTTGAAGAACGTTATCGTGGTTTACGTTCTCCGCACAAATTAAAATCAGCAGTTTCGGGATGTACTCGTGAATGTGCCGAAGCTCAGTCGAAAGACTTCGGAATTATTGCCACTGAAAAAGGTTGGAACTTATACGTTTGCGGAAATGGTGGCGTAAAACCACGTCACGCAGAATTATTGGCAACTGATATTGACTCGGCAACTTGTTTACAATACATCGACCGTTTCTTGATGTTTTATATCAAAACCGCCGAACCGTTAACTCGTACTGCTCCGTGGTTAGACAAAATGGAAGGTGGCATCAATTATCTGAAATCAGTAGTAATTGACGACGTTTTGGGCATGGGCGAAACTTGGGATGCTGAAATGAATCTTTTGGTAGAAGCCTACAAATGTGAGTGGAAAGAAGTAGTAGAAAATCCAGAATTACGTAAGCGTTTTACGCATTTCGTAAATGCTCCGAAAGTAAAAGACCCCAATGCTAAATTTGAACCAATGCGTGAAATGGTAAAAGCCGCAGAATGGAAATAGTTTTTTATTTGTGATTTAGTGAATGGTGATTTAGTGATTATTTTTTTCATCAATCACCATTCACTAAATCACTAAATCACAAATAAAATATATCATGGTTTTAGAACAGACAATAACTTGGCACTTAGCGTGCAATACAGAAGATATTCCTGCCGATGGTGGTGCTTGTGCATTAATTGAAGGCGAACAAGTAGCGATTTACAACTTTGCCAGACGTGGCGAGTGGTACGCAACCCAAAACCTTTGTCCGCACCGTCAGCAAATGGCTTTATCAAGAGGAATGATTGGTTCAACAGGTGCTGAAGCCGAACCAAAAGTAGCTTGTCCATTCCACAAAAAAACATTTTCTCTAAAATCAGGCGAATGTTTGAGTGGCGATGATTACGTAATTAAAACTTATCCGATAAAAGTAGAAAACGGACAAATTTTTATTGGAATGGAATAATAAGGAGTCGTGTAAAAAGTCCTATGTATCAAGTATTAAGTATAAATGTCCCCAAATTATTTGTATTTCCCCAAACACTTAGGACTTAGTACGTAATATTTTTTACATAGCCCATACTATGATAAAAAAAATCTATAAAAAACTTACGTATCAAGGAACAAACCCACTTGATGCTCAAATATTTCAACGACTAACTCGACTGTACGTTATCGCACTTTTAGCGGTAGCGTTATTGTCTTTAATAGGGCAAATATTAATTCAAGTGTTTTTAAACTCTTTACTTGACGATTCGCACGTGGTTAATATCGCAGGGCGACAAAGGATGTTGAGTCAAAGATTATCAAAAACCGCTATTTTATTATGTCGTCCACGAGTTTTTCAAGCCGATGCAGAGTATTACTCCAATGACATTAAAGAGATTATTATCCAATGGGAAGAAAGTCACGAAGGATTAAAGAATAAAAACCTCAAGACCGATGGCAAAAGCTACACCGTAAGAAATAGTCCAAAAATAGACAGTATGTTTCGGGTTATCGACCCCATTTTCAATGTAATTTTATTAAATGCCAAAAATATAAATAAAGCAATTCAGAGTCCCGTTAAAAACCAAAAAGAAACACTACAAAACTCTCTTAACCAAATACTTGTAAATGAAAGAGCATTTTTGCAAATTATGAATAAAATTGTATTTCAGTACGATTTAGAATCCAGAAACAGAGTAGATACAACCAAAAAAGTTGAGCTTTTTTTATTCATTTTATTATTCAGTATTTTAGTGTTAGAAGGAGCATTTATTTTCCGCCCGATGGCAAATAATATCCGATTAGTTATCAAAAAAATAACCGACTCGGAAAGTAATTTACGACAAACGAATGAAACTCTAATAAAAACTCGGGAAGCATTGGTACAAGCTACTGAAGAAAAATATAAACTTCAATTAGCAGAAGAAAAAGTACGAGCTGCATCCTTGATTGAAGGACAAGAAAGTGAAAGAAGACGTTTGGCGGCTGACCTCCACGACGGAATTGGACAGATGCTAACGGGTTTACGATTGCACAGCGAGAAGGTCAAAAGTTTTAAATTTACGAGCCTAAAGCAAGAGAAATCTTTTGAAGAATTACAGAAACTCATTCAAGAAACAATTGAAACAACTCGAACCGTTTCGTTCAATCTTGCTCCTTCGGTTTTGAGCGATTTCGGGGTTATTCCAGCCATCAGAATTTTGAGCGAACAGGTTTCTAAAATATCAGAAATTAAAATTGATTTTCAAGCAACCAAACTTGCTCGTTTGTCGGAAGGAATAGAAACCTGCTTGTACAGGATTACGCAAGAAGCCATTCACAATGCCGTGAAATATTCAAAAGCAGCATTGATAAATATTCAACTAACCAATAACGAAAACTTCGTAAAATTAGAAATTACCGATAATGGTCAGGGTTTTGAACTTCAGAAAAAACGAAAATCAGTTGGCGGAAGTGGATTGAAAAATATGCAAGCTCGGGCGGAATTATTACATGGCTCATTCAAAATTCAATCGAAAATTGGCAAAGGAACAACCATCAGTGTAAGCATTCCATTAGATAAACAAAATAAAAATTAACGTAAAATACTGTCTGTACGCAAATTGCAAACTAAAAACAAAATAAACTTATGAACCCAATCACCGTATTATTAGCAGACGACCACGATGTTGTAAGGAAGGGCATGAAAATGCTCTTGGAAGATGAAGAAGACGTAAAAGTAGTTGGAGAAGCCTCTGACGGATTGGATGCCATCGAAAAAATAGGAATTTTACTACCAAATGTGGTTATTTTAGACCTAACAATGCCTAAAATGAACGGCATAGAAGCCGCAAAAATCATTTCAAGCGACTATCCTTCCGTAAAAATTCTAATATTTTCAATGCACAACAATCGTGAGTATATTATCAGTTCTGTCGAGAATGGAGCAAGTGGCTATCTATTAAAAGACACAGGTAAAGAAGAATTGATGCGAGCCATTAAAGTTGTGTCGGAAGGCAGAAAGTATTTTCCTCCAGAAATTTCGGAAGTAATTATTGATGAGTTATTAGCAAAAGCAAGTGTTGAAGCTCAAGACGATAAAAACCGTCCTATTTACCAAAAAATCACACCCAAAGAAAAGCAAATTTTGGGTATGATTGTGCAAGGTTACAACAGTCGTGAAATTGCCGACAAACTGTTTCTAAGCATCAGAACGGTGGACAATCACCGAGCCAATATGATGAAGAAAACCCAAGCCAAAAACACGGCTGATTTGGTAAAAATGGCGATTGGATAATTTTCAGTAAACAGTTATCAATTAACAGTAAACAGTTTCTATTCATTCAAGTATTCAAACTATTAAATACTAATCTCAGTTTGTTGATAACTGTTCACTGTTAATTGTTTACTGTTTCAAATACCCCAATCGTTTCCCTTCTTCCATCCGTTCAATGGCGTAACGTAACATCGTTCGAGGCATTTTATGGACGTGTTCATCCAAGAATTCTTCCAATGCCAATTCATCACGCTTACCTACTTCCCTGAGCATCCAACCACAGGCTTTGTGCATCAAATCATGAGGATGCGTGAGAAATCTTGCCGATAATTGAAAAATATCCGCAAACTGTCTGTTCCGAATCAATTCGAGCGTAGAAACTACCGCAATTCTCTCCGACCAAAGGTGTCCACTTTCGGCTAAATTGTACAAAATTTGGCGGTCTTTGTTTACTAAAAACTTTCCAAGAATTTTATAGCAAGAACAATCCACCAAATCCCAATTATTGATTTTTTTTACGTTTTTGAGATAAAAATCAACGATTTCTCGACGTTCAATTTCTGAAGATTTGTGAAATTTAGCGACTAAAACCAACAAACCCGCAAAACGCAATTCATGGATTTTATCATCAATAAGTTCTTGAATATCAGCAAAAGTCATGTTCTTCCAATATTGCTTCACTAAAGCTTGCACTTGCGGATTGGATAAACCCATAAATACGTCACCTTCGGCATATTCACCTTTTCCAGTTTTGAAATACCGAGCCATTTGGATGGCTCGTTCAGGGTTTGCGAGTTGGTGGAGGGCTTGTTTTAGATCGGACATTTTTGAAACGAAAATGGTTTAAAAGTAAAAATCCTAATCATCTAATAATTAGACAATTAGGATTACAATTGTAGCCTCGGTGAGAATCGAACTCGCATCTTAGGTACCGGAAACCCACATTCTATCCATTGAACTACGAAGCCTTTTATTAAAAGAAGCCCTTTCAGAATAGATTTTGACACATTTACTTCGTCTTATTTCGATGAACAAAATCCTATTTTTTACAAAAGATACGCTGTATATTCCTTAAAAAATACGATTCTGCTAATCAAAAAATACAAATCCACTTTATTCAAAATCTATTCTAAAAGTGCTTCTTACAAAATTACGAAAACTTATCTAACTGCTTTACCAAAACATCAAAATCTTTTGGATAGGGTGCTTCTATGGTTACAACTTCGTCGTTCATTA
>JAAFIU010000442.1 GCA_013298805.1 Cytophagales bacterium | reverse complement strand
AATTTCAACTGTAAATTATCACGGTCTTTCGCAGGGAAACTTGAAAGAAAATCCGTTCCTAAATTCTCTGAAAGTTCGATATTGTTGAAACCATAAATACGTAAAATTTCTTCGATTACGTCTGCTTCACGGGTCACATCTACCCGATATGGAGGAACAATTGCGGTAAATCCATCTTCATTTTCATCTTGAATTTGAATGTCCAAAGCCGTCAAAATATCTTTAATCAAAGATTTTTCTAACTTTTTACCAATCAGACGGTCAATATTTTTGTATAAAACCTTGATATTAAAGTCAGCAATTGGAGCAGGATAAAAATCCGTAACCTCCGAAGCCACAACACCACCTGCCAACTCTTGAATCAACAAGGCAGCGTGTTTTAAAGCAAATAATTTTGCATTCGGGTCAGTTCCACGCTCAAAACGGAATGAAGCATCTGTTTTCAAGCCATGACGTTGAGCCGTTTTACGTACCGAAGCAGGGTCGAAATAAGCCACTTCTAAATAAACACGAGTAGTTTCTGGCTTAATTCCAGATTTCATTCCACCAAAAACACCCGCAATTCCAACGGCTTCTTCGGCATTACAAATCATTAAATCTGTATCACCTAAAGTACGCTCAACTTCATCTAAAGTGGTAAATTTTGTACCTGCTTCAAGTGTTTTTACAACAATTTTTTGACCTTTAATGGCGTGCCAATCGTAAGCGTGCATTGGTTGTCCAAGTCCGTGACAGATATAATTGGTAATATCCACGATATTATTAATTGGACGTAAACCAATCGTTTCCAACGATTTACGCAACCATTCTGGCGACTCTTGTACTTTTACGCCGTCAATCGTCACCCCACAAAAACGTGGACAATCTTCTGGTTTTTCAACTACTAATTCAATCGGGAAATTATTATTATCAACTTTGAAATTTTCAACCGAAGGCAAAGTAATGGCACGACCAGTTTTTGCTTTCACATCACGAGCTACACCCCAATGCGAAGCCGCATCGGCACGGTTAGGAGTCAATCCAATTTCAATTAACAAATCTGCTTCTAAATTGAAATATTGAGCTGCTGGTGTTCCGTTTGGCAAATTTGTGTCAAGTACCAAAATACCATCGTGTGATGTTCCTAAACCCAATTCATCTTCCGCACAAATCATTCCTTCCGAAAGATGTCCGTAAGTTTTCTTACTTGTAATCTGGAAAATTGGTTTACCTGCGGCGTGGTCATAAAGCGTAGTACCAACAGTTGCCACAATCACTTTTTGTCCAGCATCTACGTTAGCCGCACCACATACCACCTGCGAAGGCGTACCTGTACCGATGTCCACCGTGGTGAGACTCAATTGTTTTTCTTTAACTTCAAAACGTTCGCAAGTAAGGACTTCGCCCACCACAAAACCTTGTAAACCACCCAAGATAGCCTCGTGGCGTTCGATAGATTCTACTTCTAAGCCTGTACCCGTCAAGAGTTCGTCTAATTCTTGAGCCGATTCAGATATTTCTACAAATTGTTTAAGCCAATTAAGGGATATTTTCATTCTTGCAATGGTGATTGAGTGAATTAATGATGGAGTGAATTGTGTTCTCTCAATCATTTAATAGCAAAGTTACGATAAAAAAAAGCCTTCACAAATTGCAAAGGCTTCGTATTATTCAACTATTTACTAAGGTTACATTGATTTTCTGACAGTCTGTTCTGCTTTTGCCAACAATGCCTCCGCTCCTATTCCACCTACTTGATGATTGACAACTCGTCCGTATTTATCCAAAAACAAAAGCGTTGGATAAGCTTCTATCCCATATCTTTTTGCGATGGTCATTCCTTCGGGTTTTTCCATGTCGATGGCTAAACAGATATAATTTTGCTTCATAAAATCCCCTAAATTGGCATCTTTGAAGGTAAATTGTTTCAACATTTTGCAAGGGCCACACCATGTAGTGTAGCAATCCACAAAAATTAATTTGTTTTCAGCTTTTGCTTTTTCTAAACCTGCTTGTAATGTTCCCACAAAAAAAGTAACTCCTTGTTCTTCAGGAATTTCTGCAATAACTTCTTCTTCCGTTTTTGTAATTACTGGTGCTTGTTGAGCAGTTTTACAGCCAGAAAGCCAAGTTAGTGATACTAAACTTGCCAAAGCGAATATTCTGATTTTTTTCATGTGTGTTTTGTCTTGATGAATTAACGAAAAAGACTTAATAGATATTATTTCTATCACAACACTTCAAGAATCTTGCCAATTATCTCTTTGGATAATTTAATTGACTTTTATTGGTTCGTACAAAATAAAACAGGCTTGCGAATATGTTTCGCAAGCCTGTTTTTATAATAAATCATTATTTTTCAGTAAATCATCTAACCTTTTATCGTCAATATCCTCTTGTTCTGATTTATCATAGATTGAAAGCAAAAAGATTTTTTCATC
>JAAFIU010000009.1 GCA_013298805.1 Cytophagales bacterium | reverse complement strand
CTGCCAAAGGAACGTCGGTATAGGTAATACTTGCCTGTACTTGATAATCTCCGTCTTTTTTAGCCTTAATGATACGGGTTTTCAAATCGGCTTGCAAGTCTCCATTATATCTCCAAATATAACCTTCATCATCTCCAACCCCTTGGGCATCTAATGAGAAAGTTCCTGCTTTTTTAATAATCGTTGGCGTAGGATTTGCCCTTACATCTACCGACACTGACACTGACGATAATGAAATGCAGCCATTATCATCTTGCACTTTGGCAAAATAATGTCCTACTTTTGAGGCAAAAATAGAGTTAAAATCATCTCCACCTCCCAAAGAGTCCGTTGTGTTTTTTAAACTTTTAAACCAGAAAGCAGAAAGCGGACTTGACGAAACCAGTCGAACTCTTGAACCGTCACAGAAAGCTGTTGCTCCATTAGCAGTTACAATAGGAGTAATTGGCAATTTATTTACTCGTACATCAATAGGCAGAGAAGGTTTAGATAAACAACCAAAACCATTGATTGATTGTACTGTAACGTTTCCAGCAGTATAAATGGTTGCATTAGGAGTCTTTGCACCCGTACTCCATTTGAAAGTAACATTATTAGTTCCGATGGCACTCAATAATACACTTTTCCCTTCGCAAAACGGAATTGCTCCACGTACCGTAATCGTTGGTGAATCTGGCAATGGGTTTACTGTTGTTTTTATTGTATCTGAAATGGCAGTAGCCTTACATCCGTTTGTGTCCGTAACTGCCACGGCTATTGAACTGGCTTTTTTCCAAGAAAATGTACTTGACATCGACTCAATGATAGTTTTGCCATCTACAATCCAACGATATAAATTTTTGGTACCATTTGGTGTTGTACTTGGGGAACTGGACTTTACAGTAGTGCTATCATCCAAACAGAATATTTTTGAGTTTACTACAGAGATACTTGGTTTAGTTGGTAAAGAGTTGATGGTTACTTTTAAGGGCTTTGAATATGCAGCAAAACAGCCATAAATATCACGAACCTTCACAATAAAAGAACCCGATGTATCAACTTTAATACTATTTTGGGTTATTGGAATAGCAAGGTCTTTTTGTGTTTTCCCATCTCTCCAATAATATTTGGTGATATTGCCATTAGCTACAAGTGTTTTCAAAGTAACAGTATCACCTTTACAAACACTTGCTGTAATTGGATTTGACAATATACTGGCAGCTTGTGGAGCTTCACGTACAGTAATAATTACATTCTTTGATGTATCAGATACACAATTTTTATCACTAATAGTACGGACATAAAATTTACCTATTTTCCCAAGAGCTGTCGTCTTAAAATATTTACTTGTGGTATCAATAAGAACAGTTTTCTTACTACTAAATTCTAAACTATCTTTTGCATTTATCCACTTATAAACACCAACAGGTGAGTCAGAAGATGTTAATGATACTGTTGAATCTGGGCAGAAAGTAACTGGTCCGCTGGCGGTAATTATTGGCGTGGTTGGAAGTGGATTTACTGTCACAGTCACTACATCAGAAGCATCTTTTGACTTACATCCCTTCGGATTATTCGGGAACGTTGATACCGATTTTACACTTACTTTTATAAACTCCGTTTTTGTACTTCTTGTGGTAAGTGGTACATCAATCTGAGCATCCTTGGCATTGTTAAAATCCCATTCAAAAGTAGCTCCAGCAGTGGTTGTTGATGCCTTTAAGGTAGTAAAATCCTTATAACAAAATTCTAACGGACGTAGTGCTGTAATCGTTGGTTTAGCTGGTAATGGATTAATTGTTATCACAGACGACTCAGACGGCACCGATGTACAAGCTGGTAGTTGCGTATCTGTATAAGTTAGGGTATAAATACCAGCATCTTTCACTGTGATACTTCTGCTTTTTTTCCCATTACTCCATGAATAAACTCCAGAACCTTTATTATTAGAAGTTAATACAAGACTATCTAAGTCGCATACTCCTCTTGCTCCACTCAAATCAATTATCGGAGCTGAAGGTTTTAGGTTTACCGTTACTGTCAATGGATTTGATACTACTGAAAAACATCCATTCGCATCTAAGGCTTTAACAGTATAAGTATTGGTACTTCTTACAACGATTGCGTCTGTCCCGACAGTGGTTGTATCTCCTGTACTTCTATTCCATACGTTTTTATTAGCAGTATAACTTGATAATATTGCTACGGTATTCCCTTCACAAAAAGTCGTTGAACCATTCGCAGAAATTGTTGGCTTGGCAGGAACAGTTGGGAATAATTGTAAAGTGACTGGACTTGCCGCTGTATCAGAAACACAGCCTACAATATTTGTATAATAAACATTAAAACGATTAACACCCCCAGTTGTTGTTTCTGCATCTGTTCCGTTAACCTGTAAGGTATTGAGTCCGTTAGAAGTCGAAAAATCAATACGATTACGTTTCCAAGTATAAGTATTTCCAGTAGTAACTCCAACTCCGTTAATTAAACCAGTCAGTGTTTTAGCATCTGTTCCGCAAACAAGATTCGGAGAAAAACTTGCGGGTGTAATTGTTGGCGTTGTCGGTTTTGGTGAAACCTTTAACGTAAAAGGCGTTGATTCTGCCGAAACACAACCTGCTGTATTTTGAGTAGATACCGTATAATTGTAGGTATTTGGAACGGTTACGTCTGTTCCTGTCACTGTTATTGTATTAGTTGAACCTGTAAGGATTGTTCCTGTACGCTTCCAAATATAGCTTGTTCCTCCAGTAGATGCTGTTAAAACTTGAGAGGCTATACCACAAATAGGCGTGGTAATAGCGGGAGTAGTAATGGTAGGAGCTACTGGACTTGGAGCTAAACTTAATGATACCCCTGTTGAATAATCTGAAACACAACCTACTGAGTTTGTTGAAGAAACTGTAAAAAGGAATGTTCCTGTTGCATCATTACCTGTTACGGTTAAACTTCCACTCGTATTTGATAAAGCCGTACTTCCACGTTTCCATGCGTAAGAACTTCCTCCACTACTTGCATTAAGTGTCTGGGTTGAAGTACCACAAAGTAAAGTAGTGGTGCTATTGGCTGTGATAGTTGGTGTTGTGGGTTTTGGCGAAACTTTCAACGTAACTGGCGTTGATTCATTTGAAGCACAGCCAGAAGGAGGTTGAACAGATACCGTATAATTATAACTCCCACCAACTGTTACATCTGTACCAGTCACAGTAATTGTATTGGTTGAACCTGGAATTACTACTCCTCCACGCTTCCAAATATAGGTTACTCCTGCAATACTTGTAGCGGAAAGCGTCCAAGCATCTGTTCCACAAATGGGGTCTGCAATAGTTTTACCAATTGAAGGATTGACTGTGATACTGGGAGTAGCAGGTTGCGGAGACAATGAAATTGCCACAGGGACGCTTGTAGTAGTACAGTTTGAAGTTGGGTTGGTGGTTGTCACCGTAAAATTATACGTACCCGCTGTTGCAACTGAGTTTCCTGCAACGCTTAATGTGTTAGTAGTGATTGCGGGGGAAAGAGCCGTTCCATCCCGATTCCATGTATAATTAGCGGCTCCACTGGCAGTTAATAACTGTGTATTAGAACCACAAATTGTAGTCGAAACCGTTAAAGGTGTTATTGTTGGTGTAGCTGGTACTATACCTGCCGCAACAGTATATGACGTAGTAGCTGACGGTAAAGTAGAAGTAACACCCGCTTTCACAATTGTAACAGCGTAAGAACCACTGGGTACTATCACTGATGGTGTTGCGGCAATTACTGTATTGTTGGTTTTATTCAACCAACTATAAGTCGTTATACCCGTTGTGGGTGAAACCGACAATGTGACACTCCCAGTAGAACAGTCGTAAGTAGGTATAATAGTCTGCGACCACGACGAGTGCATCGCCAATAATGCGAAGCAAGTTAATAGAAGTATTTTTTTGAAAACATTCATAATAGTAAGGTATGCTTAAAATGTCGGGCAAGTATATTTGTTTCAGTATTTCTTGATTTAATTTTTCTCAATCAGTATTGCTGTCACCCAAAAAGACAAGGCATTGCCTTGTCTCTACTAAATTATACTTTTTTTAGCTATATAAATAGAGGTTAGAGTTTAGTTATTAGGATTTAAATATAAACTGCTGATAATCAAATAATTACAACACACCTAAACTTAATCAAAGCGACTATTGCAGAGCAATCAATCGCCTAATATCTAACCAAACTTATATTTAGTTATTTTCAGCTTCAATATCTGATGCAGCAGGCTGTGCATTTTGCAAAGTCTTCCACAACAAATCTTTCAATTCCACCAATCCTTGCTCCATAATTGATGAAATCAAAATATGAGGTAAACCTGCTGGAATTTGCTTCATGATTCTTTGGCGGTCTTCTTCCGACTCAATTAAATCTGTTTTTGAAATTGCCAAAATACGCTCCTTATCTAATAAAGCAGGATTGTATAGTTTTAGCTCATTCAACAGAATTTGATATTCTTCTTCGATATTTTCCGCCGAAGCAGGTACTAAAAATAGAAGAATGGAATTTCGCTCAATATGTCTTAAAAATCTTGTTCCTAATCCTTTTCCTTCGGCTGCTCCTTCAATAATTCCAGGAATATCCGCCATAATAAACGACTTGAATCCACGATACGAAACCACACCCAAGTTAGGCACGATGGTAGTAAATGGATAATCCGCAATTTCTGGTTTTGCCGCCGACAATACTGATAATAAGGTTGATTTACCCGCATTTGGGAAACCTACTAAACCTACATCAGCCAAAACTTTCAACTCTAAAATCACCCACATATCTTCCCCTGTTTCGCCAGGTTGAGCGTAATGTGGAGCTTGGTTGGTTGATGATTTAAAATTAGAATTACCCAATCCTCCACGTCCACCCTTCAACACAATGAATTCTTCATCTTGCTTGGTAATTTCTGCAAGAATTTCTCCAGTTTCTGGATTTTTCACAATCGTTCCGAGTGGTACTTCAATGATGGCATCTTCGCCTTGAAGCCCTGAACGTCTTCCGCCCTCTCCACCTTTACCTTCTTTAGCAAAGATATGCTTTTGATATTTTAAGTGTAGCAATGTCCAATGTTGAGAGTTTCCTCTTAACACTACATGACCGCCACGCCCTCCGTCACCACCGTCTGGGCCTCCTTTTGGAACGTGTTTTTCACGACGAAAGTGGCTTGAACCACTTCCTCCATGACCTGAACGGACATTTATTTTAACGTAATCAATGAAATTTGAAGTCATATTTTTTTAGGGTTTAGGGTTTAGGACTTAGGATTTAGGGAGTACAAAAATGGGCAAATCCCTAAATCCTAAATCCTAACCCCCAACCACTACAATTAAAGCGAATCTATCGCTGTGCAAATATTTGAGAAAATCTCTTCGATATTTCCGATACCATTCACTTTTGAAACCTTGCCTTGTGCTTCGTAATAAGGCAAAACATGAACAGTTTTCGAGAAATACTCGTCAATTCTTTTTAATAATTTGTCCGCATCGTCATCCGCACGTCCAGATACTTTCTGACGTTCAGCGATACGGCTCTTAATTTCGTCTTCGTTTACTTCTAACTGAACAACACCATTAATTTCTTGTCCATTTTTCTCCAAATAAGCGTCTAAAGCTTCTGCCTGAGCCACTGTACGTGGAAATCCATCAAAAATAAACCCTTTTGCTTCGGGGTTTTTCTTTACTTCCTCCTCTAACATATCAATCGTGATAGAGTCTGGCACTAACAAACCATCTGCCAAAATCTGCTTCACTCGCTTTCCGAGGTCGGTATCATTTGAGATGTGCATACGGAATAAATCACCCGTAGAAATATGAACTAACTGGTACTTATCAATCAACTTAGCTGATTGCGTTCCTTTACCTGCCCCTGGAGGTCCAAACAAGACGAGATTTAACATTCGTTTTATGATTTTTTAAAATAACAATTATTTGTTTTGTTCTAAGAACTACAAAGTTACAATAAGCATATCAAAATAAATAGAGAATTATGCTAAACCGAAATATCTGTATTCATTATGCACGCATACTATTTTGTATTAAATTTACAAAAAACAGAAGAATTCTAAGCACAGTTAGTGATTGAGTGAATTGTGATTGAGTGATTTATGCCTCTGAGTCAGGACTCAATCACCCAATCACAATTCACTCAATCATAATTCACTCAATCACTCATTAACAAATATGGAAGAGCTATTTGCTACCGAAAAAACCAGAGATTTACTCCCAAGAATTAAAGCGTTTTTGGTGAAAGAAATTTATCCCCTCGAAACTGCCGAAAACCTAACGGGGCGTTTTTCGAAGGTTGCCAAAATTTTAGATGAAAAACGTGAATTGGTTAAACAATTGGGACTCTGGGGCTTACAACATACCGTTGAGGAAGGTGGTCACGGACTTACGCTTTGCGAATTTGGTCAGGTTTCGGAAGTTTTAGCCACTACGCCTTTCGGACATTATACCTTCAATTGCCAAGCTCCTGACATTGGCAATATGGAATTAATTGGCAAATATGCTTCCCAAGCCATCAAAGACCGATTTTTGCACCCTTTAATCGAAGGGAAAATCCGCTCGTGTTTCTCCATGACCGAACCCGATTATGCAGGTTCAAATCCTATCAATATGGGAACTACCGCCGTGCGTGACGGTAACGAATACGTCATTAACGGCAGAAAGTGGTTTACGTCTTCAGCAGATGGAGCAGCTTTTGCGGTGGTAATGGCGGTAACCAATCCCGACGCAACGCCACACAAAAGAGCGAGTCAAATCATTGTCCCAACGGATACGAAAGGTTTTAAATTAGAAAGAAATATCAGCATCATGGGCGACCACGAAGCTGACCATTGGGCGAGCCATGCCGAAGTAACTTACACCGATGTACGTGTACCCGTAAGCAATTTGATTGCCGCCGAAGGCATGGGGTTTATGTTGGCTCAAGAACGACTTGGACCAGGAAGAATCCACCATTGTATGCGTTGGATTGGGATTTCGGAACGTTGTTTTGACCTCATGTGCAAGCGTGCTGCCACCCGTGATATGGGCGATGGCTCGATGTTGGGCGAAAAACAAGCTGTACAATTTTGGATTGCGGAAAGTAGAGCAAATATTGATGCGGCTCGTTTGATGGTTTTACGGACGGCAGATAACATTGATAAATTTGGGGCATCGGCAGTTAGAAATCAGATTTCGGAAATTAAATTTTTCTGTGCCAATGTCATGTTACAAGTGATTGACCACGCCATTCAAGTACACGGTGCGTATGGCATAACGGACGATTTATTATTATCATTTTGGTATCGCCACGAAAGAGGTGCAAGAATTTACGACGGAGCAGACGAAGTACATAAATCAGCTTTGGCAAGGTCAATTTTGGCAGGCTACGGTTTAGAGACTAAGAAGAAAAAATCTTCGGATGAGGCCGTGGTGGCTTTTAGTCGGTAGATAATTGATTGGATTGTAATATTGAAGGGAGAAATAATTTCATTACTATTTCTCCCTTTTTTTGTAACAACTAAATCATACAATATTTTGAGAATAATCGAGCATTAAATGATGTAATTCAAATGCTTTCAGTTTGTCCAATGTTTGGTGATTTGAAACATAAGAGAAATCAAAGCCTTGCAAAATACTGGTTTTTGTAAGTAAAATTGATGTATTATTTCTTACCTCAATGATTTCAGAATTAGTGCCAGATTTACTAATCAGATTATTTATTTTACCTGTATTCTTTTCGATATCACAAGATTTTACCATAAAACCAAGCATTCCATTTCTTCTAAGATTAGTGGGGTATTTTTCATTCACAAAACGATGAATACCTTCCTTTATATACTCACTATTCAAAGCACTTTCTCCATCTAAGTTTTTACACTCAAACACAAAAAAATCTTTTTTATTTATATTGGAGATTGGAGAAATACAAATTTTCACATCAATGTACCCTTTTTCTTTCCCTTTCTCAATTACCGCTGCTTCTGCTGTAAAAGTATAAAGCATTAAGTTCAATTCTTCCCCGAGAATAGGGTCTTCTAAATATTCATCAACAAGTCGATTCCTTATTTGATTTTCAAGTTTATTTGATTTTCCATCTATTTCTTTTTCAAAGCTTATGTTATCCAATAGGCTTTTTTGATAACAAATTGCAATAGCGGATAGCAAATTTTTAAAACTTTTTATGACGTAAAGTTCACTATTATTTTTACTAAAAGGAGATGTATTCATTACTATAAAGTTGGTGTTTATGCTTCGACTAATTCAAATTCTTCGGTTTGTTTAAATATGTTTTCTATGAATTCGTTTAAGTCTAAGTAAGCAATTGCTTCATGCCAAACTTTATATTCATTTGGTTTAATTACATAAAATGATGAGTTATTAAATCCTTTTATATCCTTTTGGATGTACAGATTTGATGCTTGTTCCTCAAAACCCATACCTATAAAATGACGTAGTATTTTCTCCTGATTTTCAATTTTCTCTTTCCACTCAATTATTTCATTAGGTTCTGATTGACTGATTACAAAATTTACAGCTATTACATCTTGTGAATAATAAATTTCAGCATTGAAATAATTACCATCTTCTGCCTCGTAAATCGTAGAGAAATGCTTTACAAATACATTTACATACTTTTCAATGAATATTTTATCTTGTGGCAAGTGTAAGTCCCGATATGGACCTTGCTCTCCCTTCCATAAAGGAATTGAAACCTTAAAGGCATAATCCAAAAGACTTTTTTCAGTAGAGTTAAGTCTGTAAAGTTGATATAATAATGTATCTAATTCTTTCTCTAATGGACAAACTTCATGGTCAATAAATGTTTGATTTTTGTAATAATCTTGAATTCTATCTACATAATTTGCGATTCTTTCATCAATTATTGTTGGGAAATCCAATATTTCCTTTTGATGTATTTGTTCTCTTTCAATTCCAGTTGAAGAAATAACCATCATACTATAATAAACAAATAAGTTTGAATTGAGTGTGCCTGTAAAACATTTAAGAATATTTTTATGTTGCTCAAAACCTTTTATAGATGTAATAGAATCCGTAAAAACCCATTCTTCTTCTGAATAGGCGGTTACTATTTGCAAGGAATCTGAAATAATTCCTTTTTTAACAAAAACATATGGGGGGGAAAATAAACGCTTATCTTTTCTATCTCTATCAGCAACATCTATTTGCCAAGTATCTGCATTTTTTGAATCTGTATAATAACGTTTTAAAAGTTTTTTCTTAGTATCAAGGAATTTTCTATCTTTAAATTCAGAAACATCATTCTTTTCGTCTCCTCCTATTTTTATTCCTCTACCTCTTATCATACTATTAAAATCAATTACTTCTTGAATAGTTTGAAAGCGAGAATTTTTCAACCGCTTTGTAAAATGAAAATCTAATAAATTTCCATAAACTAATACTTTCCAGAGCCAATGATATTCTTTAAAGTAGCCCTGCATTACTTCCTTGTAATCGTATTTTTCTATTACAAATGCCCTAAATAAATCGAAGTATTTATTAGGTTTTAATGATATATGCTTTACAATATTCTCGGGATTAGCTGGCTTTCCAGTAAATTTATAAAAAATAATACAAGCTGGACCTGTTGTAGTCTTTTTTAACTCTTTGATGTTCGGACCATCTTTTTTAAACACTTTATCACGAATAGATGATAATTCTAAAACCTGTTCAATTTCAAATTTTTCTAAGAAATATGTTCTGAATTTGTCAGCTTGTAGGTTGTATAATATTTTACTCGTTACAATAAATGCGGCTTTTATTTCTTTACTATTTTGTCTAAACAAATCACTTAACCGCAATAAAAAGGCTTGGGCGATTTCATCGTTAGATATAAGTTTATCCTTAATGCCTTCATCTTTTGCCCTATTTTCACAATATTTCAAATATTTTTTTTGATATTTTGAAACATCACCCCAAGGCGGATTTCCTAAAACAAAATCAAAATTAGTTTCAGTAACTTTTTTCTTAAATAGATACCAGCTTGTTATAAATTCATCATCAAAAAAATCACCTTCAAAGAAATTATCTCTCAAATTAGGAAACTTAAAATTGGCAATATCTTTGGGGTCTTGGAAGTCAAGAAGGGTTATATAAATTGAAAAAATGGCTACATTGACCGCTGCGGGATCTTTGTCCACACCAAAAATATTATCAATGACTAAATTATTGAGATGTTTTTTTAACTCTACGCCATTGGGCTTGTTTATTGCTTGAAATCTGGTAATAATTTGTCGTAACGTTTCTACCAAAAATATACCTGAACCACATGAAGGGTCAATTACTCGACAATTAAATTCATTTCTATTTTTTTCAAAATACTTAGTTACGGTTTGCTTTACTATATATTCAGCTAAAAATAAAGGCGTGTAAAATGCCTTATTTTCAGATTGACTTTCTCCCATAAAAAATTCATAGATATTACTTATAAATTCAACGGGAATTATTTGAAAATCGTAATATTTAAACTCCTTAAAATCTAACAGTTTTTGTCCATTTTTTACTTCATTACCTTTGAATAAATCATAAAGAATGCCAACACAATCTGAATTTATTACTTCCTCAGAAAGTTTTAGTTTTTGCACTGGAAAAAATCTTTCTTTGGCATCATCAAAAAACTTATTATCTATAAATCTAAACCAATCGTACAAATTTTCAACATTTCTACTTTCAAGCATATTCTCAAAAGCAATTATATCAAATTTAGTATCATTGAAGGTAATTTCTACCTCTCTATCAATCAAATAGCGAGTAAAGATTAGTCTTCCAATAAGGCTATTAGCTAATTCACTTTTTATATACTCATCGCCTTCAATATTTAAATTTTTTAACAACTCACGAGCATCATAAATATTTTTTAAAAGTGTATTATCAACTTTATTTTTTGTGTTATTTATATTTTTATTATAATTATTCCACGTTTTTCCAGAAATCAATTCCCAGAAATTAAAGTCATCTTTTTTGTTTTGATTAGCTAACTCATTGAGTAATCCTTTTTTACTATCAAATGAAAAACCGTTTAAAATTTGTAGTTCATCAGGCAGACTGATAAATACGACAGGTGTTTTACCAAAATTCCAACAATCTTTATGAATTTTTCTGATAGTTTGATTATCTCTACTTTCTACCTCAAAAAAAAGCACAAAGCTATTTTCTGAGAAATAATATTCAGATGAGTTTATAAAAAAGGCTGAGGGTTTAATTTTTTTCAAAACTTCTTCAACTTTGACAGAAAATTTATTTTTCCAAGTTTCAGGTTGTTTATAAAAATATAGCCCGTTTTTCTCTAAGCCTTCATCAGAGATAAAGTCCAGTTTTCTAAGCAACTGATTAAGAGAGCCTTGCATAATAATAGGAAAATAGTTATTGAAGATTGCAAATATATATTAAATATGTGCAAAATATACGCCAATAACGGTATTTTTAATAGGTTTTGCACATAATTTTGTCTTTTCGCCTTCTTACAATAAATTTCAGATTATCTTTAACTCACCCACTCCCCACAAAAATGACCAAAAAACTCCAACACTTCATCACCCACAATTCATTCAATTTCACGCTTTTTGCAGGGGTAACGGCGTTTTTTACGTATATGTGCTTCTACCCGTTTAGGCGAGCATACACGGCGGCAACTTATGAGGAATTATCGTTTTGGGGTGTCAATTTCAAAATCTTGATTATCACGGCTCAAGTTTTAGGATTTGCGGTTTCTAAGGGTTTGGGGATAAAGTACGTTTCGGAAATGTTGCCAGCCAAACGTTCTCGTAATTTATTGATAATGATTGTCTTATCGTGGGTTTGTTACTTGTTTTTTGCCCTTGTTCCTGCTCCTTACAATCTGATTTTTATCTTCATGGCAAGTTTGCCTTTGGGCATGGTTTATGGCACAATTTTGGGCTTTTTGGAAGGACGAAAAACAACAGATTTATTGGTGGCTGTCCTCACGGCTTCGTTTATTATGGGTTCGGGATTTGCTAAAAGCATCGGAAAATGGGTGATGACAACGCTTGAAGTCAGTCAGTTTTGGATGCCTTTTGTGGCTTGTGCTATCATGATTATTCCGTTTAGTTTTTGTGCTTGGTTGATGGGACAAATTCCGCCACCAACCGAAGCCGACAAAGAAAATCGAACCGAACGAAAACCGATGCAAAAAGCCGACAGAAAGGCGTTTATCAAGGAGTTTGCTTTGAGTATGTTTATTTTTGTGGTGTCCTACATTTTGCTCACTACCTTCCGTGAATTTAGGGACAATTTTGCCCCCGAAATCTGGAAATTATTGGGCTACGGCAATAATTCAGCCATTTTTACCCAAACCGAAACGCCCATCGCTATCACTGTTTTGTTGATTATGGCTTCTATGCGTTGGGTTCAAAATAACTACAAAGCCTTCGTGATTATTCAATTATTAATGTTGGCGGGTGGACTTTTAATTGGTATAAGTACCTTACTTTTTCAGCAAAAAATCTTGTCGCCCGTTGTGTGGCTAACTACTTTGGGTTTGGGCGTGTACATGGCTTATGCGATGTGCAATAGCCTATATTTCGAGCGAATGATTGCGGCTTTTAAGAAAGCAGGAACGGTGGGCTTTCTCATCACTTTTGCCGATTATTACGCATATTTGGGTAGCATTTTGGTGCTTTTCTATAAAAATTTCTTCCAAAAAAGCATTAATTACCTCGACTTTTTCATTATATTATCCTACTGTATTTCAATCATTTACGTAATTTTAGTCGGACTTTCTATGTGGAATTTGAGTTTGAAGCGGGAGAGGGAAAGTAATTGAACTCCGTCAGCGGTTCAGTTACCAATATTAAACCAAAACCCGCTTTCCAATTCTTGCGGCTTCATAAATGGCTTCAATTACGTTCATGTCTTTCAAGCCTTCTTCACCCGTAATGTGACTTGGTAATTTTTGTTTGTCTAAGATAACTTTCCCGATTCCGTCCATTTGCGATGCTTGCTGATTTACGTCTGGAAAATTGAGTTCGCCTTTGCTCGTTCTTCCTCTGAATGGCCCATAACTCACCGCTGGATGAAGTTCAAAATAACCGTCATCGGCAGAGGCAAAAAAGCGGTCAACGCTACAATTATAAGAACTCGTTGAAGTGGCAACTGCTCCGCTCGGAAATTCCAATTGCCAAGTTATTGACTCCTCAACTTCCGAATATTTTTCATTGTCCGTAATTTTCCCAAATTGGGCAGTTACCGCAATTGGCTCTTCGCCCATCACATAGCGACTACTCTGAATACAATAAACGCCTAAATTCATCAAAGGACCTCCGCCCGACAATGCTTTTACCAATCGCCATTCTTTGGGAATTGAGTTGCCTGTTTTATAACCCAAAGAAACTTCTATCAGTCTGACTTGTCCGAAAACTTTATCCTGACCCAATCTTTTCAATTCCAAATGATACGGTTCATAATGCAAACGATAGCCCATTGCCAACTGCACACCTGCGTCTTCACAAGCTTTTATCATTTCTTGACAATCTTTCACCGTTAAAGCCATTGGTTTTTCCACAATTACGTGTTTACCCGCTTTGGCGGCTCTTATCACATATTCTTTGTGCATTGAATTGGGCAAAACGATATAGACCAAATCAATGTTTTTATTTTTGACTATCTCATCAAAATTCTGATAATTGTAAATATTCTCAGCAGGTACATTGTATTTTTTGCCCCAATCTTTAGCTTTTTGAGGCGTACCCGTAACGAGTCCCGCAAGGTTACAATATTTAGCATCCACGAAACTATCCGCCAAATAACCCGCATAACGCCCCAAACCACAAAGAGCAATATTGAGTTTTTTACCTTCGTAATGTTGCTGATTAGCATGTGCAAATGAAGATTGCGTAGCTAAAACCGTTGCTGTACGAGCACCAATACCTACTTTTTGCAAGAATGAACGTCGAGAGAAATTTTCCATTGGAATAAGTTGATTTACGGGAGATTAGTCGTTGGATTGATGGAGAAATTACAGATTGAGAAAAATATTATACGGAAGTCGTCCTTTTGAAGGACGACTTCCGTGAATCAAAACCTTGTCATCTTACAAATTAATGTTATAACTTCTCTTCGTCCAAAACAGCCACCGCCGCTTTAAATTGCCTTCCTCTATCTTCATAATTTTTGAATAAATCGAAACTCGCACAAGCAGGCGAAAGCAAAACTACGTCGCCTTCTGTTCCTAAATCGGCTGATAATTCTACGGCTTTTTGCAAACTATCTACCGAGAAAATCATCGGTACTTTCTTTCCAAAAAACTCCAATAGCTTCGAGTTATCGGTTCCCATACAGATTAGGGCTTTTACTTTTTCTTCTACCAATTTCTCAATTTGGCGGTAATCGTTGCCTTTATCTACTCCACCCATTATAAGCACCAACGGCTCAGTGAAACTTCCTAAAGCATAAAAAACTGAATCTACATTGGTGGCTTTTGAGTCGTTCACATATTTTACACCTTTAATTTCTCCACAAGGTTCAAGGCGGTGTTCAACGCTTTGGAAGGACTTTAATCCTTCGGCAATTTGCTCATTACCAAGTCCTAACGATTTTGAAACTAAGATTGCCGCTAATGAATTTATCACATTATGCGAGCCTTTAATGGGCAACTCAGCCTGTGGAAATTCAAAGGTTTCATTTTTATAACTTACCTTCAAAACTTCATTTTCTAAATATCCACCTTGTGCAACATCACCAATTAAAGAAATAGGCAAACGATTGACTGACAAATCATTACGCTTTGCCAATTCTCCTGCCAAAGCCTCGCTTTCTTGATAATAAATAAAATCATCTGTCGAATTCATATTCTGCAAAACTCTAAATTTAGATTCAATATAATTTTGAAATTCGTAATTATAGCGGTCTAAATGGTCGGGCGTGATGTTCAATAAAATGGCAACATCCGCCTTGAAATCGAAGCAATTATCCAATTGAAAACTGCTCAGTTCTAACACAAAATAATCAAAAGTATCTTCAATGACTTGCTTGGCAAAACTCTCGCCTACGTTACCCGCAAGCCCAACGTTGAGTCCTGCATTTTTAAGAATATGGTAAGTCAAAAGCGTAGTAGTCGTTTTGCCGTTACTTCCTGTGATTGCCACAATTTTCGCTTTTGTATAACGGGAAGCAAACTCAATTTCTGAAATCACAGGAATCCGCAAAGAATGTAAATCTTTGATTAACTCCACTTTATCAGGTATTCCTGGGCTTTTGATAACTTCATCGGCATCTAAAATTTGGCTTTCGGTATGTTCGCCTTCTTCGTAAGGAATTTCGTTTTGAGCCAAAATTTCTTTGTATTTATCCGACAATAATCCTTTGTCCGACAAAAAAACCTTAAAACCTTTGGCTTTTGCTAATAAAGCTGCTCCAACGCCACTTTCTCCACCACCCAAGACTACTATTTTTTTCATGATTTCGTTTTTCTAATTTTCTTTTTTGCTTCGCAAAATAAGTAATAAGTCGCTAATTTTAGTATTTACTGATAAATTGTTTTGGAAGGTTTCGTTAATCTAAACGGCTTAGAAACCTGTGTTACTCAAAGAGAAAATTTTGAAGTACCTTTACAACATGGAAAATCATCAACAAATCTCCCCCATCCTTAGCAAGTTAGGTATTGAGTCCTTAAATCAAATGCAAAAAGAGGCTTACGAGTCTATTTTGCAAGAAAAAACCACTTTTCTGATTTCTCCAACGGGTTCTGGAAAAACCTTAGCGTTTCTATTGCCTTTATTGCAATTGTTAGACCCGACTAAAAATGCGGTGCAATGTCTCATTCTCACGCCTTCACGAGAATTGGCGATGCAAATTGAGCAAGTTTGGAAAAGTATGGGAACGGGCATGAAAGTTAATGTGTGTTACGGAGGGCATTCGATGGCTACCGAAATTCAAAATCTTAGTAATCCTCCTGCTCTTTTAGTGGGTACACCTGGGAGAGTTTTTGACCATATTACTCGCAGAAGCTTTGATACGTATCACGTTAAAACTTTGATTTTAGACGAGTTTGATAAATCGTTGGATTTGGGCTTTCACGACCAAATGTCGTACATCATTGGCAACTTGCCCAAACTTGACAAAAGGGTTTTAGTGTCGGCAACGTATGGTATTAAAATTCCAGAATTTGTGGGATTTACTTCGCCCAAAACCTTGAATTTTACGCCCGAAGAAGAAGCAAAAACGGCTTTGTCGATGAAAGTGGTTATTTCGGAAGAAAAGGACAAAGTGAATACTTTATTTGACTTGATTTGTTCGCTAAATTCTGAATCTGCCTTGATTTTTTGTAATCACCGTGATGCCGTAGAACGCACCGCCGAATTACTCAATGAAATGGGAATTTTCACAACTTTTTATCACGGTGGAATGGATCAAGATGACCGTGAGCGTGCCTTGATTTTATTCAGAAATGGCAGCGTTAATTATCTGGTTACGACCGACTTAGCAGCCAGAGGTTTGGATATTCCAGAAATGAAGCACGTTATTCATTATCATTTGCCTTTGCAAGAGCATGAATTTACGCACAGAAATGGTCGTACTGCCCGTATGCACGCATCTGGAACGGCTTATATGATTTTTCATCGCAATGAATTTAGACCAAAATACATTGATGAATCTTTAGAAATTTTAGAGCTTCCTGAGAAAAGCACCTTACCAAAACCTCCCGAATTTGTGACGATTTACATCAGCGGTGGCAAGAAAAATAAGCTAAATAAAGTTGACATTGTAGGGTTTTTCTCGAAAAAAGGAGAACTTGAAAAAGGCGATTTAGGCTTGATTGAAGTAAAAGATTTCATGTCGTTTGTAGCCGTAAAACGCAGTATTTTCAGAGCCCTTTTGGATAAAACGAGAGACGAAAAAATTAAAGGGAAAAAATATAAAGTAGAAGTGGCAAGATAGAATTTCAGGTGTTGGGTATTAGGTTTTAGGGGTTAGATTTTAGACCATTTGTAATTAATATGGCACGCAGATGACGCAGATTTATAGAAATCACTGGTACAATTGTCCACGTTTGAATTAAAAAATCCATAAAATCTGCGTTAGTATATCTGCGTCATCTGCGTGCCAAAAACCATCAATCGTAATTCAAAACGATGAAGCATTTTTTGCTACTTATCTTTTTTTGTATTTTTCAAGCCGAAGCACAGGTAAAAATACCCGTGTTGCGTCACCTTGATGCGAAAGATGGTTTGCCTTCCAATTTGGTTTGGGATGCCACCACCGATGCCGACGGTTTTACGTGGTTCGCCACCGAAAGAGGTTTGGCTCGGTACGATGGTCATCGTTTCTTTTTTCTCAATAAATCTACCGAAAGGGTTTCCAGTATTTTTACCAATTCCCTCTGCAAACCTTATTTATTTGCTTTTTTTGAGAATACTGGCTTACTCAGAATCAATACAAAAAGCTACCAGATTGACACCGTTCAAGTCAATAACTTCAATAATACCAGTCCAAACGACGATAAATACCGCAATTTATTTTTAGATAGTCAGCAAAAAATATGGTGGAGTACTGCCCAAACGGTTCAATATTTAGACTTGAAAAATGCAAAAAAAATGGTCTATAAAATGACCAATGAGTTTTTGGGGGCAGAACTTTTAGGGCATTTTATTGAGGATAGTCAGCAGTCGGTTTGGGTATTTGGTGATAAAGGAGCTTATAGAAAAACGAAGCATCATACACAATTAGTTAAAATATTGAACGAACCTTTTGCCTCAGTCACTCAAGATGAAAATGGTAATTTTTGGGTAGCTACCAAGCAGGGAGATTTAGTCAAATTTGACCCGATTCATGCTAAAATATTACAACGGATTCCTCTCAACAAACGAAATATTACCAGTCTTTCTTTTACTCATTTTCAACAACAAAATGCCCTTTGGATTGGTCAAGCAAGTGCTTTGACGCTATTTTTACCCGACAAAAATCAGGTCATCAATCTTACTGAAATACAAAAAAATGGTATTCGGATTAATTCTATCATTGAAAACAAAACACAGCAAAAACACTGGTTTTGTAGTAATGAGGGCATTTTTCAGTGGAGTTCGGAGGAAAGCCAAATTGAGAAAATTATCATTCCCGAATCTTTGGTAAAACATCCCGTAACGGTTAATTCCATTACATCCGAAGATAGTAATACTTTTTGGTTGGGACTTTCTCACACGGGTATTGTGCGTTGGAAAAAATCGGACAATACGTTTCAAGTCTTTAAATATCCCAATCCAGAAATAGTTACCAATGCCGTTCATATTTTACCTCGAAATCAAATTTGGACGAGTTCTTCGGAGGGTATTTTTCGAATAAAAAACGAGGTTTTGCAAACGGTCAATTTAGTTGGTATCAACAAAAAGCCCATCAATGACATCACGCTCGATGACGAACAAAACCTTTGGGTAATGCCACAGGGTTCTGCCCTTGAGGTTTTCAAATTTCCGTCATTACAAGCCGTTAATTTGTGGAATAAAGCTGAATACAAAAACTATTTTACCGAAAATGAATGGCATAATTTCGTCCATTCTCCCGACGGAAAAATTTGGCTAATTGGCTGGATGCCAAAAGCTTACGGCATAAATTATTTCGATAAAAAAATACATAAATTCGTTGAAACGACAGGACTTTTTCAGCAACAAGACAAAACAGTGAGTGACTATTTTTACCGTGGTGTGATGGCACAAAAGCAAAGTATTTTGGTAGTTGCGGGTGGTTTTAATCGTTTAGATTTATCGGGGAAAGTTATCCAAAAAGTTCATTGCGATGATTGGTCTTCTATTTTTGAAAGCATCACTTGGACACGCATCGGCGAGAACAAAAAGGGCATTGTGTGGGTAGGTACAAGCGAAGGTTTGTACGCATACATGGGCGGTGGCAAGAAGATTTTGAAGATTAAAACTTCGGATGGACTCATTACCAATGATATTACGCACGGTTTTTTAGTAGCTCCCGACAATTCAGTTTTGGTCGGTGGAGTCAATGGATTTAGCGTTGTTTCAAGTGATTTTACCAATGCCAAAAAGAAGCAAAATAAACTTGTTTTGGGCAGTTTAAAGGTTTTGAATCAAGAAACGACCATTCCCGAAAATCATCAACTAACACTTGAACGAAACCAAACCAATATCAATCTTGATTTTTCAACTTTAGATTATGATTTTAATGCTACGACAAATTATCGGTATCGTCTCGGGGAAAATGCGTGGGTTGACTTGGGCAATAAACCCGAAATCAGATTCGATAATTTAAAGCCCAATCAATATTTATTGGAAGTTCAAGCAGGTGACAATAGTGGAAATTGGTACGCCGAACCCTTCAAAATGACCATTTATTTGAAGAAAGCCTTTTATGAAACTACGGGTTTTTATGTGCTGATTGTCTTATTATTAGCGGTTTTTTTCTATGCTCTGTATCGTTTTCGTTATCAGCAATTACTTAAATTACAACACGTTAGAGAAAAAATCTCAAAAGATTTACACGATGAAGTAGGTTCAACAATGAGTGGAATTAGTATCTTGGGGGCAATCATTCAGCAAAAAATACCCGATAACCCGCTGATTAAAAACTTTACGGATAGAATAGTGGAAGATTCCAAAAGAGTGGGCGATACTTTGGACGATATTGTGTGGAGTGTGAAACCCCAAAACGACCAACTCGACCAACTTTTGATTAGAATGAAACGCTTTGCCTCTGACCTTTTTGATGCGGAAGATATTCGTTATCAGTTTGATTTACCCGAATCTACCGAACAAATAAAACTCAGTATGGATGAGCGTTATGACCTTTATCTGATTTTTAAAGAGGCGGTTAACAACTTGGCGAAATACGCAAAATGCACGGAGGTGAAGATTAAAATTGAGGCTAAAAAACATTCGCTTTTCATGCAAATTAAAGATAATGGCATTGGTTTTAATCCAAATCAGCAAACGGAAAGAAACGGAATTAGAAATATGAGGAGTCGAACTGAAAACTTGGGCGGAAAAATTAATATTATTTCAGAAAAAGACAAAGGCACAGATATTCAATTAGAAATTCCATTGTAAAATGTGTTAAGTATTATGTACGAAGTATTATGTACGAAGTATTAAGAATTTGGCTCAGTTTAAAGTAATAAACAAAACGAACCGCTGACGGGGGGCAACAAATTAACCCTGATGGCGGTTGAAAACCCCGTCAGCGGTTGTGTGCTAAATAGTTTATAGTTCCGTTAAGCATTATATCTGAAGAAAAAGAACTTTGCATCTCAAAAACTTACGACATACGACTTAATACTTTGTACTTTAAACCACGTTACCGTTCGCTAAAATCACACAAATATACCATTGCAAAATTTTCAAATTTAAGCTTGTTTTGTGAACTCAAATCTATTGAAAACCCATTATTCCACCGAACATGATTAACGTATCCATTTACGAAGACAATCAACGACTGAGCGATTTGTTGATGCTTTTACTTGAAAATACTGATGGTTTTCAAGTAGTTGGTATTCATACCGATTGTACTCTGGTGGTCGAAGATATGGCAAAAGAATCTCCTGATGTTATTGTGATGGATATTGATATGCCTAATTCAAATGGAATAGAGGGGGTTTTGGCTGTGAAAAAAGTGAGTCCAAATACCAAAGTTTTGATGCACACTGTCTTTAATGATGAGCGTCTGTTTGAATGTTTACGTCGTGGAGCCGATGGTTACATACTCAAAAAAGATTCTTCTACGATGTTGGTTGGGGGCATTAGAGACTTAATGAATGGTGGAGCCCCCATGTCGCCAGAAATTGCGGCAATGGTTCTGAAAGCCTTTCACCAACCTGTGAAGGACGAATATAATCTTACCAAAAGAGAAATAGAAATCTTAGAATCTTTGACCAATGGCAATTCTTATAAAATGATTGCCTCCGAATGTTTTATATCAATTGATACTGTTCGTCGTCATCTACAAAATATTTACCTAAAACTGCAAGTCCAATCCGCCCCAGAAGCAGTAGCCAAAGCCATTCGTGAGCGTTTGGTAAAATAAATATCCCACAAAAGTGCTATTTACACATCTCCATTTTTTCTTGAACTTTGGTGTTGTTATCAAAACCAACAAATTCATGAAACGCTTTCTTATCTTCCTCATTTTTATTTTTAGTATCAACTCAATCAAAGCCCAATCAGGTGACCCCAAAGTGGACGCTCTCATCAGAAAGATGCAAAAACCATTGGGACAAATTTCTTTTACCTTCAACGGGCAGAAAATTTCGGAGAAGGCATCCCTCATAAAAACGCCTAAATCCTATGCCGTTGTCAGCGATATGATGAATAGCCAAAATACCATTTCCTTCAAAATCAGCTCAGTAGCTACTGGAAAATACGATTTAACTACCAATGACAACGTGGTGATGGTTCAAAGTAAAGTGTATGTTTTTAAAGGAACAATTAATTTGAAAGTATCAGGAACAACTGTATCAGGGAGTTTTTCAGGGGATGCTTTTGAAATTAAAAACAAAACAAAACCATCCACAACGTCAAGTGGCACTATTTCGGGAACGTTTAGTGGTTTATCAGAATAATGGTTATCAGGCTTATCAAAAACTAAATAATACGCTTTAATGAAAAAGTTTTTATTTATTATCCTTTTTTTCTTATCTCAAACAAGCATTTCCAAGGCTCAAATGGGCATAAATTCCACGGGAACAGCACCAAATCCTTCGGCGATGTTGGATGTGAGTAGTACGACAAAAGGCTTACTCCCTCCCCGAATGACTTCAACTCAGAAAAACGCCATCGCCAATCCTGCTGATGGTTTATTAGTCTTTGATACTAATACTCAAAGCTATTGGTTTAGGCAATCAGGAGCTTGGACGGAACTTCCCAAAGCAGGTAGCACTTCCAATTATTGGAGTTTGTCGGGAGCGGGTGGCAATGAAATACAGAACACTAATTCGGGCGGTTTTTGGTCGGCAAATCCTGTGGGATTAACTGATTATAGTAATGACAATACCAATCCTCCCACTGCTCCTGTCAGTGGAGCAGGCACTCGAATGATGTGGATACCTTCAAGAAGTGCGTTCAGAGTTGGAACGATTTTCGATAACCAACCTGATTTTTGGGATGCTTCTAAGATTGGATTATACTCCTCAGCAATGGGAGTGAACACAAAAGCTTCGGGTCAAGCGAGTACTGCATTGGGATTTTCTACAATCGCATCTGAATTCGGAAGCTTAGCATTAGGATATTACACTATTGCTTCGGGGGAGGTCAGTACAGCAATGGGAAGTTCTACTGTTGCTACGGGAGCAAACAGTACAACAATGGGATTCAATACTGCTGCTTCGGGAATTAACAGTACAGCATTAGGAAGTTCTACTCTTGCTACAGGAAATAACAGTGCAGCAATGGGAACTGCGAATATCGCAAATTCTCAATCATCATTAGCAATTGGAATATACAATAATGACTATTATCCAGACAACTCTACTGATGTAAACCGATTTCTTTTTACGATTGGAAATGGAAGTTATAGTAATCGCCGCAACTGTTTTGAAGTTCGCCAAACAGGGACGGTACAAATCAATCACTATACTCCTGTCCAAGATAATCCAGACCGCTACGGTCTTAGAATCAAAAGAGATGTTGCTACGGGTAATCAATTCTGGACTATATCACACCCAAGCAACGAAAACCTTGATTTTCATTATGGTGCATCGGGTGCATTTAAGGCGTATGTACGTCAGACGGATGGAGCATGGGTGCAGTCGTCGGATATTCGTTTAAAAGAACAAATAAAACCCGTAGAATCTGTCCTTGAAAAAGTTGCTCAACTGAAAGTTTCACGGTATTTCTACAAAACCGATACGCTACACGCTAATCAACAAATGGGTTTGATTGCTCAGGAAGTTCTGCCCTTATTCCCAGAATTTGTGACCCAAAACGGACAATATTACGGCGTGAATTATGGTGGATTGAGTGTTGTGGCTCTCAAAGCTATTCAAGAATTAAAAGAAGAAAATGAGGCTTTACGAGCTATGTTACTGAATGCCAAGAAGCAAGAATCAGAACAATTAAAAATCTTGAAAGCTGAAATAGAGACGATTAAAGCATCTTTGAGTAACTCTCCTAAATGATACAACTATGGAAAATAAATTATCTCCAATCAAATTTTTAACGGTTAATTACAGGAAAAAAATCAGAATCCCGATGGAAAATATCATCATGCTTGAGGCTTCGGGAAATTATACTATATTTCACGTTCGTAATCAAAAAAAACACTTGTACGCCAAGTGTATCAATACCTTTGAAGAATCCCTCAAAACGGAGGGATTTTTACGGGTGCATCGTGGGTTTATCATTAACCCCGATTATATTTTAGACTATGACGAAGGGAGTAGCTTAATTTCCATGAAGTATGACTTAAAAGTTGTCGTTTCTCGTAGAAAAAAAGTAAATCTTCGTGCGGAAGTTTTGTGAGGAACATTACTCCAAAAACCCAATTACCTCATCAGCAAATGCCTGCGTTCCATAGGTATTATTATGATTTCCTTTTACGGTTTTAAGAATCGCATTTTTGAAATACGACTGCAAAACTTTAGGGTCACCATTATCCAAATCTTCGTCTCCGCAAATAATCATGACGGGGTATTTATATTTCCCTAAGTCTTTGGGAGACGTTACGGGCTGATATTTTTGCAGAAAACCCAAAGCAATCGTGTCAGCATTGATAGATTTTGCGTATTTAACTGCTCCTGCGGTTTCGGGGTGCAAATGAGCTTTTCCGCTGAATGCCTCCGCAAACATAATGCGTCTATCCCAATTCGGATTGGTAAAGTGCTGTCCCATTCCCCCTAAAACAACTTTGGTAATTCCCTTACCCATCGTCAATAATTTACCCGCCACAATTGAACCACGAGAATATCCTACGACCTCATATTTTTTTATCTTCAACGAAGCCATCAAGCCAATGACATCTCGCACCTCTGCTTCATTCTGATAAAATTTGTCTTCGTGTGGTTTATCAGATTTTCCATTTCCACGCAGGTCAGGTACAATAACCCGAAAGCCTTTGGCAATCAAGTCTTTATACAACTGAGTTCTTCGCCAATTTTGCCCCGTATTGATAAACCCGTGTAAAAGCAAAATCGACTTTCCTTTACCTGTATCCTCAAATGCAACCCTCTGATTATCAAAAGATTGATAATATTTGACAGTTTGTGCATTAGTTAAAAAAGAAGACAAACAACAAAGAATCAGCAAGGATATTTTCTGAAATGACTTCATGAAATTATGTTAGCATTAGATGAAAATTAAAATTGAAGATAACCTGATTTAAGCGAGAATAATGTGAGGTTTTGCAGGTTATTCATAAAAATCTCCTCAGAACCAAATCTAAGGGGATTTCATTTGAAGGTTAATCAACCTTACTCTACCAATTCTTTGTTAATTTTCACTTTCTTCAAGCTAAATCCATTTACCACGCTTTTGTCGATTTTTCCATTTTTAGTTTCGATATTCAGATTATCAAAGTTAAAATTTGATAATACGCTTTGTTTTGAAATGGCAACGTCGAAGAAAATATCACATTTGAGGTCGATATTTTTTAGATTAATATGGTCACAGTAAGAAACTGGAGCATCTTTACGTCCTTGCAAATCAAAAAATTGCGTCCAAGGTTTTACAAAAATCATGCTTTTTGCTTGTCCTTTGATGTTTTCTACGCTGATAAATTCGTACAATTGAGGCGTATCTGGACGCATTTTCAACCACAAAACTCGGCTGGCTTCATTGACATAGCAATTACGCATCACGATATTTTTATTGTGAATGGCTTCACTCCCACAAGTCAAAGCCGAGTGACAAAAACCAAATTCGCAATTTTCGATAATGATATTGGTGTTTTCACCGTTGTTAGGCACTTTGTCGGCGTAAGGTCCTTTTCCTCCTTTCAAAGCAATGGCATCATCATTTACCGACATATAGCAACCTTTTATCAAGACATTCGAACAAACATCCAAGTCAATAGCATCGGTACTTGGTGCTTTCACAGGTTGGTAGGGCGAATAAATATGCACATTCAAGATTTTTACGTTCTGACATTGGTAATAATGACTCGTCCAAAAACCCGAATTATGTAATTTCACGTCTTGTACTTGCACATTTTTACAACCCCAAATAAATACTAAACGAGGTCGTGAAACTTCCAAATTAGTACAGTTCGGATTTTCTTTGCGTCTCGCCCAAAAGGCTTCCCAATAATGCAATCCGTTGCCGTCAATCGTTCCTTTTCCCGAAATTGTGAAACCATCTACTCGGTACGCATTGACCAAAGCCGTGAAATAATCTAAACTTTGTCCTTCCATGCGTGAAGGCATTTTTGGGTAATCCGCAATATTATCAGAACCCTTCAAAACTGCCCCATCCGATACGTAAAGGTGTGTTTTAGGTTTAAAAAATAAAGCGCCACTCATAAATGTGCCTTGGGGAATTATGATTACGCCTCCACCTTGTTTGGCGGCTTCATCAATCGTTTTTTGAATTGCTTCCGTTTGCACGAGCGTACTGTCATTCACCGCCCCAAACTGCGTAATGACAAATTGTTTACCCAATTGTTTCAACTGAATTTTAGCAGTATCCGAAAACCAAGCAGGTATTTTAGTACCATCAGGAAACGTATTTTGAGCGAATTTTTGAGCCATTATTTGCCCCGAAAACATCAGCAAATAACTTAAAATAACAATTACTTTTTTCATTATTGAATTTGAAAATTGTGGGTTGAAGAGATTATGCTTATTAAGTAGTTTTGAGGGAGAACTTACTTAATTTGGAGGGGAATAATGTAAAAGCCTATTAAATAGAGACTGGTGGTTCACAAACTTCTCGAAAGTTTAAACCCATAACGGAGTTATTTCGAGAAGTTACAACGACTGCTAATTTTGACCATGAAATATCATAAAAAAGAGCCCAAAAGATTAATCAACTTTTGAAAAGTTGATTAATCTAACACTTTAAGTAGTGCGTTGAATTCTAACATAAAAAATCCCCTCAGACAACTCCAAGGGGATTTTTATACGAATTAGTTTGTCCTACAAACTCTGTTTCTTCAACTCCTTCACCGCAAAGTCTGCTGCACGAGCCGTCAATGCCATGTAAGTTAATGATGGATTCACGCATGATGCCGATGTCATACAAGCACCGTCGGTCATGAATACGTTTTTCACAGCGTGTACTTGGTTGTGAGCATTCAAGACTGATGTTTTAGGGTCACGTCCCATACGAGCCGTTCCCATTTCGTGGATTGCCATGCCTAAATACGAACCATTATCATATCCTCTCACGTTTTTCACCCCTGCCGACTCCAACATTTCTTTGGCATCGTTCATCATGTCGATACGCATTTTCTTTTCGTTCTCTTTCAATTCTGCATCAAAAACCACCAATGGCATTCCCCATTTGTCTTTTTCGGTTTTGTGAAGGAACATTCTGTTTTCGTAATATGGCAATGTTTCACCAAAACCACCCAATCCCATTGTCCACGGGCCAGGCGTTGTTACTTCATTTTTATAATCTGCTCCAAAACTCAATTCGGCAATATTGCGTTGCCAGCCCTGACGGCTTCCTCCGCCTTGATACCCAAATCCACGAATATAATCACGTTTATCTGTACCAATATTGCGGTAACGTGGCACGTAAATACCGTTGGCACGTCGTCCTGAGTAATATTTATCCAAATCGCCTTCCCAAACACCCGATGCACCTGTGCGGAAGTGGTGATCCATCAAATTATGTCCTAATTGCTCAGAATCATTACCCATTCCGTTCGGGAAACGGTGAGAAACTGAATTTAACATCAATGCTGTTGAACCCAATGAACTACCACAAACGAAGATAATTTTGGCGAAATATTCACGGTCTTGCATCGTTACGGCATCACGCACTCGCACACCCGTAGCCCGTTGTTTATTTTCGTCGTACATGATTTCAGTTACTACCGAATCAGGTCTGAGCGTCAATCTACCCGTTTTTGAAGCATAAGGCAAGGTACAAGATTGTGTACTGAAATACGCTCCAAAAGGACAACCCAATGAACATTTATTGCGGTATTGACAAGCAGCACGCCCCACGCCCAATTGTTCTTTGCGAGCTTCCGAAAGGTTGGCAACTCGTCCCATTGTCATATTTCTTCCTGGAAAATTCTTTTCAAGCCTTTGCTTCACTTCTTTCTCTACGCAGAACATCTCCATCGGTGGCAAAAATTCGCCATCGGGTAATTGAGCTAATCCTAATTTTTCACCCGAAATACCCACAATTTTTTCTACGTAAGAATACCAAGGAGCAACGTCTTTATAACGAATTGGCCAGTCGGTGGCGATTCCGTCTTTTAGATTGGCTTCAAAGTCAATATCACTCAAGCGATACGACTGACGACCCCACATGATAGATTTCCCACCTACGATATTGGGGCGATACCAGTCGAAACGTTTTTCTTCTTTGTACAATGAATCCGAATCGTTCATCCAGTATTTTTCCGTCATTTCGTTGTACGGATAATCACGGGCTAATTTTGGATGAGATTCTTTTTGTTCAACCGTCAAACGACCGTTGTATTTCATTTCCCAAGGGTCTTTCATGGCGTTTTCGTAGCCCGTTACGTGTTCAAGTTGCTTTCCTTTTTCAAGCATCAAAACTCGTAAACCCTTTTCGGTTAATTCTTTGGCAGCAAATCCGCCTGATATACCCGAGCCAATCACAATGGCATCGTAGGTCATTGCCTTTACAGCATCTATATTTAAGTTCATTTTTTTGAGTTATAAATTATGAGGTATGAATTATGAACGGTTCGCCGTAGCGATTGTAAGCTTTGAATTATAGATTAATTTAGCCAAGTAACAAGGCGAACATTAATTCATAATTCATCACTCATAATTCATAATTATTTACAAAGCCCACGCTTTTTGTCCTGGTTTCAATGGAATACATCCTTCAAATTTCCCTGGAATTGGTAAATAGGCCAAAGCTTTTGTTGCTCCGATTTCCGAAGTAAAATATCCCGTAACGGTCAATTCTTTCATTCTTTGGAAGAAAGGTTTGTCGGTAGTGGTTGAAAGTTTAACCATTTCATTTTTCTGAGCGAGGTCTAATCCTACAAAACCTTTCCCAAATTTCGCTTGGCTATCAGCATCTAATTTTGCCAAACCTGCGTAAAATTTATCTTGGTCTTCTTTTTTGTAACAATCACGCATTACCCGCACGATAAATTTCTCAACGCCCGCTGCTTTGGCTCCGGGCGTATCGGTTGTTGGAATAATAATATCAGCAACTTCCGCTAAAAATGCTTCTTGTTCGGCTGTAACTGCTACACTTGTTCCAGTATTTGTTACTTGCCCCATTACGCCCGCCATTAGTGGGGCTGCGAGTACCCCTCCCATCATGAGGGCAACTCTTTGTACGGCTTCTCTACGATTCATATTTTGTCTTGAAAAGATGTTAAAATTCGTTGGTTCAAAAGTAAATTATATTTGTTAAATATTGCGTAGGTTTTGTAGGTTTTCAAGAAAGAATTTTACTAAATCGTGGATAACAAATTACCTTTGCACTCACGAAGATATTTCAAGGACACATATTCTAAGCTATTTGTTCAAGAAATATATCTTCAATGCTATTATTTAACCCATATCATAACCATAAGTTTAGATGAAATTAAAACTACTGACTTTTGCTTTTTTATTCGTATTCAACGCCAGTTTTGCCCAAAGAAGAGGAACTCCTACTCAAGCCGATACGCTCAATAATATTAACAATTTTGTGTTGCAAATGATGGCTGAATGGAAAATCCCTGCCACCTCAATTAGTATTGTAAAAGATGGAAAAACATACGCTACTTTTGCTTTTGGCTTGAAAAATACCCAGAAAAATCTGCCTAATACAATCAATACTTTATTCCCGATTGCTTCGTGTACCAAGTCTTTTACGGCAACGGCATTAGCAATTTTAGTTGATGAAGGGAAATTGGATTGGAACAAACCCATCAAAGAATATATGCCCGATTTTCAGTTGTATGATGACGAAGCAACCAAAACCACAACGGCACGGGATATTCTATCACACCGAACTGGTTTGCCACGCCATGATTATGTTTGGCTTTTTGCGAATAATGACCGAGAAACAATCTTCAAAAATCTCAAATATCTCAAACCTTCCAAACCTTTATATGCTCAATATCAATACAATAACATCATGTATATGGTGGCGGGTGTATTGGTTGAACGCATTTCGGGAAAAACTTGGGAGACATTTATCAAAGAGAAAATATTGACGCCATTGGATATGAAAAGTACCGTTTTGACTTATCCAGAAATGTTTAGAAGTCCAGACTATGCAATGTCTTATAAGTTGGAAAATGAACAATTTATAGAATCAGGGTTTGGCAGTAATGTTGATGCAATTGGTTCGGCAGGTTCAATAAAATCCAATGTCGTAGATATGACTAATTGGCTTTTGATGCAATTACAAAACGGAAAATTTAACGATAAGCAAATCGTGTCAGAAAAGAATCTTCGAGAAAATCATACGCCCGTTCAAGTAGTATATCCAGCCGAAGCAAAATATCCAGAATTAGGTTTTTCTTCTTACGGAATGGGCTGGAATATGAATGTTTATCGAGGTAATCAACGCCGACAACATAACGGCTCAATTGAAGGTTTTCGCTCACAAATGACCGTTTTCCCCAATAATAATTTGGGAATTTTCATCACCACCAATACAGGTGCGGTAGATTATAATTTTGTTAACATTATCACGAATTATATTTCGGATAATTTACTGAATCTTAATACGACAGACTGGAATTCTCGTTTGAAAAAAGACCGTGATGATGCAAAATTTGAAGAAGAAAAGAAAAAGAAAGAGTATAATGCCAGCCGTAAAATGGGGGCAATGATGTCGCACCCCATTGATAATTATGCGGGTATTTACGAGCATTCTGCCTACGGAACACTACAAATTTTCAGAACAGATAAGGGCTTACGAGCATTTTATCACAACAAACAAGTTGAACTGACTCATTTTCATTACGATTATTTTGAAGGAACGGATTTCTTAGACGGTATAACGTTCAGTTTTCTAACTAACCCAAAAGGAGAAATTGATAAAATTATAGCCACCTTCCCGAATGCAGGAGATGTGGAATTTAAGCGGAAGTAGAAAGATAATAGAACACGGACCGTGTTCTATTACATCAACTAAGCTTTCTTCCTGCGAAAAATATGTAAAATATACGTTTTACCATCTTTGGTTTCTTCATAATTATCAACCAGTTCCCACCCATTGCGGTCAAGGAGGTTGAAAATATCTACCCTGCTTTTAAAAAACATAGATTTCTTATTAGCATCCGTAATTTCTTGTTCACGCTCTGAACTTCCCTGCCCATAGTCTAAGAAGGCAGAAAGACGAGTTGCCATCCAAGTTTTCTGAGCTTTGACCGTAATATAATTGACATTTTTGATGGTCGTCAAATTTTGCCCATTTATAAAAATTTGTTGTGCTTTTGTTTGGTAACAAAGTACCAATAACAATATAATAAGTCCTTTTTTCATGGTTTAATTGTGTTTGGGTACAAGGTAATATTTTATCAAGTATTACGCAAAAACAGTTCCAAATTTCAGGAAGTTATATGGCAATTTCAAACATTATTTAAGAATTTAGTACAAGGAATAAAGAATGAAGTAATAAAGTATATCATTCGTGATTTTCTATTGAACCTGTTTAAACTTTCCCTTACGACTGAAATAAAGTCTTTTAGAATCTGTACTTCCGTAATTTATTTACCGTAGCTCTGCTATGCTTCGTAAATTTCAAAATTACAGCTTCAAAAATACAGTCATTTACAGCCAGAAACGGAAAGTTTAAACAGGTTCATTGTAATATTCCTTATAAATTCACTCTTCCTTGTTCTGAACTCTGACTTAGTTATCAAAATATAATAGACTTTCCAACATGATAGTACAGGACGGTTAGCATTGGGCATAATTATAGTTTTGTATCAATTCAATTATAGAAAATCATGAAAACCTACAAACACGTCTCTTACCTTTGGGACGAAGCCAAAGCGACCGAATTAGCGGACGACCAAGTGGCATTATTTATCTATCGCTCTAACTTATTAGGAGCGGATTTAAGATTGACAAATTACGGCGGAGGGAATACTTCCGTGAAAATTATAGACAAAGACCCACTCACGGGAAACAACGTGGAGGTGATGTGGATTAAAGGCTCAGGTGGCGATATTGGTACTTTAACCAAGTCGGGCTGTGCTGCTTTGTACATGGAAAGACTTTTGGCTTTGGAAAATGTTTATGAAGGCATTGAAAAAGAAGACAAAATGGTGGAATTATTCAACCACTGTATTTTTGATTTAGCATCAAAAGCTCCTTCTATTGATACGCCTTTACACGGATTTCTCCCATTCCAACACATTGACCACCTTCATCCAGACGCAGCTATTGCAATTGCAGCGGCAAAAGATGGTAAAAAAATCACGGAAGAATTATTCAACGGAGAAATCGGTTGGGTAGGCTGGCAACGTCCAGGGTTCGACTTAGGCTTACAATTGCGTACTTGCCTAAACGAAGCGGCTGCAAAAGGTATCAAATTAAAAGGTATCATGTTGGGTTCACACGGACTTTTCACTTGGGGCGATACGGCTTATGATAGCTACGTAAATACGCTTGATGTGATTGAAAAATGTGCTGAATATTTAGAATCGAATTACGCAACTATTTTTGGAGGACAAAAAATCGCATCACTATCAGAAGAAGATAGAACACAAAAAGCAGCAAGCATTGCTCCCACGCTAAGAGGATATTGTTCTTCAGAACGTAAAATGATTGGTCACTTTACGGATGATGCTCGTGTTTTGGAATTCATCAATTCTAACGACTTAGACAAGCTTGCTCCACTCGGAACGTCTTGTCCTGACCACTTCTTGCGTACTAAAATTGCTCCTTTGGTTTTAGCCCCTGCCAAAGTTGAAGATTCTGCGTATTTAGATAGCGTTTTTGCTGAATATAGAGAAGGATATAAGGCTTATTACGAGGCTTGTAAAAAATCAAATTCTCCTGCTATGCGTGACCCTAACCCAGTGGTAATTTTATACCCAGGCGTTGGTATGTTTACGTTTGCAAAGGATAAGACAATGGCACGTTTGGCTTCTGAATATTACATTAATGCCATCAATGTAATGAAAGGAGCTGAAGCCATTTCTGAATATACATCTTTACCTCACCAAGAGGCTTTTGATATTGAATATTGGTTATTGGAAGAAGCAAAATTACAACGTATGCCAAAACCAAAAGCTCTTTCTGGAAGAATTGCTTTGGTAACGGGTTCAGCGGGTGGCATTGGAAAAGCAATTGCTAAAAAATTCGCTGAAGAAGGTGCTTGCGTAATTTTGAATGATATTAACGAAGAACGTTTAGCAGGTGCAAAAGAAGAATTTATCAAGAAATTTGGTAAAGATTCAGTAGCAACGACTTTATTAAATGTAACGGATAATGCAAGTATCGCTTCAGCAATGGATGCCGCTGCGTTGGCATTCGGAGGAGTTGATATTATCGTGAACAATGCAGGAATTAGTACATCAAAACCAATTGAAGGGCACACACTTGAAGATTGGGACAAACTGTACGACATCTTGGTAAAAGGTCAATTCTTTGTAACGCAAGCGGCCGTAGCAGTAATGCGTAAACAAGGAATTGGTGGAGATATTGTAAACATTGTCAGTAAAAACGCTTTGGTTTCTGGTCCAAATAACGCAGGTTATGGTTCAGCAAAAGCGGCTCAATTGCACCTTTCAAGATTGAATGCGGCTGAATTGGGCGGTGATAAAATCAGAGTAAATACGGTAAATCCAGATGCTGTAATTGCTGACTCAAATATTTGGGCAGGCGGATGGGCAGAAGGTCGTGCGAAGGCTTACGGAATCACGGTTGAAGAATTGCCTGCTTATTACGCAAAAAGAACGTTATTAAACGAAGCTATTTTACCTGACGATATTGCCAATGCTTGTTTTGCCTTCGTAGGTGGACTTTTAAGCAAATCAACAGGAAATGTATTGAACGTTGATGGCGGTGTAGCGATGGCTTTTGTAAGATAGGTTATCTAACCTTGATAATAAATAATGAATGTGTAGTAAGTCATAAAACTTATCTATCACATTCATCTATTTAGAAAAATGCTTTAGTTTACTGACAGCAGCACGAAGTTCTTCCTGCATTCTAATAACATCGGGAGAATTTAATGCAATTTCTAATTTGCCACTTAAGGAAGAGTCAATTATAAAATTAGACCGATTCAGTTTAAGAGTGGGTTTTATTTTAGTTTCCATGATTTTTTGAAATTAAATATGCAAAATAATGTTTATTGGCATCAAAATTTTCTTTTTCTAAATCAAATGTTAAACCTTTAATAAGATAAGATTCATCAAGGCTATCTAACAATTTTGAAATAGTTGCTCTGTAAAGTCGAGTTCGAGATTGTGTACTTCCTGTAAAAATAACAGAAACTTGAGGATTTAGTTCAAGAAAGTACATTAAGGTTTGTATAACCGTTGCTAAAATAACCTTCATATCCTTATTGTTACTTTTATCAACTGTATCAATTTTATTTTCGGGTGTAAGATTGCCAAAAACTAATTGGTAAGTATTGGGCATATCTGGAAACAAGGTATAAAATACTACTTTCCTTATTGTTTTATTTTCACTAACACTATCAAATTCATACCAATATTGATCTGGTGAATAAGAAATTGGATATATTGGTTTTTCCATAAACAAAATTAATAAAATTTCAATCATGCCCAAAGTATCCTTTAAAATGAAACTCCACCGAGGTCAGGCAGACGAGTATAAACGTCGGCATGATGAATTGTGGCCAGAACTCGCAGAATTGCTAAAAACCACAGGTGTTAAAGATTATTCTATCTTTTTAGATGAAGAAACTTACGCTTTATTTGGTGTACTAACCATCGAAAATCCTGCTGCTTTGGACGAATTACCCAAGCATCCTGTAATGCAACGTTGGTGGGCATACATGGGCGACATTATGGATTCAAACCCTGATAATTCACCCGTGAGTATTCCATTAAAAGAGGTATTTTATTTAGCTTAAAACGTTGGCTGTCAGCGATCAGCTTTCGGCTAAAAACTAACAACAAAATGCAAATCTCAAAATCATTTATAGAACAATATAACGACGCTCATCTACAAGCTCACCAACGTAAATTAGACTTCAGCACTTCTGAAATTGCTAATAGTGAGGAGATTATACAACAATTAGTTGATTTTCAAATTGCCATTCCTTCATGGGCTTTGGGTACGGGTGGAACTCGCTTTGGTCGTTTCCCAGGTGGTGGAGAGCCTCGTTCATTAGAAGAAAAAATTGAAGATGTTGGACTTCTTCATGCTTTAAACCAATCGTCGGGAGCAATCTCTTTGCATATTCCTTGGGATATTCCAACCGATGCCAACGCTATCAGAAATTTAGCGGCACAACACGGTTTGAAATTTGATGCCGTAAATTCAAATACCTTCCAAGACCAGCCAGACCAAGCTTTAAGTTATAAATTTGGTTCACTACAAAATGTTAATAAGGCTATCCGTAAACAAGCAGTTGACCATAATATTGAAGTAATTAAACACGGTATTGAATTAGGCTCTGAATCATTAACCGTTTGGTTATCAGATGGTTCTTGTTTTCCAGGTCAATTAAATTTCAGAAAAGCATTCCAAAATACCTTGGATGGTTTACAAGAAATTTATGCAGCTTTACCATCAAATTGGAAAATGTTTGTGGAATATAAATGTGCTGAACCAAACTTCTATTCAACAACCGTTGGAGACTGGGGACAATCACTTTTATACGCAAGCAAATTAGGCGAAAAAGCTTATACTTTGGTTGATTTAGGACACCATTTACCAAATGCCAATATAGAACAAATCGTTTCTTTATTATTGATGGAAGGTAAATTGGGCGGTTTCCACTTCAATGATTCAAAATATGGCGACGACGATTTAACGGCGGGTGCTTTAAAACCTTACCAGTTATTCTTGATTTTCAATGAATTAGTGGAAGGAATGGATGCCAGAAATATGAACCATGCCAAAGATTTAGGTTGGATGATTGACGCATCTCACAACGTAAAAGACCCATTAGAAGACCTTTTACAGTCAGTGGAAGCCATCATGATGGCGTATGCACAAGCACTGTCAGTGGATAGAAAAGCCTTAGAAATCGCTCAAAACGAAAACGATACGGTTCGTTGTCAAGAGATTTTACAAAACGCTTTCCGTACCGATGTTCGTGCTTTAGTTGCCGAGGCAAGTCTTCGTGCTGGTGGAGCATTAAGCCCAATACAAGTATTTAGAAATCTGAAAGTTAGAGAAAATCTAATCAAAGAAAGAGGTTTCAAAACGGTGGCAACGGGTTTATAGAATTCTATTTAATTACAAAATGAAAATTCCCGTATGTGCCATTTTTGACATTGGCAAAACCAATAAAAAGTTATTCTTTTTCAACGAAAATTACGAGATAGTTTTCGAGAAATCAATGCAATTCCCAGAAACCCAAGATGAAGACGGCGACGCTTGCGAAGATGTCGATTTGTTGAAATCTTGGGTTACATCTTCATTTGAAGAGGTTTCAATACTTGAAGAATACGAAATAAAAGCACTCAATTTCTCTACTTACGGAGCAAGTTTTGTGCATCTTAATGCCAAGGGTGAAGTTATTGCTCCGCTTTATAATTACCTAAAACCGTATTCCGCAACGCTTCAAAAGCAATTTTATGATACTTACGGTGGAGAATTACGTTTTGCACAACAGACGGCTTCTCCAGTGTTAGGCAATCTCAATTCAGGCATGGTTTTGTATCGTTTGAAATACGAAAAACCTGCTCTATTCGCTCAAATTCGCCATTCTTTGCATTTACCCCAATTTTTACACTTCCTTTTCACGGGTAAATATTTCAGCGATATTACCAGTATTGGTTGTCATACAAACTTGTGGGATTTTGAAAAAAATCAGTACCACGAATGGCTTGAAAAAGAAGGAATTTTAGAAAAATTAGCCCCAATAAACCCGAATCCTCACTCATTTACTAATTCTGTAAATCACTCATTGAATATCGGAACGGGCTTACACGACAGTTCTTCGGCACTAATTCCGTATTTAGAAACTTTCAAAGAGCCTTTCGTTTTGATTTCTACGGGAACTTGGTGCATTAGTCTAAATCCCTTCAACCATATTCCACTCACAACGGAAGAATTACAGTACGATTGTCTTGCTTACATGCAATACACAGGCAAGCCTGTAAAGGCTTCACGTTTGTTTGCAGGCAACGAACACGAGCAACAAACGAAGCGATTAGCAACGCATTTTCAGAAACAGAATGATTACTTCAAAACAGTAAAATATCAGGTTGAGTTAATTGAAAAATTACAACATGAGAATTTGAATGCAGGAGAATCACTCAGGGGTGCAAGACGACCACCCATGCAAGAATCTTTGTTTGGGCAACGTGATTTGAGCGTTTTTGAAACTTACGAAGAAGCCTATCACCAATTGATGTTGGATATTGTTTCTCAACAATTGCTTTCAACTGAGTTAGTTTTGCATAATGCTCCAGTCAATAAGTTATTTGTAGATGGTGGATTTGGGAAGAATGAAATTTTTATGAATTTGTTAGCCAAAGCTTTCCCAGAAATGGAAGTTTATGCGGCTTCTGTGGCTCAGGCAACTTCTTTGGGGGCGGCATTGTCGATTCATCAAGATTGGAATGCAAAACCTTTACCGCAAAACCTTATCGAATTGAAGCATTTTATTGTTTAAAAAACATCCATTTTCAAAAGAAAACCCTCCTTGTAGAAATTCTATGAGGAGGGTTTTCTTTTTATTGTACGTCAAAAACAAAAAATGATTAAACGAATTTGGGGGCGTTTAATCAATTACTCTGTTATGTTCACAAGTCAATCACTAAATTTGTGAAACCGTTTACAAATTTAGTAACAAATACCTACAAAACAATATAAGTATATTTACCCAAAAAACTTATGCTCACATTTAACTCCAAGATTCTTATCCTCCCTGGGCTCGGGAATTCGGGTCAAAAACACTGGCAAACGGCTTGGGAAGCCCTTTATCCATCATTTATTAGAGTTACCCAAGCCGATTGGGAAACACCAGTTTGCGAAGATTGGATAAAAATGATTGAAGATAAAATTCAAGAAATTGGAGCAGAAAACGTCATTTTGGTAGGTCATAGTTTAGCTTGTTCAACCATTGGATATTGGGCAGCAAAATACAAAACGCCCATCAAAGGAGCATTATTAGTCGCCCCAAGTGATACTGAGGCAGATTCTTACCCAAGTGGCACAACAGGTTTTACCCCAATGCCAACTGCTCCACTACCCTTCAAAACCATCACGGTTACTTCCGATGATGATTTTTACGTTTCACTTGAACAAGCAAAACTTTTCGCTGAAAGTTGGAATAGTAAATTGGTTGTTCTCAATAATTTAGGGCATATCAATGGTGATTCAAATTTAGGAAATTGGGATTTCGGTTTATCACTTTTGAAAGAATTGGATTAAAAATATAGGCGACAGATTTTATGGATATGACAGATTTTCACTGATTGAAGATTTATTTCCAGATAAGTATATCGGTAAATCTTTATGAATATGGTTATCGGTCAGAAGAAAATTAGACCACAGATTTTATAAGTTAGACTAATTTTCACTGATTAAAATTTATCTGTGTTAATCGGTAAAATCTATAAAACCCGTGGTCTAATTTTGTTTTCAGCATAATAAAACCGAACTCCTTGTATAATATTACTCCACAATTTTAATAGACTTTATCATTTATCCATGAGTACGAATTGCATTTTCAGTCGTATCTTTACACCAAAATTGAACTTTTATAAGAAATCCATCGGTTTTTAAGGATTTTTTATAGAAAACAATGAATAACATTTCAACTATTCTCTAAATAAATGCCCATCATCTGGTTTATATTATTTACTCCGCTTCTTGGCTTCATTTTGCCAATGATTTTGGGTAGAAAAAATAATACTTTGGCAGGTTGGCTGACAGTCGGACTGACGGGGCTAAATCTTGCTTTTTCAGCTTACTTTCTTCTTCAAAACCTTCATAATCCACAAAATCATCTTGTTTTCGATTGGTTTTCTATCAACGAAAAAGCCTACAAATTTGGCTTTCTATTTGATTCACTGACTTTAATGATGTTGGTTTTGGTCAATTTCATTGCCCTTTTAGTTGAGATTTTCTCGCTCGAATATATGCACGACGACCCCGACCAATACCGTTATTTTGGTTTTTTGAGTCTCTTCGTATTTTCGATGTTGGGCATTGTTTTGACGGACAATCTTTTTGTCATGTATGCTTTTTGGGAATTGGTGGGTTTGAGTTCTTATTTACTTATTGGATTTTGGTATAAAAAACCCGAAGCCGTTCAAGCTTCTAAAAAAGCCTTTTTGATGAACAGAATTGGCGATGTAGGATTTTTGATAGGAATTTTTGCGGTCTATTTTTATAATAATCAATCCATTGATTTAACGACTTTTACCAAAGTTCAATTGCCAACCGCTTATTGCATTTTACTTTTTTGTGGTTGTATCGGTAAATCAGCACAATTTCCTTTACACACGTGGCTACCCGATGCGATGGAAGGCCCAACGCCAGTGTCCGCACTTATTCACGCCGCTACGATGGTAGTTGCAGGGATTTATTTATTGATACGAGTTCAACCAATGTTTAGCACAGATGCTTTGGCAATAGTTGCGGCAATTGGAGCCATTACCATGCTTTTGGGTTCGGTTTATGCCATTTTCCAAACGGATATTAAAAAGACTTTGGCCTACTCAACTGTTTCTCAATTGGGTTTAATGGTTTTGGGTTTGGGAACAGAATTTTCTACGTTTCATTTGCTCACACACGCATTTTTCAAAGCAGGACTTTTTCTCTCTGCGGGAGCAATTATTCACGCCTTACACCATTCAGGACACGATTTTGATGCTCAAGACATGCGTTTGATGGGTGGATTAAGAAAGAAAATGCCGTTTACATTCGTATGTTATTTGGTTTGTTCGATGGCTCTAATGGGCTTGCCTTTATTCTCTGGTTTTTTATCAAAAGATGGCATTTTAAGTTTTTGGTTTAATGAAAATAACCCTATTATTTTCCGTCAAATATTTTTAGGAGCTATTCTTTTAGGTGTAATTCTAACTGCCTTTTACATGACTCGTCAAGTATGGATGGTTTTCTTTGGGGAGTTTAGAAATGACAAAGTAAATCCTGACAATATCCACGAAGGTTCATGGAAAATGAAACTGCCTATTGGTATTTTGGCAATTCTTTCAACTGGTTTTGTATTTACCTTAAATCCGTTGAGTGCAGAACATAGTTGGTTTTGGGGTTTTATGGACGGTAGCAAAATCGAAGAAAATCATTTAATAGGAATTCTTTCAACCTTATTTGCCTCCATCGGAATTACGGCGGGATATTTAACTCGGCATAAAGTATTTTCAGATTTACCAACCTTTGATGCTTTTTACCAAAAACTATTTGTGAATCCTACGGTTAAATTATCAGGTTATTTACAAATTTTCGACCAACAATTTGTCGATGCTATCGTGAATTTCTTAGCTAATTTACAAGTATTTATTGCCAAATTCATTGGTTGGTTTGATGCCAAAATTATTGACGGCGTTCCAAACGGATTAGCTTATTCTTCGGGCATTGTTGGGCGAATTACTCGTTCGGCACAAGGAGGAAAAGTACAACTGTACGTTGCTTTGGCTTTTTTGGGGTTGATAGGTTTAATCATTTTTACCGTTTTGACATAAAAATTGTCGTGCTTTTGTCATTGCGAGAGAAACGAATCGGAGTTTCGTTAAACCAATCTATTGGATTGATGCCAAGAAGTTTGAACACAAAAATGTAAAATATTTCGTCCGAACGTAAATGAGTTTAAAGATTATTTCTCGTAAGCTAACAGATTGGTTTAGCGAAACTCCGATTCACTACGTTCCCAATGACAAACTCAACATTATAAAAAATGCCCATTTTATCATTACTCATATTTTTACCCATTATTGCATCGCTTATTTTGGCTTTCACGCCTGAGCGTTTTGTTCCTTACTTCAAATGGGTTACGCTGATTGTTACGGGAATAGAATTACTCCTTTGTACTTCGGTATATCTTCAATTTGACAAACAAGTAGCTGACCATCAATTTCTTGAACAATACGACTGGATAACGCTACCCCTCGGCAACTTAGGCGTTGGGTCGATAGATTACCTTTTGGGCGTTGACGGCATCAGTATGCCAATGGTTTTATTAACGGGCATTGTGATGTTTATTGGAGCGATTTCATCTTTTGAAATTGGCACAAAAGAACGTGGTTATTATTCGCTTTATTTACTTTTAACGGGTTCAATCATCGGGTGTTTCATTGCTTTAGATATGTTTTTATTTTATCTATTCTTTGAGTTTATGCTTTTACCGATGTACTTCCTCATTGGGCTTTGGGGTGGTCCTCGCCGAGAATATGCTTCGATTAAGTTCTTTATTTATACGTTGGTTGGTTCGATTTTTATCTTAATTGTAATGATTGGGCTTTATCTTTCGGTGATTGACCCTGTGGAAACGGCAGTGCAAATGGGTCTGATTAACTCAGCTTCTGACGTTACGCCACAGATTATTACCCAAATTCAAAATTTATTAGCTGAAGGCGAATTACCTGCACAACAGATTGTTCACACTTTCGACCTCCGTTTTATGCCCGACCAAGGCAATTATGTTTCGGGTTCATGGTTAAATGTTTTCTCTGAAAATCATATCGGAGGGTTTTCAATCAGAGCTTTATCTTTCATCTTTTTGATGATCGGTTTTGGTATCAAACTACCCGCCGTACCTGTACATACGTGGTTGCCCGATGCTCACGTAGAAGCTCCAACGCCCGTTTCGGTAGTTTTAGCTGGGATTTTGTTAAAAATTGGTGGTTACGGTTTTTTGAGAATTGCGTACCCTATTTTTCCAGAAATCGCCCATGAATATGCCGTTTGGATTGTTGGCTTTGGGGTTTTATCAATTATTTACGGAGCGTTTAATGCTTTGGCAATGAACGATTTGAAGAAAATGATTGCTTATTCTTCGATTTCGCACATGGGTTTTATTTTGGTCGGAATTGGCTCATTGACCAGTGAAGGATTCAACGGAGCAGTTTATCAAATGTTCTCTCACGGAATTTTGTCGGCAATGTTGTTTTTGTTAGTGGGTGTTTTGTATTCAAGAACGCACGACCGCCGTATAGATTCGTATCAAGGTTTAGCCAGTAAATTGCCATTGTTTACCGCAATGACCGCCATCGCATTTTTTGCGTCATTGGGTTTACCTGCTTTTTCTGGATTTATCGGTGAGATTTTCACCTTGATGGGAGGTTTCAACAGTCCATTGATTCCGAGATGGTTAGCGGCTTTGGCAACCTTTGGTTTGGTACTTGGAGCGGGTTATTTTCTATGGACTTTGCAGAGAATGTTCTTTGGCAATTTCTGGGTGAGACAAACAGACGAGCCTTTACAAGATTTATCACTCCGTGAAAAAATTATGCTTTATCCTTTGGCAATTATGGCGTTAATTTTTGGTATTTTCCCAAACCTGATTTTTGATGTTACACACCAGTCACTGTCAGAACTATTGAAATTATTTTAAGGGTTAATAAGGCATCTTTATTACAGCTTTTACTTTTTTATTCTCATTTGTAATCGTTAGAGAAGATTTATCGCCGTATTGTAATTCAAGTCGTTTTTGAAGATTTTCTAAGCCTATACCTCCATCATCACTTTTAGGTTTAGGGTCATAGACACCAGAATTTTCGACTATCAAATAAATAACATTTTTTTCAACCTTAGCAGAGATAATGATTTCACCTCCAGATTTCAATTGACCGATTCCATGTTTAACCGCATTTTCAAGTAGGGTATTCAATGACATGGGCATAATTAACACATTGTCCAAATCGCTTTCAATATTGAAAGTATAGTTTAGCCGATTATCAAAACGAAGTTTTTCGAGAGCTAAATAATTCTGAGCTAATCGAACTTCTTCGCTGAGTGTTGCTCGTTGTTGCTCTCCTAAATTAAGCGAAAGTCTCAGTAAATCAGACAATTGGATGATTGATTCACGAGCTAACTGACCATCAAAAAGCGTAAGAGCTTTAATACTATTTAAAGCGTTAAAGAGAAAATGAGGGTTTAATTGCTTTTTAAGGTTTTCTAATTCGGATATTTGTAATAGGTTTTCAGCATTTTGGGTTCTTTCCTTTCTATCTTGATAAATAACAGAAAAATGGTAAAGATGATAAAAGAAAAAACAAGGAATAACCAACCAAATATTTTCAACGATAAGGAAAATTATATCTATGATATTTGTACGGAAAACCAAGCCCCCAAATAAATAGTCTATAACCGTAAAGAACATTCCGATTGTGGAGCTACCAATAAATGGATATAACAGAAATTGTGACGTGCTGATATTATCAGGATTAATGCCTTCAAGAATATAACAATAGATATACCCAATGCCAAAGCCTACAAACAGATAAGTCAAGAAAAAAATAAGTCTTGCATTTGTATCGTTTGGAGATAAAGGAGTATAATTCAGAGCGGTGTATGCAATCAAAATCCAGCAACAAAATTGTATTACCCAAAATAAAACATTCTTTCTAACTATGTACATAATTTTATAAAGTATAACTCAAAAATACTAATAATTGTAGAATGAAGGAAGTTTATGCAGAAAAATAATGACAAATTTTTTATCACTACCCGACCAACTCGCTCAAATACTTGATAGTCTTCAAACACTTTCACCCGAAGTATTTCTTTCTTTGTCATTTTTAATAATGATTTTGATTGATTTATGCTTGCATCAAGATTTAAAAAAGAAGAGACAATTGGTCTCAAATTCGCAACAAGCTAACCGAGTAATGCTTGGACTTTCTGTGATTGTATTGCTAATTGTACTGAATCAAATTGTGCAGCAATTTTACACGACCAACGATTCATTTCTTTTTGGGAAGATGTTGATTTTAGACTCTAAAGCAATTCTATTCAAATTTTTGATTATTCTGTCCACCATTTTGGTGCTTTTTCATGTAATTGTTACGAAAAAAGATTTTATCGGCGAATTTTATCCTATTTTAATCAGCATGATTATCGGACTTTGCTTGATGACTATGTCGGTAAATTTGTTGATGATTTATCTTTCTATCGAAATGGTTTCGGTGGCTTCTTATATGCTTACGGCAATTGATAAAAACAAAAAAGGCATTGAAGGCAGTTTGAAATACGTACTTTTTGGAGCAACTTCTTCGGCAATTATGCTCTATGGAATGTCATTATTGTACGGCATGACGGGAACGCTCGACATTGCATCACCCGACTTTTCAAGAGGAATCACACAAATTGACGGCATGGCTTCTACTGTTGCTATTGTCCTGACTATCAGTGGTTTTTTATTCAAAATTTCAGCAACTCCATTCCACATTTGGACACCCGATATTTACGAATCAGCCCCAACACCAGTGGTTGCTTTTTTCTCGGTTGCTCCCAAAATTGCAGGCTTTTTAGTAGCTATTCGTTTTTACTCGGCTGTGCCAAATAACCTTCAAACCATTACGGCAGTTTTGGCGATGGCAAGTATTACCTTCGGGAATTTCTCGGCTCTTTGGCAAAATAACGCTAAAAGATTATTGGCATATTCTACCATTGCCCACTCAGGATTTATGCTAATTGGCTTGGTAACAATGTCTGAGTTGGGATTAACAAGTATTGTTTTCTATTTGGTATCGGTACTTTTCACCAATTTGGCAGCTTTTCTTCTAATTGATTATTATGAAACCGAAAATCAAGCATCGAAAATAGAAAATTTTAAAGGACTTGGTAGAATTAATCCTTTTTATGGAGTGATGATGTTGATTGTAATGATTTCTTTGGCGGGACTTCCTCCGACGGCAGGGTTCTTTGCGAAATTAAATATTTTCTCGGCACTTTGGGAAACGTATCAATCAACCAATCAACCTATTTTACTTTGGTTATTTATCTTCGGATTATTGAATACGGCAATTGCTCTTTTCTTTTATCTAAAGATTCCATTTTTTATGTTTTTCAAAGAATCAACTGAAAATCAGACCTTTGAATTAAACGCAAAGCAATATTTTTTAGCCATCATTTTAGTTTTACCAATCCTAATTTTATTCTTCAAAGCGGATTGGTTGATGGAAATTGTGAGTTTTTTGTAGGAAATAGGTTTTAGGTGTTGGAGAAATTTTCATAATGACTAAAACCTAACTGAACTGGTTCGCTAAGTTGTACTCAATACTTTATCATTCAATTATCCATAGCGAGGGAATTAATTCCCTCGCTATGGATAATTGAATGATACAATTTGATAAACTAATTCATCTACCCACTAATACCTAATTTATCTCAAATACACACCCATATTTTCATCTTCATCCAACACAACGGACACATATTCGCTGAGGGTTGTTGAGAGTTGGTAGCCTACATAATCCGCTAAAATCGGAAATCTACGGTAATTTCTATCTACCATTACCGCTACTTGGATTCTTTTTACAGGAATACTCAAAAACGGAGAAAGGCTATACGCAAAAGTTCGTCCTGTGTTCAATACGTCATCAACCACAACAATTGTTTTATGTTCAAGAAAACGCTCGTCGCAATCAAACTCCACGGGGCTTTCATACGTTACGTCTTTATCTACATCAATCAGTACCGCTGTTGCTTCAATACTTGAAATTTCATTTAAAGTAATCGCTAATTTTTTCGCAAAGGCATGTCCTTGCCCTTTTACTCCCGCAATAATAATTTCCGTTTCTTCAAAATTATTTTCATAAATCTCGAAAGCAATTCTTCTGATTTTTTGTAAGACTTGCGTATGGCTTAATATTTGGGTATCGGTCAGTTGAGTCATGGAAATTGATTATTTTAGCGATTAACGATATTTAAGCAAACTGCGATTATTGTATTTTGTCAATTTTGATATTCACTTT